>NZ_JAAAHS010000639.1 GCF_009908195.1 Streptomyces boluensis | reverse complement strand
GCACCGTCGTCTGGATCAGCCCGACGCTACGCCCCCGCAGAACCCCGGGCAGTCCCGTCACATGGTCGGCGTGAAAGTGCGTGAGCAGCACCAATGGAATCCGGGTGACCCCCAGCGAACGCAGGCACCCATCGACCCGAGCAGCGTCCGGCCCCACGTCGACCACCACAGCCTCACCCGGCCCCGTGGCCAGCACAGTGGCATCCCCCTGCCCCACGTCGCACATCACCACCCTCCAACCAGGCGGTGGCCAACCGGAGATCACCCGCGTCAACGGCGCCGGCCTGACCACCGCCAGCAAAAACAACAGGGCACACCCCGCGACCGTCGCGGGATGCGCGAGCAGCCGCGCCACCCCGGCCCTGCGCGCCGCCCTCCCGACCAGCACCACAAGCAGCACCGTCACCGCCGCAAGCAGCACACCCCCGCGCCAGCCGCCCGGCCAGTCGACGCCCGCCCCCGGCAACGCCGCCCCGGCCCTGGCCACCTCGGCGATCCACTCCACGGGCCAACTCGCGCACCAGCACAGCCCTTTCGCGAGCGCCAGAGACATCGGCGCCACAGCCAGCGCGGCGAACCCGAGCACCGTCGCGGGCGCCACCGCCAGCTCGGCCAGCAGATTGCAGGGCACCGCCACCAGGCTGACGCGCGCCGCCAGGATCGCGACGACCGGTGCGCACACGGCCTGCGCCGCAAGCGCCGCCGCGAGCGCCTCGGCGAGGCGTGGTGGAACCCGTCTGCGCCGCAGCGCCGCACTCCAGCGCGGTGCGAGCGTGAGCAGCGCGCCGGTGGCGAGTACCGAGAGCGCGAAGCCGTAACTCCGGGCCAGCCAAGGGTCGTACAGGACCAGGATCAGCACTACGGCAGCCAGGGCCGGGATCAGCGACCGGCGCCGGCCCGTACCGATGGCGAGGAGCACGATCAGCCCGCAGGCCGCGGCGCGCAGCACGCTCGGATCGGGTCTGCACACCACGACGAAGCCGAGCGTGAGCGCCCCGCCGAGCAGCGCGGTACCCCTGAGCGAGATGCCCAGGCGCGGCGCCAGTCCACCACGCTCCGCCCGCATCGCGCGTCCGGGCGGACCGGTGAGCAGGATGAGGACGATGGTCAGGTTGCTGCCGGATACCGCGAGGAGATGGGTCAGATCGGTGGCCCGGAAGGCTTCGTCCAGCTCCTCCGTGAGCCGCGAAGTGTCCCCCACCACCAGGCCGGGCAGCAGCGCTCGGGCGTCCGGCGTGAGCCCTCCGGTCGCCGTGCGCAGCCCGGACCTCAGCGCCCCAGCGGTACGTTGCAGCGCGCTCGGCCCTTCGACCACCCGGGGCGCCGCACCGCTCGGCACCCTGACGACAGCCGCGACCCGGCCACCGTCCCGTATCGGCGGTGCGAGGCGCGCGTCGACCTCCACCCGCGTCGAGGGCAGCAGGGCACGCCAGGGGTGGTGGGGCTGCGGCCCGGCGCGGCCTGACGACGAGACCACGTCGGCCTCACGCTCCGGCCCTGCACGCGCCTCTGACTCTGGCCCCGTCCGCACCTGTGGCCGTGACTTCGCGTCCATTCCTGGCTCCGCGCCCATCCCCGGCTCCGCGTCTGCCCCTAGCTCCGCCCCTGTCCCCGGCTCCGCCTCCCTGGCAAGTACCAGCACCGGAGTGCGCGTCTGCGTGACCTCCCCTCTCGACGTGGTGACCCGGATGACGTCCGCCTCTACGACCGTGCCCGGCGGGCCGGCCCTGTTGCCCGTGACCCGTGCCCGCACCGGCCGGGGATCCGCGGTGACCTCCAACTCGACGGTTGCGCGGCCGTATTCACGGGCCAGGCCAGGGACCGGACCCCGGTGCAGGTCAGCCGTGTGCAGTGCGGCGGAGCCGAGGGCGGCGGTCGTACAGAGGAGAGTCGTGGCCACAGCCACGCGGCCCGCACGCATCCGAAGCGACCCGCGCGCCCCGTGTCCGCCCACCGCCCTACGCATCCGCAGGGCCTCCACACCCAGCACCCCCATCGTCACCAGCCCGCACAACACCAGCGAGGCGATGACCCACCCGCCGCTGCTGCCGACCGCCACCCCCGCCGACACCCAGGCGGCGAGTGCGGGTGGGACGAGGCGAAGGTCGGTCGGGCCTTCCTGTCTCGGGTCGGCGGAGCCGAGCGGGCTGCCGGACGTGGCATGAACTACCGGGCGGATCATGGCCGTACGGCGTTCTTCAGGTCTGCGAAGCGCCGCTCACCGATGCCGTTCACCTCGCGGAGCTCGTCGACCGAGCGGAAGCCGCCGTGCTCGGTGCGGTAG
>NZ_JAAAHS010000638.1 GCF_009908195.1 Streptomyces boluensis | reverse complement strand
AATTTGAGCCTCTCCGGCGATTGAGGAGGCCCGTCCGGCAGGCCACGCGGCGGCAGCCGCATATCGGACGCAGCGGGAAGGGGCGGGGAGGGGCTCAAACCACCGGCTTGCCCGTCAGCTCCACGCCCGCCTCGGACAGCTCATCCAGAGCCCGCCGCGTACTGTCCCCGGACACCCCGGCCGTGAGGTCAAGCAGAACCTTCACCCGGAACCCCTCCCGCACCGCATCCAACGCAGTGGCCCGCACGCAGTGATCCGTAGCGATACCGACCACGTCGACCTCCGTGACCTCCCGCGCCCGCAGCCACCGCGCCAGCGGCGTCCCGTTCTCGTCGGCGCCCTCGAAGCCGCTGTACGCCGCCGTGTACGCCCCCTTGTCGAAGACCGCGTCGACCGCGCCGGAGGCCACCGCGGGGGCGAAGTTCGGGTGGAAGCCGACACCCTCCGTGCCGGCCACACAGTGCGCGGGCCAGCTGTCGACGAAGTCCGGGCGGTCCGAGAAGTGGTCGCCGGGCGCGATGTGGTGGTCGCGGGTGGCGACCACGTGCTGGTAGCAGGCCCCCGCGGTCTGGCCGATCAGATCCGTGACCGCCGCGGCGACATCCGCGCCACCGGAGACCGCGAGGCTGCCGCCCTCGCAGAAGTCATTCTGCACATCCACGACAATCAGGGCGCGGCGCATGATGGTGTCCTTCGGCTGGAGAATCTCTGGGTCGATGAGTCAGGGGCGGAGGGGACTGCCGTTGCATTCCCCTCCACCGGACGTTCATGCGCTCCCTGCCCCCGTACGGGCCACCCGTACGGACCCACGAGCGCACACCCGCGTCAGACGTACTCAGACGCGCTCAGGCGTACTCGGACACTCAGACGTACTCGGTGGGAATGACCGTCTCGCCGCGCGACAGCTGCGTCGCCGAGAGCGGAAGCCGGGCGAGGACCTCCTGGTGCCGGGCGCGTACCGCGTCCAGCGGCTCGCGGGCCACCACCTCGCCGCCCTTGACCAGCTCGACGAGGAGCTGCTGGTCGGCGAGGTCCGCGGGGACCGGCCCGGTGCCGATGACCTCGGCCTCGGCGACACCGTCCTCGTCCAGGCGGCGCGCGGCCCACTTGCGGCCGCCGCGCGAGGACTTGGCGCCCATCGACTTCTTGGCCACCGGTTCGAGCGGCGCCCCGGGCTCCGTCGACCTGGCCCGCGCCACCAGCTTGTAGACCATCGAGCAGGTCGGGTGCCCGGAGCCGGTGACCAGCTGGGTGCCCACGCCGTACGCGTCCACGGGCGCCGCGGCGAGCGAGGCGATGGCGTACTCGTCCAGGTCGGAGGTGACCACGATCTTGGTCTCGGTGGCGCCGAGGTCGTCCAGCTGCTGCCGCACCCGGTGCGCGACGAGCAGCAGGTCACCGGAGTCGATACGGACCGCGCCGAGCTCGGGCCCGGCCACCTCGACGGCGAGCCGGACGGCCTCGGTCACGTCGTACGTGTCGACGAGCAGCGTCGTACCCCGGCCGAGGGTCTCCACCTGGGCGGTGAAGGCGTCCCGCTCGCTGTCGTGCAGCAGCGTGAAGGCGTGCGCGGACGTGCCGACCGTGGGGATGTCGTAGCGGAACCCGGCCGCGAGGTCGGACGTGGTGTCGAAGCCGCCGACGTACGCCGCCCGGGACGCGGCCACCGCGGCCAGCTCGTGGGTGCGGCGCGCGCCCATCTCGATCAGCGCCCGCCCGCCCGCGGCCGCCGACATCCGGGAGGCGGCCGCGGCGATGGCCGAGTCGTGGTTGAGGATCGAGAGGATCACCGTCTCCAGGAGCACGCACTCCGCGAAGGAGCCCTCCACCCGCAGCAGCGGGGAGCCGGGGAAGTAGACCTCGCCCTCCGGGTAGCCCCAGATGTCGCCCCGGAAGCGGTAGTCCGCGAGCCACTGCAGGGTGGGCTCGTCGACCACGGCGCGGGAGCGCAGGAAGTCGATGACCCCCTCGTCGAAGCGGAAGTTCTCCACCGCGTCCAGGACGCGCCCGGTGCCTGCGACGACGCCGTACCGGCGCCCCTCGGGCAGCCTGCGCGTGAACACCTCGAAGACCGAGCGTCGCTCGGCCGTGCCCGCCTTGAGGGCGGCCTGCAGCATCGTCAGCTCGTAGTGGTCCGTGAAGAGTGCCGTCGACGGCACGTCCACGGGCAGCCCGAGGTCCGCAGAGTTCATAGCCCCACTGTTCATGGTTCGGGATGCTACCCCTATCTCGTCACTTTGACGATTTCTACGCCCCGATTGTGACGGAGCCCCTTCGCCACCCC
>NZ_JAAAHS010000637.1 GCF_009908195.1 Streptomyces boluensis | reverse complement strand
GCCCATGAGTGCGGCGCGGCGGGCCTGTCGTGGGGTTCGGGCGAATCGGGGGCTCCGTTCATGTGCGCTCCGTTCGACGTGCTCATGACGGGGGCACTTGCACTGCTTCCGGCAGCGGTGCTGAGCGACGAAGGGGCTCGCCGCTTCGACGCTCCGCTTGCGCGCCGTCAACTGGTGTATTCCCCAAGGGAGTTCGCGATACGTGTGCGTGCGCGGAGCGACCGCTGTCGCGGTGCCGGGCCGTACACGTATCGGGGCAGCGACTGACGCGCCCTACGGGCGGGAGAACACCGCCACGTCGTAGCGTTCGAGGACCGGCCGTGACTGGTCGGCGTCCACGCCACGCACCGCCGCCTCCAGACGTTCGAGGCCCTCGCGGAACTCCTCCGGGGTCAGGTGGGCGAACTTCGACTGAGGCCGCTCGACCAGCCGGGCGTGGTACTCGCCGAGGCTTGCCGTCACCGGTTGCGCGAAGGAGGTGACCTCCGCCACGGCGAACCCGGCGGAGGTGAAGTCGGCGACGACCTCCGCCTCGCTCGGGAAACGCCGCGCGTCGTGCGCCCGTAGCCGCGGCCAGTAGTCGTAGACCACCGCGTCAAGGCGTTCGCGGAACGTGGTGCGGACGATCACCCTTCCGCGCGGGCGCAGGACGCGGGCCAACTCCCGTACCGCGAGCGGCCGTTCGGGGATGTGGTGGATCACGCGGGAGAGGAGAGCCAGGTCGAAGGTGCCGTCCGGGGCCGGTACGGCTTCGGCCGACCCCGACACGTAGCGCACCGCAGGATGCGGATGGTGCCGACGGGCCTCGGTCAGCATCGCCTCGGACGGGTCCACGGCCAGCACGTCGGAGCCCTCGATCCAGCGCGCCATCGCGGCCGAGAACATGCCCGTACCGGCGCCGATCTCGACGAGGGAGGCCGATGGGCGCCGTACGTGGGAAGCGATCAACTCCACCCAGGCCAGGAGCGATTGCTCCGGCATCTCATTGCCCTGCTCGTGCGCACCGGCCAGTCGCTCGTCGTCGTAGACACGGTCCACGGGACGTGATCCTGGTGCAGGAACCGCGCGCGCACAAGGCAGCCCCCCGAGCCCTCCCCGAGTCCTCTCCGAGCCCCGCGAGCCGGCGGAGTTGACCTTCAAGTTGGTCGAAGCCCAATGATGGCGAGGTGCCACATTCCGAGCCGATGCCGAATTCCGAGCTGATGCCGATCGGGGTCTTCGCCCGACGCACCGGCCTGACCTCCAGCGCGTTGCGCTTCTACGCCGACTCCGGGCTGCTGCCCCCTGCCGAGGTCGACCCGCTGTCCGGCTACCGCTACTACGGCGCCGAACAGGTACCGCGAGCGACGGTGCTGCGTCGGCTCCGGGAGATCGCCATGCCCCTCGCCGCCGTCGAGACCGTCCTCGACGCCGGGCCCGACGAGGCGTCCCGCGTGCTCGAAGCGCATGTCGGACGGATGGTGGACGACGCGGCCGCCGCACGCCGGACGGCTGCCGCCATCACGTCCGAGCTCGGGAACGTGCCCGGCCTTCCGGTCGCCGAGCTGAAAGGTCCCGTCCTCGCGGACGCGGTCGAGCAGGTACTCGCCGCGACCGCGCACGAGCCGGGCCTGCCGGTACTCGCCGGGCTGCGCATCGAGGCGAGCCACGAGGCGGTCGCCCTGACGGCGACCGACCGGTACCGGCTCTCCACCCGGACCCTGGTGCCGAAGGAACCACCCGCGCGGGCCTGGTCCGGCACGGTCCACGGCGACGATCTACGGGCCGCGGTGCCCGAGATCCGCCGCAGCGCACTCGTCCGACTCGAAGCGGTGCCGCGCGGGGTGTGGCTGCGTATGGCCCAACGGGCGGACCTGCATTGCCGGTTGCTGCCCGAGGAGTTCCCCGACCATCGGCTGATGCTCGCGTCCCTTGGCGAGGTCACGACCCGTACGACCGTCTCCAAGGCGTTGCTCCTGCGCGCCCTGGAGGAGGCGCCCGGCGAGCGCACACTGCTGCACGTGGGCGACCACGGAATCGATGTCCGGTCGTCAGCGGCCGACGCACACCCGGCCGACGCGGGCCCGGCAGCCCTGCTCCCCGCCGCCGTGACGGGACCGGCCCTCCGGATCCGGTTCGAGCTCACCACGCTGTATCCCGCGGTGAGTACGGCGATCGGCCCCGACGTGATGCTCGACCTGAGGGGACACGACCAGCCGGTCACGATCCGCTCCGCCGACCGCGGCGACCTCACCACCCTGGCCATGCCGACCAGACCCGCCGAGACCTGAGACCTGAGGCCTGATGCCTGAGACCCGAGGACGAGGAACACCA
>NZ_JAAAHS010000636.1 GCF_009908195.1 Streptomyces boluensis | reverse complement strand
GGGGTGGGGTCGGGTGCGGATCGTCTCCCACGGGGGCTCCTGTGGTGCTCTGCGGGGCGGAATGGGCGCGGCAGAGGGATGCTCTGCGGCGGCATGGGCGCGGCAGAGAATATGACGGTCCGTCAGATCAGGGAAGGGGTCGCGCGGGAGATGGTTCGGTACGCAACGACTCGGCCCCCGGCGCCTGTTGGGTGCCGGGGGCCGTGAGCGGAGTACGGAATCAGGCGGACGCGCAGTTCGGGCAGACGCCGCGGTAGGTGACCTCGACGTCCGAGACCGTGAAGCCGAAGCGCTCGGAGTCGGGGAGGTCGGCCAGCGGGTTGCCCGCGGGGTGCACGTCGCGGATCGCGCCGCAGCGGGCGCAGACCAGGTGCTGGTGGGGGTGGTGGGCGTTCGGGTCGTACCGCTTCGCCCTGCGGTCGGTGGAGACCTCGAGGACCTCGCCGAGGGTCACCAGCTCGCCCAGGGTGTTGTACACGGTCGCCCGGGAGATCTCCGGCAGCCGGGTCACCGCGCGCGCGTGCACCTCGTCGGCTGTGAGGTGGACATGCTCGCCGTCGAGGACCTCGGCCACGACACGTCGCTGCGCGGTCATGCGCCAGCCGCGTCCGCGCAGTCGCTCCAGAAGGTCACTCATGCGGGTCAGCGTAACAGTCGGAGGGGTCCAGTCCCGAACTGGTGTGAGTCTGGATGCTTACTTGACTTAGACAATGTCCAGTGTAGGGTCGGAAACGGCTTACGCCAAGGGACAGGACTTGCAGGTAGATGACGCAGGAGGCGCACGTGACGCAGGGACCGCTGACCACGGAGGCCGGTGCTCCGGTCGCCGACAACCAGAACAGTGAGACGGCGGGCGTCGGCGGCCCGGTGCTCGTCCAGGACCAGCTGCTCCTGGAGAAGCTGGCCCACTTCAACCGTGAGCGCATCCCGGAGCGCATCGTCCACGCGCGTGGTGCGGGTGCGTACGGCACGTTCACGCTGACCCGGGACGTCTCGCAGTGGACGCGGGCCAAGTTCCTCTCCGAGGTCGGCAAGGAGACCGAGACCTTCCTGCGGTTCTCGACCGTGGCGGGCAACCTCGGTGCGGCCGACGCGGTGCGCGACCCGCGTGGCTGGGCGCTGAAGTTCTATACCGAGGAGGGCAATTACGACCTCGTCGGCAACAACACCCCGGTGTTCTTCATCAAGGACGCCATCAAGTTCCCGGACTTCATCCACACCCAGAAGCGCGACCCGTACACGGGCTCGCAGGAGGCGGACAACGTCTGGGACTTCTGGGGTCTGTCGCCCGAGGCCACGCACCAGGTGACCTGGCTGTTCGGCGACCGCGGCATCCCCGCCTCGTACCGCCACATGAACGGGTACGGCTCGCACACGTTCCAGTGGAACAACGAGGCCGGTGAGGTGTTCTGGGTCAAGTACCACTTCAAGACCGACCAGGGCATCAAGAACCTGACCGCCGACGAGGCCGCGAAGCTCGCCGGTGAGGACCCGGACTCGCACCAGCGCGACCTGCGTGAGTCCATCGAGCGCGGTGAGTTCCCGTCCTGGACCGTGCAGGTGCAGATCATGCCGGCGGCGGACGCGGCGAACTACCGCTTCAACCCGTTCGACCTCACCAAGGTGTGGCCGCACGAGGACTACCCGCCGATCGAGATCGGCAAGCTGGAGCTCAACCGCAACCCGGAGAACATCTTCGCCGAGGTCGAGCAGTCGATCTTCAGCCCCGCGCACTTCGTGCCGGGCATCGGTCCCTCGCCGGACAAGATGCTGCAGGGCCGCCTCTTCGCGTACGGCGATGCGCACCGCTACCGCGTCGGCATCAACGCCGACCACCTGCCGGTGAACCGCCCGCACGCCACCGAGGCGCGCACCAACTCGCGGGACGGGTACCTGTACGACGGCCGCCACAAGGGCGCGAAGAACTACGAGCCGAACTCCTTCGGTGGCCCGCACCAGATCGACCGTCCGCTGTGGGTGTCGAGCGCGGTGACCGGCGGCACCGGCAACCACGCGGCCGCGACGCACGCCGAGGACAGCGACTTCGTGCAGGCGGGCGACCTCTACCGGCTGATGTCCGAGGACGAGAAGCAGCGTCTGGTCGACAACCTCGCGGGGAACATCGCGGGCGTCTCGCGCGATGACATCGCCGAGCGCGCGATCGACAACTTCCGCCGGGCGGACGGTGACTTCGGCAAGCGTCTGGAGGCCGCGGTCCAGGCCCTGCGCGGCTGACACCGAGGCGATTGCCGTAGGCCGGAGGGCCGGATCCCCGTGGGGGTCCGGCCCTCTCGGCGTGCGCGGGGCCGGCGGGCGGGTGCGGTTCTAG
>NZ_JAAAHS010000635.1 GCF_009908195.1 Streptomyces boluensis | reverse complement strand
GCTCCGTACGCGTACGGAGCGGCCCCTCGCCATATGCCGGGATCTGTGCGAAGTCGCCGGTCAGCTCGCTGTGTTGACCATGGAGGCGGCGGCGTACGTCAGGTAGTTCCAGAGGGTGTGCTCGTGTTCCTCGGAGAGGTTCAGCTCCTCGACCGCCACCCGCATGTGCTTCAGCCACGCGTCGTGCGCCGCCTGGTCGACGGTGAACGGGGCGTGCCGCATCCGCAGCCGGGGGTGGCCGCGGTTGTCGCTGTAGGTGCGGGGGCCGCCCCAGTACTGCATCAGGAACAGCGCGAGCCGCTCCTCAGCCGGGCCCAGATCCTCCTCCGGGTACATCGGCTTGAGCAGCGGGTCCTCGGCGACGCCCTGGTAGAAGCGGTGCACCAGGCGCCGGAAGGTCTCCTCGCCACCGACCTGCTCGTAAAACGTCTGTTCCTGAAGCGTGCCGCGCGGAATCTCCATCACCCGTCCATCGTCTCAGACGGGGCGGCCGAGGACCCCAGGCCTAGGACTTCCGGTGAACGGGACAGGGGTCGGAGGCCTCGCTTCCGGGGGGATGTGGCAGCACAGTGGAGGTATGGGTGCCGCGCAGCCGCCAGAACCGCCCGCCGTCGACGCCGCGGAGGCCACCGCGGTGCGGGAGGCGCTGGTGCGGCAGATCGCCGCGGAGGGCGGCTTCGACGGGGATCCGGGCTGGCGGGCGGCGTTCGAGGAGGTGCCGCGGCATCTGTTCGTGCCGTACTACTTCATCGGTACGACCACGGGCTTCGAGCGGTTGTGGGGCGAGGATCCCGACCCCGGCCGGCGGTCCCGCTGGCTGCGCGGCGCTTACGCGGACACGCCACTGGCCACCCGGGTACGCGACGGGGAGCTGATCTCGTCCAGCAGCCAGCCGTCGCTGATGGCACGGATGCTGGTGGAGCTCGGCGTACGGGACGGGGACGCGGTCCTGGAGATCGGCGCGGGCACCGGGTACAACGCGGCGCTCCTCGCGTACCGGCTGGGGGACGAGCTGGTCACCACCGTCGACCTGGATCCGGAGATCACCGAGTCGGCGCGCAGGCACCTGGAGGTGGCGGGGTACCGGCCGACGGTGGTCACCGGGGACGGGGCGCTGGGCTGCGCCGAGCGGGCGCCGTACGACCGGATCATCGCGACCTGCACGTTGACCACCGTGCCGAGGGCCTGGCCGGCGCAGTGCAGCGCAGGGGCGCGGATCCTGGCGCCGCTGGCCACGGGCCTGATCGTCCTGGAGGTACGGGACGGGGAGCACGCGGAGGGGCGGTTCCTGCACACGCCCGCGTACTTCGTGCCGTTGCGCGGCGGCAACCGGGAGGCGGAGTGGGAGCCGTACATCGGCGGCCTGCCCCGGCGGGCGCTGCACAGCGAACTCTTCCGGTTCCTGCTGACGCTGACGCGGGGGGTGCTCGATCCGCACGAGGCGCTGGCGCTGTGGCAGCGCGAGGGGCGGCCGGTGCGGGAGCGGTTCGGGGTCACGGTCAGCGGCCAGGACGTATGGGCCTGGCTGGATGATCCAGCCGGTCCGTACACCTGGCCGCTGCCGTGAACTGCCCCTGATCCGGGCGGTGTTGAGCCCTGGGCTCAGCCGCGCCGGACGGTGATCGTCGTCCAGGCGCCGACGTGCACCCGGTCGCCGTCCTGCAGCGGTACGGGGACGAAGGGCTGGATGGGCTCGTCGCCGCCGTTGACCGTGGTGCCGTTGGTGGAGTTCTGGTCCACCACCGCCCAGCTGCCGTCCGGCTGCTGGACCAGGACCGCGTGCTGGTGCGAGACGCCCGGGTCCTCCGGCGGCACCGACAGGTCGATGTCGGGGGTGTCACCGGTGGAGTGCCGACGGCGGCCGATGGTGAGCTGGTTGCCGACGAGCTGGCGCTGCTGCTCCGGGGAGTACGCGGGCAGGTTGAGGCTGCCGGCCTCGGGGCCGCTGCGGTGCATCATCGCCATGAAGTAATCGCGGTCGGGACCGATGGTCGCCGTCCAGCCCGCGGGCGCCTGGTTCTGACCGGGGAAGCCGCCCTGGTCGGGGAAGCCGCCCTGGTCGGGACCCTGGCCGGGGAAGCCCTGGTCAGGTCCCTGACCCGGGAAGCCCGGTCCGGGCTGGCCGGGGGGCGGGCCCTGGTCCGGGAAGCCGTGGCCCTGCTCCGGGAATCCCTGAGGACCGCCCTGGCCCTGCTCCGGGAATCCCTGAGGACCGCCCTGGCCCTGCTCCGGGAATCCCTGAGGACCGCCCTGGCCCTGCTCCGGGAAACCCTGAGGGCCGCCCTGACCCGGACCGCCGTGGGTCTGGTCGGGGAAGCCGGGCTGCGGCGGGGCCGGGGGTGC
>NZ_JAAAHS010000634.1 GCF_009908195.1 Streptomyces boluensis | reverse complement strand
CCCGTCCGGGCGCGGCACGTCGGGCTGCATCTCCGGCTGGCTCACCCGGCACTCCCTCGACTCGCACGGTCCGTGCCGCCCCTCCCCGGGACGGGTGTGACTGATGTGCAAGCACCCTTACTACCGCCCAATGGGTGGCCATGAGCCAGCTTTGGTGGGATTTACGGCCGGAAGTGGTCCTTGATCAGGTATAGGACACCGTTTCGGCTCACTCGAAAGAGTGCCGGGGCGTTCCGTGCCGTGAACACGTAGGCTCGTGCCAGGCGGGAAAACCCCGCCGCGTACGCCCGTACGGACGAGTCGAAAGCCAGGAGCTGATCGTGATTCCCGGTGGTGGCCAGCCCAATATGCAGCAGTTGCTGCAGCAGGCCCAGAAGATGCAGCAGGACCTCGCCAAGGCGCAGGAGGAGCTGGCGCAGACCGAGGTCGACGGCCAGGCGGGCGGTGGCCTGGTGAAGGCCACGGTCAACGGCTCGGGCGAGCTGCGCGGCCTGGTCATCGACCCCAAGGCGGTGGACCCGGAGGACACGGAGACGCTCTCCGACCTGATCCTCGCCGCGGTGCAGGCGGCCAACGAGAACGCGCAGGCGCTCCAGCAGCAGAAGCTCGGCCCGCTCGCCCAGGGGCTCGGCGGTGGCGGCATCCCCGGCCTGCCCTTCTAGCCGGAGCTGCGCCGTCACGGACGGGTGACACCGGGCTCGGCTCTACCTGAGCCCCCGGTCCACCAACTACCGTACGCAGCAAGCGAAAACAGCAGAGAACCAGGAAGGCAGTCCGTTGTACGAAGGCGTGGTCCAGGACCTCATCGACGAGTTGGGCAGGCTGCCCGGCGTCGGTCCCAAGAGCGCGCAGCGGATCGCCTTCCACATCCTCCAGGCGGAGCCGACCGATGTGCGCCGCCTGGCGCACGCCCTCCTCGAAGTGAAGGAGAAGGTCCGCTTCTGTGCCGTCTGCGGGAACGTGGCACAGGAGGAGCGGTGTGCCGTCTGCCGCGACCAGCGGCGCGACCCGGCGGTCATCTGCGTCGTCGAGGAGCCCAAGGACGTCGTCGCCATCGAGCGCACCCGTGAGTTCCGCGGCCGGTACCACGTCCTGGGCGGGGCGATCAGCCCCATCGAGGGCGTCGGCCCGGACGACCTGCGGATAAGGGAGCTGCTCGCCCGGCTCGCCGACGGCACCGTCACCGAGCTCATCCTGGCCACCGACCCCAACCTGGAGGGCGAGGCCACCGCGACCTACCTCGCCCGCATGATCAAGCCGATGGGCCTGAAGGTCACCCGACTGGCCAGCGGCCTCCCCGTCGGGGGAGACCTGGAGTACGCGGACGAGGTCACCCTGGGCCGCGCCTTCGAAGGGAGACGACTGCTCGATGTCTGACGCCACGCAGCTCAAGAACGGTACGGAGGAGAGCGCGCCGACCGCCGCTCCCGCCTTGACGCCGCAGGACCCCGACGACTTCGCGGTGCAGATCGCCGACCAGATCGAGAGCTTCATCCTCACGGTGACCGAGGTCGCCAAGGGTGACGAGCCGGGCTCCGTCGTGCCGTACCTCCTCCTGGAGGTGTCCCAACTGCTGCTCGCGGGCGGCCGCTTGGGCGCCCACGAGGACATCGTCCCGGACGAGCGGTACGAACCGGACCTCGGCCCCGAGCCCGATGTCGACGACCTCCGCCAGCGTCTCGCCGAGCTGCTCGAACCGGTCGACGTCTACTCCGAGGTCTTCGACCCGTACGAACCCCGTAAGGCCCCGGTCGCCTGCCGGATCTCCGACGACCTCGCGGATGTCGTCACCGACCTGCGCCACGGCCTCGCGCACTACCGCGCGGGCCGCACGGTCGAGGCCCTGTGGTGGTGGCAGTTCTCGTACTTCTCCAACTGGGGCTCCACGGCGTCCGCTTCGCTGCGCGCCCTGCAGTCCCTGGTCGCCCATGTCCGCCTCGACCAGCCGCTGCCGGAGCTGGACGGCCTGGACACCGACCAGGAACTCGGCGAGGAGGACGAGCTCGCCGAGGCGGCGGGCAAGGTCATGGCCGAGGAGATCGCCGGACCGCTGGGCCTGGCCCCCGGCCAGTGAGTTCGTACGTCGGGCGGGGGAATGTTCCCCCGCTCCCGGTCCCGGCCGCGCTCCGGGTGGCATGCACTGCCCGTGCGTATCTCCCCGACGGCCGCATCGGCCGCCCTCGCCGTCGTCTGTGCCCTGCTGCTCCCGGCTCCCCCGGAGGCGGCGGCCGCGCCGGTAGCGCCCGGCTGCCCGAAGGCGCAAGGCCGGGTCGTCTGCATCAGCCTCGAGACGCAGAAGCTGTGGCTGACCCGCGACGGCAAGCGGATCTGGGGCCCGGCCCCGATCCGCAGCGGCCGCCCCGCCC
>NZ_JAAAHS010000633.1 GCF_009908195.1 Streptomyces boluensis | reverse complement strand
GTCGGAAGGATGACTCTTCGAGGGTAGGCGCTGCCACGTGGCGGCGGCCGCCGGTCCGAGGAGACGACGCTCACGGGCACGCGCACGGGCCACCGGCCACCCCGGTCACCGATCACACCCCGGCGGCCGCAGCCCCCCTCACTGGTCCGAGGAGAACCGCACGCTCCCGTCCGGCAGTTGTGCGCCGCACCACACGCGTACGCCGTCGCGCAGCTCGTTGTCCGCGCCGACGCGGGCGCCGTCCCCGACGACCGCTCCCGCCAGGACCGTACGGGCCCCGATCCGGGCGCCCGCGCCGATCAGCGAGTCGGTGACCACCGCACCGGGCTCGACCACCGCCCCGTCGAGTACCGCGCTGCCCGTGACCCGCGCGCCCGCGCCGATCACCGCGCCCGCGCCCACCACCGTGCCGCCGGTCAGCTTGGCGTCGGGGGCGACTTCGGCGGTCGGCAGGACGAGCCGGTCGCCGCGTCTGCCGGGCACCGCGGGCGAGGGGGCGCGGCCGAGCACGAGGTCGGCCGAGCCGCGCACGAAGGCCTGCGGGGTGCCGAGGTCCAGCCAGTACGTGGAGTCGACCATGCCCTGCAAGTGGGCGCCGGCGGCGAGCAGTTGGGGGAAGGTCTCGCGCTCCACGGAGACCGGGCGGCCCTCGGGGATGGTGTCGATCACCGAGCGGCGGAACACGTACGCGCCCGCGTTGATCTGGTCGGTGACGATCTCCTCGGGCGTCTGCGGCTTCTCCAGGAACGCCTGTACGCGGCCGGTCGCGTCGGTCGGCACCAGGCCGAACGCGCGCGGGTCGTCGACCCGGGTCAGGTGCAGCGAGACGTCCGCGCCGGAGGTCTCGTGGGTGTCGACGAGGGCACGTATGTCCAGGCCGGTGAGGATGTCGCCGTTGAAGATCAGCACCGGTTCGTCGGGGCCCGAGCGCAGCCGCGAGGCGACGTTGCGGATGGCTCCGCCGGTGCCGAGCGGCTCCTCCTCGGTGACGTACTCCAGGTGCAGGCCGAGTGCGGAGCCGTCGCCGAAGTACGGCTCGAAGACCTCGGCGAGGTAGGACGTGGCGAGCACGATGTGCTCCACGCCCGCCGCGCGGGCGCGGGCGAGCTGGTGCGTGAGGAAGGGCACCCCCGCCGCCGGGACCATGGGTTTCGGCGTGTGCACGGTGAGCGGACGGAGCCGCGTGCCCTTGCCGCCGACCAGGAGGATCGCTTCTGTCACCTGTCGCCTCTGCTTCCTGCCGGGGGCGGGGCATGTCGTCGTACGCCGGACTGGTCGGGTCCGGGTACAGCCGGACTGGTCTGGTCCGGCCGGTCAGTGTAGGCAGACCGTTCTCCGGCGTTTTCAGTTGCGTCTGTGTGCCGGGTTTCTCTGTGCGGATTCGTACATCGATCTGAGCGCGCGTACGTGCCGGAGTGCGGTTCGCGCCGTTCCGTACCGTTTCGTTCCGGGTGGTGCGGCCGTGCATGCCGGAGCGGCGGCGGGTGCTCCCGCCGCCGCTCCGTCCGGACTTTTCGCTCAGCGACCCTGGTAGCGGGCCGAGGTGTCCCGTGCCGAACCGAGCTTTCCGTAGAGCCGTCCCCCCGGGCACTCCGTGGCGAAGCCGTCACGGTGCCCGGAGATCACGTTGAGCCGGGCCGTCGCGCCCTTCCTGTACAGGTTGCTGCCGGCCGACTTGAGGACGGCCTTGCCGCGCGGGTTCGCGCCGTACAGGCCGAGCTTCCAGGCGGTCAGCCGGGCCACCGCGTTCACGGCGGCCTTGGGCGGGTTGGCGTCGCTGTACGTACCGAGGACCGCGACGCCCATGCTGTTGGTGTTGAAACCGAGAGTGTGGGCCCCCAGGACCGGCTTGGCCACACCTCCGGCACGACCTTCGTAAATGTTTCCGCACTTGTCGACGGCGAAGTTGTAGCCGAAGTCACGCCAGCCGCTGCTCTTGACGTGGTAGCGGTAGATGCTTCGCAGCAGCGAAGGGACCTGGCCACAGCTGTAGTTGTTGCCGGAGGCGCTGTGGTGCACGAAGGCCGCGCGGACGGACTTCGTGTACACGAAGTTCTTCTCGCGCAGCTTCTCGTCCGCGCCCCAGCCCTTGCGGGTGACGATGCGCGGGCGG
The DNA here is from genome assembly GCF_009908195.1 of Streptomyces boluensis. GTDB lineage: Bacteria > Actinomycetota > Actinomycetes > Streptomycetales > Streptomycetaceae > Streptomyces > Streptomyces boluensis. The sequence continues at coordinate 270 of NZ_JAAAHS010000633.1, read as the reverse complement.
GGTCCGATGTACGGCTTGGCGGCCGCGGCCTGGTCGACACCGCGGGACTCGAGCAGGTCGCGCTCGGTCTGCTCCTTGGTGAGCGCGGGGATGACGGAGGCGCCGAGGTCGGCGAGGTCCGCGTTCACGGCCGAGCTCGCGGCGGCCTCCGCGGTCAGGGCCGCGGGCTGCGTGCCACCGGCCGGCGGGCCCTGGGCCGGCGGGTCCACACCGGGGTCGACGAGTTCCAGGCGGAGCCCGGTGGGCAGCGGGGCGGCGGCGGCACGGGCC
>NZ_JAAAHS010000632.1 GCF_009908195.1 Streptomyces boluensis | reverse complement strand
CGTAAAGGCCCCCTCCGACCCGCTCAAGGCCCGTGGCCTGACCGTGCGGTACGGCGGGGTGACCGCGCTCGACGGGGTGGACCTGGACGTTCCGGCGAGCCGGATCACCGCGGTGGTCGGGCCGAACGGGGCGGGCAAGAGCACCCTGTTCGACTGCCTGGCCGGTACGGTGCGCCCGGACGCGGGCCTGGTGCGCTTCGCCGGGCGCGACGTCACCCGCCTGCCCGCGCACGCACGGACCCGGCTCGGCGTGGCCCGTACCTTCCAGCAACTGGCGGTCTTCCCGTCCCTGACGGTCGCCGAGAACGTCGCCGTCGGCGCCGAGCAGGGCCGCCTGCGCGATCCGGGCGCGGTCGCCAGAACCCTCGCCCTGCTCGGCCTCGACGGGCCCGTACGGGACCTCCCGGCGGCGGATCTGCCCACCGGCACGCTGCGCCGCGTCGAGCTCGGCCGGGTCCTCGCGGGCAGCCCGTACGCCGTACTCCTCGACGAGCCCGCGGCGGGCCTCGACACGGCCGAAGTCGCCGCCCTGGCAACGGTGTTGCGGGCGCTGGCGGCGGACGGCACCGCTCTCCTGATCGTCGAGCACGACCTGGACCTGGTGGCCCACCTCGCCGACACCGTGCACGTGCTCGACGCGGGCCGGATCGTTGCCTCCGGCCCGCCGGAGGCGGTTCTCGACCGGCTCGCGCACGCTCCGGAGGGCCCGTGACCGTAGAGCTCGAACTGCGCCACGCGCGCGTGCGGTACGGCCCGTTGGAGGCGCTGCACGGCATCAGCCTCACCGTCGCGCGGGACGCCGTGACGGTCCTGCTCGGCCGCAACGGAGCGGGCCGTACGACCGCGCTGCGGGCCCTCGCCGGGACGGTGCCTCTCGACCGGGGCGCCGTGCTGTGGCGGGGCGCGGACATCACCCGGCTCCCGGCACACACGCGGGCGGCGAACGGCCTCACGTACGTACCCGACCGGCAGGCCGTGTTCGGCTCGCTCAGCGTCGCGGAGAACCTCGAACTGGCCGCGCCGCACGCCGGGTTCGGTGCGGCGCTCGACGCCTACCCGGAGCTGCGCCCGCTCCTCGGCCGGCGCGCGGGCACCCTGTCCGGCGGCGAGCGGCGCATCCTTGCCCTGTGCCGTACCGTCCTGGCGCACGCGCGCGTGGTGCTTGTCGACGAACCCGCCCAGGGCATGTCGGCGGCGGTAGCGGCCCGTACGTACGAACTGCTCGGCGCGCTGCCCGCGACGGTCGTCGTGGCGGAGCAGCGCCTGCCCGCGACACTGCGCGCCGCGCCCCGGCCCGTGCTTGTGCACGAACTGCGGCGCGGCGCGGTCGTCTTCAGCGGCGAGGCCGCGGAGCTGCGGTCACCGGAGCGGTAGTGGTCACCGGAGAGGCGGAGAGCCTGCGCCCCTTCTCGTCGACCGGCACGACGAGCACGGTGCCGATGTTGAGCCGGTCCGGGCGCGGGCCGACCATGTCCCGGTTGGCCGCGTAGAGCGTCCGCCAGCCGCCCTTGACGTAGTAGCGCGCGGCGATCGAGCTGAGCGTCTCGCCGGCCACGACCGTGTGGACGCGCCGGCCGAAGTCGAGGTTCGCGGCGCACACCGGCCAGGCCTTCGACCCCTGCTTGCTCAGCACCTTCTCGGCAACGGCGACCTGCTGCGCGGGAGTGGCGAGATCGGCCCGGCGCGCGTACGCGAGGCCGCCGAACTCTTTCCAGGTGGGCTGCCAGAACTGGAGCCCGCCGTAGTAGCCGTTGCCGGTGTTGACGTCCCAACGGCCGCTGCTCTCGCACTCGGCGAGACAGGTCCAGGGTGACTTCCCCGAGCCGCACTCCTGGACCTTCCGCGGTTTCTCGCGGGCGCCTGAACCGTCGGCGCCGGAACCGTCGGCTCCGGGGCCCGCGCCCGACTCCCCGACGGGGCCTGAGCCCGGCCCGCCCGGCGCGGGTGGCGGTACGGCGGCCGAGGCGGTCAGCGGGGCGCAGGAGAGGAGGCCGGCGAGCAGGGCAACGAACCAGACACGGATGTTCGACATCGCGTCACGCTAAGCACCCGCGATCCGGCGACCGGAGTGCCGCGCCCCGGCCCGGCGAGCCCCACCCGGTCGGGCGGCGTCCGGGTGGGGCAGCGTTGACGGCGGCACGGACGAACCAGCGCCACGCGGGCGCGCGCGTACCGCGGAAAACCGGCACCACGCGGGCGCGCGCGTACTGCCGTTGATCCACTGACCCTTCGGTCCGATTTCCGCACCCCGGCCGAGCCGCTCAACTGCCAGGCGTACGGCAGGGGTTGGCATGGAGTGATCGGTTCCGGATGCGCCGGGGCAAGCCGCTCCGGACGGCTCGATTCCGCACGCCGTGCCGCGTTACTTGCGCCAAGGGTCGCCCGTTGAACCCTTCATG
>NZ_JAAAHS010000631.1 GCF_009908195.1 Streptomyces boluensis | reverse complement strand
CCCGTGACCTGTCGTCTGTCGCCTGCCATGTGCCGGCGGCTTCCCGTACCGCACTCCCCGTACCGCCCCCTGCGTAACCGCCTTCCCCGTACTGGCTCCGGTCCCGGTCGCGTCGGCTTGCGGCGGTCGCCGGAGGACGATGATGCTGCCCTCATGGCAGACAACACCGCACACCTCGATCACATCGTCCTGTGGGCGAACGACCCGCTCGCCGCCGTCGCGTTCTACGAGAAGGCCGTCGGCCTGACCCCGGTCAGGGCGAGCGAGTTCGCCGACCAGAAGGTGCCGTTCCCCTCGGTCCGGCTCAACGACGGCACCATCTTCGACCTGATGCCGCTGACCATGGCGCCCCGGATGACGATGCTCCCCGGCGCCGTCGCCAGCTCCGGACACCCCGTCAACCACGTCTGCATCGCCCTGGGCAGCGCCGAGTTCGACGCCCTGCACGCGCGCCTGGACGAGCACGGCGTCCCCCTGTCGGCCCTCTCCGAGAACTCCTTCGGAGCCCGCGGCAACGCCCGCCGCAGCTTCTACTTCCAGGACCCCGACGGCAACATCTTCGAAGCCCGCCACTACGACGAGGCGTGAACCGGCACTACGACGGGGAGTGAGCCGGCCGACGCGCGCGGCCCGGCGCGTGCCCGAAGTCACCGGGCGCGCGCCCACGGCATGAGCCGTCTCTCCGCCGTCCCGAGCAGCGCGTTGACCGTCAGGCCGAGCACCCCGGCCCACAGCGTTCCCGCGAGCACGTCCGTGGTGCCGTCCGGTATCTGCGCCGCCTGCGCGATGAACGTGCCGAGCCCCTCCCCGAATCCGGAGAGGATCTCCGACGCGACCGCCAGGATCAACGCCACGGCCGCGGATATGCGCACCCCCGCGGCGACGAACGGAGCAGTCGCGGGCAGCACCACCCGCCACAACACCTGCAACCGGCCGAACCCGAAGGCCCGCAGCGAGTCCTTCGCGACCGGGTCGACATCGCCGAGCCCGTACACCGTGTTGAAGAGAACCGGCCACACGCAGGCGTACGCGATGACCGTGACCTGCATCCGGCCGCCCGTGCCGAGCAGCAGCGCCACCAGCGGGATCAGCGCCACGGACGGGATCGGACGCAGGAACTCCACTACGGCACGGGCCGCCGCGTCGACCTTCGGGACACTGCCGAACAGCACTCCGAGCGGCACGGCGACGGCACAGCCGAGCAGCAGCCCGTACGCCCACACGCCGAGCGTCGCCCCGACCCCGTCGAGGAACAGCGGGTCCCCGGCCAGCCGCACCGCACGCTCCACGACCTCGGAGGACGGCGGCAGATAGGCGCGCTGCACCAGGCCCGCACGGCCCGCCACCTCACCCGCGGCCAGCACCGCGACGACGCCGAACGTGCCGAGGAGCACCCGGCGCGACCGGGTCAGGGACGCGGGCGCGGTCATGACGGCCGCGCCCGGAACAGCAGCTTCTCCGGGTCGATCCGCTTCTTCAGGAGGCCGCCCTTCGTCATCAACGCGATCAACTCGCCCAAGCGCTCAGGGCTGTTGGACCGGGCGAAACTCGGCAGCGCGATGGCGCGAGCGGTCCTGGCGTCGAGCTTCGTGTACCCGGGCAGCACCTCCTCGACGGCGTCCCGGTCGCGCGCCGCGTCCCGCTGCGCCCGCCGCACGGCGCGCTGGAACGCCGCGGCCGCCCGCGGGTTCTCCTCGGTGAAGGCCCGCGTCGTCCCGTACCCGGACAGCGGGAGTCCCGCCGCGGGCCCGCTCGCGCCGTCGACCACCACGCGCGCGTGCAGCCTGCGTCTGGCGTCGGTGAGGAACGGTTCGGTGATGTCGGCCGCCTCCACCTGGCCCTTCTCCAGGGCGGCGGCCATCTGCGGGAACGGCACCTGCCGGTAGTCCACAGCCTCGGCGTCGTGCCCCTCCTTCCGGAGGATGGCGTCGAGGCGCAGCGACTGGATGCTGTGCAGGACGTTCTCCGCGACCTTCCGGCCCTGGAGGTCCTCGGCGGTACGGATCGGGGAGTCGGGTAGCACCACGACGTCCATGGAGTGCCGGGCGAGCGCCACGCCGTCCACGAGGAGCCGCAGGTCCACCGTGCCCCGGTCCTGCGCCTGGAGCATCGTCACGTAGTTGCCGCCGGCCACGATGCCGACCTGGCCGTTGGCGAGTGCGGGGATGGCCTGCACGCTCTGTTGCACGGGCCGCACCCGCACCCGCAGCCCCTCGTCCTTGAAGTACCCGCGCTCCTGGGCGATGTAGAGCGCGGCGCTGTCCACCAGCGGCGTCGCGGCGACCGTCACGGTGTCCTTCTCCGCCCCGCCGCCGGCCTCGCCCCCGCCGCCCCCGCACGCCGTCACCAGAAGCAGCAACGCGACCAGCGGCACACTCATACGACGGACCAGTCCTGCTC
>NZ_JAAAHS010000630.1 GCF_009908195.1 Streptomyces boluensis | reverse complement strand
GACCTAAGGTGTCCGGATGAGCATGACGACCCCGCCCGGCTGGTACCCGGACCCCGCCGCGCCCGCGCTCGAGCGCTGGTGGGACGGTGCCTCCTGGACCGAGCACACCCGCGCCGCGGGTGGCGTGCCGGGTGTGCCGGTCGCGGTGCCCGGCGGGTATCCGCAGACCGCCGCCCGGCCGGGCGAGGCGTCCCGCCGGGCCAAGGCCGTCGCCCTCGCCGCCGCCGGCCTCGTCCTGGCCACGGCCATCGTCACCGGCGCCGTCGTGCTCGGCCGCGAGGGCGGCACCCCCGACGCCCGCAACCCCGGCCCGTCCGCCACGGCCACCGGCCCGGAGTCCGAGGAGCCGACGCCCACCGCGACGCCCACCGCGACCTCCGGTACGAGCGCCCCGGCCGCCGACGAGACCGTACTGACCGACCAGTTGAACGGGATCTCCGTACCGATCCCCGACGGCTGGCAGCGCGCCGAGCGCGCCACCGACCGGGTTCCCACCGCCGTCACGGAGGAGACCTACACCTGCCCCGGCACCAGCGCGCTCTGCCACCCGGGGCGGGTGTCCACCCACTCCGTGAGCGCCGGGAGCAGCGACGTCCGCAACGTCGCCGAGAAGGACATCGCCGTCGCCGCCGAGCGCGCCTACGACCGCGACATCGGCCGCCGCAGGCCGTACAACGGCATGACCTCACACCGCGAGGTGGCCACGGGCAAGGCCCAAGTCGCGGGCGCCGATGCCTACTTCGTCCGCTGGCGGGTCACGACCGCATCGGGCCCCGGCGGGTATGTGCAGACCCTCGCGCTGCCCGCGCCCGCCGGCGGCCCCGGCAGCATGGTCGTGGTGCGCTTCGCCTTCGACGCGGGTCCCGAAGGCCCGCCCCTGGCCGCCATCGACGAGATCACCCGCGGCATCCGCTCCCTGCGCTGAGCGACAGAGCGCTGAACGTCGGAGCGCTGAGCGTCAGAGCGCTCAGCGTCAGAGCGCTCAGCGTCAGAGGAACGTGCGGCCCTCGCCCCGGTACGTCGGCACGGTCGCCGTCACCCGGTCGCCCTCGACCAGGTGCAGCACCTCGAACCGCTCACACATCTCGCCCGCCTTGGCGTGCCGGAACCACACCCGGTCGCCGATCAGCAGATCGTCCGCGGCCGAACCGAGCAGCGGCGTCTGCACCTCACCCGCGCCCTCCTGCGGGTCGTACCGCAGACCCTCCGGCAGATACGGCACCGGCAACCGGTCCCGGCCCGGCGCACCGGACGCCGGATAGCCGCCACCGAGCACCGTCACCGCACCGACCCCGGGCCTGCGCACCACCGGCTGCGCGAACAGCGCCGCCGGACGCCCGCTGAACGACGTGTAGTTGTCGAAAAGCCGCGGTACGTACAGGCCCGAGCCCGCCGCGATCTCCGTGACCGCCGACTCCGCCGCCGTGTGCTGCACGCTGCCCGTGCCGCCGCCGTTCACGAACTCCAGGTCGGGCGCCACCGCGCGCACCGCGCGCACCACCTCCGCCCGCCGCTGCGCCAGTTCACGCCGGGCCGCGGCCTGCATCATCCGGATCGCCCGCGACCGTACGGGCCGCCCGGCGAGCAGATCCCCGACCCCCGCCACATGCCCCTCGTACGCCATCACGCCCACGAGCCGGAACCCCGGCCTGCGGGCCACCGCGCGGGCCACCTCGGCGATCTGGGCGGGGGAGTGCAGCGGCGAGCGGCGCGCGCCGACCCGCACCCGGCCGCCGAGCAGCTTCAGCGCGGTGTCCAACTCCAGGCAGACACGCACCTCTTCGCGCCCGTCACCGCGCGCCTCGTCGATCAGGCGCAGCTGCGCCGGGTCGTCGACCATCACGGTCACCGCGGCCGCCAGCTTCGGGTCGGCGGTCAGCTCGGCGAACGCGGAACGGTCCACCGAGGGGTACGCCAGCAGCACGTCCTCGAATCCCGAGCGGGCCAGCCACAGCGACTCGGCGAGCGTGAACGACATCACGCCCTCGAACCCGTCGCGTTCCAGGACCCGTTCGAGCAGCGCGCGGCAGCGCACCGACTTGCTCGCCACCCGCACCGGCTTGCCCCCGGCCCGCCGTACGAGGTCCGCGGCGTTGGCGTCGAAGGCGTCCAGGTCGACGATCGCGACGGGCGCGTCGAGATGGGCGGTGGCCCGGTCGTAACGGGCGCGATCTGCAGCGAGAGCCGTCATGGGCGCAGCCTGCCAGACACCGCTACTCAGGGGTAGGGGGATGATCCGGACAGATCACTCCCGCAGGTCGGACGAGTTCCCGCCCGACCTGCAACAGCCCGTAGAGTGACGCGTACGCAGGGAAGGAACGGGCCCGTCCGTGACGGCGGTCGAACAGTGCCCGTGTGCGAGGACGGGGGGTGCATGAGCACAGACGCGCGACGCGCCGGCGTTCCCC
>NZ_JAAAHS010000063.1 GCF_009908195.1 Streptomyces boluensis | reverse complement strand
CCGCCGGGGCGACCCCGGAAGCCGGAACCCCCGCCGAGCCCCGCGCCCCGAGTCGCGACACCTCTCCGTCCCGCCGCTCGAACAACTCCGTGTCCGTGACCTTCACTTCGGGCCCGAACAGGGTGGAGAGGGCGGGGCGCGGGTGGCCCGACTGGAGGGCGACGACCTCCCGGAGCACGCCCGTGAGCTGCTCCGCCATCTCCTGCGCCGAGGAGAATCGGCGGGCCGGGTCGGGGTCCGTGGCGCGGACGAGCAGGCGGTAGAACGACTCGTACCGCTGGAACACCTCGATGTTGCCGGGGTCGGGCAGGGAGTCCACGAAGAAGTTCGTGTAGCCCTGGAAGTCGAAGGTGAGGACGGCGAGCGTACGCGCCACCGTGTACAGGTCGGACGCGACCGACGGGCCGGTCTCGGCGACCTCGGGCGCCTGGTACCCGACCGTGCCGTAGATCGCCGACTCGTTGTCGTCGAGGCGGCGCACGGCACCCATGTCGATCAGCTTCAGCTGGTCCTGCCGCTGGATGGCGTTGTCGACCTTGAAGTCGCAGTACAGGAGGTTGCGGCTGTGCAGGTGGCCGAGCGCCTCCAGGGCCTCGATGCCGTACGCGCAGGCCTGCTCGACCGGGAGCGGATCGCGTCGGCCCTCCGCCGTGCGCCGCTCGTTGGCGATCTCCTTGAGGGACTTGCCGCCGACGTACTCCATCACTATGTAGCCGTCGAGGGAGCCGGTGCGCTGGTCGAGGTGCTCGACGAAGTTGTAGATCCGCACGATGTTGGCGTGCTCGATCTCGGCGAGGAAGCGGCGCTCCGAGATCGCCGCGGCCATGGCGTCCTGGTCCCCGGTGTCGAGCAGGCCCTTGAGCACCACCCAGCGGTCGGACACCGCGCGGTCGACGGCGAGATAGACCCAGCCGAGGCCGCCGTGCGCGAGCGCGCCCACCACTTCGTACTGCCCGTGCACGATGTCGCCGGAGCGCAACTTCGGTACGAACGAGTACGGATGGCCGCACTTGGTGCAGAAGCCCTCCGTGCGGCCCTGCCGCTCGCCGCGTGAACGGCCCACCGCGGCGCCGCAGTCGGAGCGCGAGCAGAATCGCTTCCGCTCGGGAACCTCGGGGTTCTCCTGGACCATCGCCCGAGGGTCGGGGCGCGGCACCTCGGGCACCTCGACGAGTCCCGCGCCGAGCCGCCCACGCCCCGAGGCCCCCGAAGGGGAGCCGGAGCTGCGCACCGAGACCGAGCGGGTCGAGGCTACGCCGGAGAGCGAACGGGACAGCCGGCCGGAGACCGAGCGGCGCGAGGTCGACGAACGCGAGGACCGGGTGCTGGAGCGCGCGGACGCACTGCCGCGCGCGGGCGTGGTCAGGCCGGTCGGCGCGGACGCCACCATGCCGTTGCGTGCCACGACGGGGGCGAGGCCGCAGGTGTCGCAGTACAGCTCGCCGCCGCCCATGTCCTCGTAACTGCCCTCGCAGTCCGGGCGTTGGCACGGCCGCTGCTCCTGGCCCGCCATGGTCGCCCCCTCGTCGCTGCTCATGATTCCCCCCTGCCGTCGGCGGGCGTGGGCTGCTGTGGCACGCGTCCCGTCAGGATCTCGGCGGCCGCCTGCTGGTAGCGCAGCACGGCCTCGCCTGCGACCCGCAGGTCGCAGGGCGCGCTCCACAGCATGCGGCGGGCCGCGTCGTACCGCTCGATCAGGAGCGGGTCCTCGGCGGCGCCGTGCCGGGCGACCTTCGCCTTGTACGCGTCGAGGCGGCCGCGCAGCTCGGCGCGGACCGCGAGCGGCGCGGTGACGGCGGTCAACGACTCGCGGGCGCGCAGGAGTTCGTCCTCCGCCTTGCGCTCCAGGGCCTCCAGGAGCGGGGAGAGGCGGTGCCACTGGCCGTGTCTGCGGTACTCGGCGGCCGCCGCGAGCTGTTCGTTCAGGACCGTCGGCGGGCCGCTGACCGCGGGCACCTCGGTCGCGGCGATCTTGGCGAGCACCTCGCCGCGCGCGGAGCGGGCCTCGGCCAGGGTGCGGTCGGCGCGGGACAGCACGTCGCGCAGCCGCCCGAGGCGCAGCTCGGCGTCCTGCCGGACGGTGAGCACCGCGTCGATCTCGCGCCGCACGTCCTCCAGGGCGCGGGCCTCCCGGTCGTACCGCTCGGTGTCCGGGCGGCCGCCGCCGGGGGCCGAACTGCCGGGCGTGGGACGCCAGAAGGCCAGCGGGTCGGAGATCACCTGGGCGCGCAGCTCGGTCAGCGCGCGGGTGATCCGCTCCAGGTCGTCGCCCGCCGGGTGCTCACCGGGGCGTACGCCGACGGATGTGGCGAGCTTCCGTGTGCGGTGCAGCTCGGCGGCGAGGAGGTCTATCCGGGCGGGCAGCGCGGACCAGACGGCGTCGGCGGCGACGACCACGTCCAGGGACGAGGCGTACAACGCGTTCATCCGCTCGACCAGTTCGGCGAGCGTGAACTCCTCGGAGAGCCGGGCGGGGCCGGTCAGGGACTCCGGGGCCCCGGTGGCGGGCGGCCCTGCGGAGACGGTGACGGAACGGCCGCGCAGCAGCTCGGAGAGCCTGGCCAGGTCGTCGTGGCTCGACCAGCGTCTGCGGGCGCGCAGCTCACGGGCGCCGGAAAGGGCCGCGGAGTACGCGTCGAAGTACGCCCACAGGCGGGTGACGGCCGCATCGGCGGCGGCCCAGCGCTCCGCGGTGACGCCGGTCAGCTCGGCGCCTTCCAGGAGTCTGCGGCCCGCGTGGTCCTGAAGGGCGAGCAGTGAGGTCTCGACGGCCTCGTGCTCCGCGCCGAGCCGGGCCAGGGCGCGGTCCGCCTCGTCCCTGTCCATGACGGGTCCGGGTCCTGCGGGTCCCGCGACGCCCATCGATCACCTCTCGCTGTGCCAAGCCGGCGGTTGTCTTCGTTCTCGGCCCGTGGGCCCGGTTCACATGGCGGTCAGTCCTCGCGGTACTTCGGCTTCGGCGGGCCGTCGACGTTCTTCAGGTCGGCGGACAGCCACTTCTCGTACGCCTTGTCCCAGTCGCTGTCCTTGTCACCTTCGCCGCCGCGGTAGTCGTCGAGGACCTGGTTGACCTGGCGGACCAGGTCGGGGGAGTCCTTGTTCATCGCCACGCCGTAGTACTCGGTGGTGAAGGTCTTGCCGACCAGGTGCACCGTGGGGTCCTGCGCGGCCTGGCCCGCGGCGAGCGCGCTGTCGGTGACCACGCCGTCGACCTCGCGCAGCTGAAGCCTTACGAGACAGTCGAGTTGGTTGGGAACCGTGGTGGAGATATCGGCGCCGAACGACTCCTGCTCGAGCTCCGTCTTGGCCGTCGAACCGGCGGCCAGGCAGAGCCGCTTGCCCTTCAGGGACGAGTCGTACCCGGTGATCTTCGAGTTCTTCGGCACCAGGAGCTGCTGGCCGGTCTCGAAGTACGCGGTGGAGAAGGCGACATCACGCGCGCGATCGCAGTTGATCGTCATGGTGCGCACGACCATGTCGACCCGGCCCGACTCGACCGCCTCCACCCGCTGGTTGGTGGGCACCGCGCGGTAGACCACCGCGTCCGGGTCGCCGAGCAGCTTGTCGGCGATGGCCCGCACCAGGGTGATGTCGAAGCCCTCCAGCTTGCCGCTCGACGGGTCGCGATACCCCCATCGGTAGCTGTTCTGGTCGATGCCGACGATCAGCTTGTTCGGCTTGTCCGTACGGGACTTGATCTCCTTGACCGTGGGGCCCTCGTCCTTGGTGGGCTTGAGGCTGCGCACCGCGTCCTCGGGCGTGCAGTCGTCCGCGGCGGCGGGCCGGACCACGCCGAGGCCGGGGCCGCCCGTGCCGATGCTGCCGTCCGCCCCCGAACGGGACAGCGGCAGCAGGGTGACGAGCGCCGTCAGGACACAGGCCAGGGCCATCGCGGCCACTCCGCCCCAGCCGCGCAGGCGGCGCGAGGGCCGTCCCCCGGGCCCGCGGACGGCGCGTCTCGCCGGGTGGGTGCCGTGCTGCCGGGTCATCTCGCCCCCTCTCACCGGTACTCCGAAAGCCTGCGGCCGATGCCGAGTACGGCGCCCGCCGCACCGAGCACGCCCAGGACCGCCGCGCCGGCGGTCAGGCCCGTCATCGCGCCGCGGCCGTTCTCGGCAGCTCCCCTGAAGTCCTGCCGTTCATGCGCGACGGCCTTCTCCAGGGCCTTGTCGGCCCGGTCGAAGGACGCGCCCGTCGGCTTGTCGTCGCCGATGACCCGGGCGAGCGCCGTTTTGTAGTCGCCACTCATGTCGGCGTCGCGGGCCGCCTCGTGGCGTTTCTTCCATTGCTCCACGGCTTTCATGGCCTTGTCCACGGGGACGCGCCCGGCTTCGTCGTCGGCGTAGTGCATGGCCTCGCCGAGTGAGCCCATGCCCGCGCGGTCGGTGCCGCCGTCGCCGAGCTGTTCCATCAGGGCGCGGTACGTGACGTCGTACTGGTCCTCGCCCTCGTCCGGGCCGCGCGGCACAGTGACCGCGCCGCGCGCGACCAGCGTCAGGTTCTCGTTGCTGCGGGCCTGGAGGGTGCTGATCCGGGCGTCGTTGAGGACGTTGAGCGAGCGGATGCCGTTGTCGTACGAGTCGGTGAGGGCCGCGAACGCGACGGTGTGGCCGACGAGCAGCCATAGCAGCACGACGGCGGCCGTGCCGGTGGCGGTGACCAGGCCGAGGTTGAACACCCGGTTCGTACGGCGGTAGTTGCGGCGCTGGGCCCAGGCGAGCGCGGCCAGGGCGAGCACGCCGAGCGCGATGGCCGCCCAGGGGTAGGACTTCGCGTCGTCGTAGTCGGCGCCCAGGCGGCCCTTCTCCGCGTCGTAGAGCCGCTTCGCGGCGGGGAGCATCTCGGTCTGCATCAGGTCGTTGGCGTTGCGCAGATACGCGCCGCCCAGGGGGAGGCCCTGGCGGTTGTAGGTGCGGGCCGTCTCGATCCGCTCGGCGTACTCCGGCAGCAGGCCGTTCAGCTTCGCTATCTGCTTGCCCGCGGTGCCGGAGCCCTTGCTGTTGGCCGCGGCGGTGGCGAGCTTGTGGGCGGCGGCCTCGATGTCGTCCTCGTACCGCTCACGGACATCGGCCGGTTCCTGGCCCTCCGCGAGGAAGCCGCCGGCCGCGGCGGTGTTGGCGTCGGCGAGGGAGCGGTAGATCACCGCGGCGTCGGCGCTCAGCGGCTGGCTGCGCTCCAGGACGTCGTCCGCCGCCGCGTACCGCTCGGAGACCTGCCAGGCGGTGACGGCGCCGAACGCGACGACGAGCAGGGCGAGTACGGCGCCGATGATGCGCAGCCGGCCGGGTTCGGTCGTGGCGGCCGCACGCAGCCGGTCCGTGGCCTCGGCGAACGCGGTGCGTCGGCGCGGCAGCGCACCGCTGCCGTCGCTCTGCGGGTCTGTCACCTCTTGACCTCCCCCGTGGTCATCCGATGGGCACCGCGTCCGGGCGCACGTGGAGTCAGGCCCGGCCGCCAGTATGACCGCAGGGACTGACACCGGCACCAACGTTTCCTGGATCTTGTTCGTAGCGCACGCGGAACTCGCGCACCACCCCCCGTACTTGTACACGTGCGTGGGAAGTGATCGGTTCCCTTCCGGCGCGGAGCGTACGGGGCGTGGGCGTGGGCGCGGGCCCGCGCGCTACCGCGACTGCCCGGCGCCCGGCGCGTAGTGGGCGCGCACCCGCGCGTGCGCCGCGGGCGGAGCGTCGAGCCGGTCGAGGCCGAGCAGCGCGGCGCCGAGCACCGGCCGGGCGGTGACCACGAGGGGCGCGGCCTTGGGGGCGCGCGCGGCCAGGCGGGACCGTACGCCGGTGTCCAGGTCCGGGTGGGCCGCCGCGAGGACCGAGCCGCCGAGCAGCACCGGAACCTCCGCGTCAAGCAGGTCGAGCCGGTCGAGCGCGACCGTGGCCATCGCGACCACCTCGTCCGCGAGCCGGTCGACGAGGGAGCGCGCGACCGGGTCCCCCGCGGCGGCCGTGGCGAAAAGCACGGGCGCCAGCTCGTGCCGCCGCTCGGCGCCGATCCGGCCCAGGTGCAGCGCCTCGATCAGCGCGTACATGCTGGGAAGCCCGAAGTGTCCGGGCAGCGTGCGGGCCAGGTCGGTCGGCCCGCCCCGGCCGTCCTCCGCGCGTGCCGCGTGCCACAGGCCCTCCTCCGCGAGGCCCCAACCCCCGCCCCAGTCCCCGGAGATCCGGCCGACCGCGGGGAAGCGGGCGGTCCTGCCGTCCGGGGTCAGGCCCACGCAGTTGATGCCCGCGCCGCACACCACAGCCACGCCGAGCGGCAGCGCCCCGGCGGGCAGCCCGGCGCGCAGGATCGCGAAGGTGTCGTTGCGCACCTCGACCGCGCGCCCCCAGCCCCGCGCCTCCAGGGCCCGCGCCAACTCGGCTTCCTCCACGGGGAGATCGGCGTTCGCCAGGCAGGCCGACACCTGGTCCACCCGGTCGAGCCCGGCCTCGTCGAGCGCCCGTCCGACCGCTTCGGCGAGCCCGTCGACGGCACTCTCGACGCCGACCCGTGGCGGCTGGAACCCCGCGCCGCGTGCCGCGCCGGTCACCTGTCCGTCGGCGGCGACCACCGCGACGTCGGTCTTGCTGTTGCCCGCGTCGATCGCGAGGACGGTGCCCCCGGCGCGTTCCGCCCCCGTCACGCCCACGCGAGGTGCTCCCGGTTGTGGGCGACCAGGCGGTCGGTGAGCGCGTCGGCCTGCGCGTACTGGCCGATCAGCGGGTGTGCGAGCAGCGCCTTGAACACCCGGTCGCGCCCGCCCCGCAGGGCCGCCTCCAGGGCCAGTTCCTCGTACGCGGAGACGCCTGCGATCAACCCCCTTTGCAGCGGGTCGAGTTCGGGCACCACCGGCAGCGGTACGGCGCCGTCCGCGTCGACCCGCGCCTGCACCTCGATGACCGCGTCGTCGGACAGGAACGGCAGGGTGCCGTCGTTGCGGACGTTCACCACTTGGTACGGGCTGCCTCCGGTGCCGATCAGGGACGCGGTGAGGTCGACGGCCGCCTCCGAGTAGAACGCGCCGCCGCGCCTGGCGAGCAGCTCGGGCTTCTCGTCGAGTGCCGGGTCGGCGTACAGGTCGAGCAACTCGCGTTCCATCGCGGCCACTTCGGCGGCGCGGGACGGCTTGTCGCTGAGTTCTCGTACGACCTCGTCGTGGGCGTAGAAGTACCGCAGGTAGTAGGAGGGGATCACGCCCAGGCGGTCCAGGGCGGCGCGTGGCAGGCGCAGGCTGCCGGCGATCTCGTCGCCGCTCTCGGCGAGCAGCCTCGGCAGCAGGTCAGGTCCTTCGGGGCCGCCGAGGCGGACACCGTTCTCCCAGGTGAGGTGGTTGAGGCCGACGTGGTTCAGGTGGATCTGCGCCGGGTCGACGCCGAGGCTCGCGGCGAAGCGGCGCTGGAAGCCGATGGCGACGTTGCACAGGCCGACCGCCTTGTGGCCGGCCTGGAGCAGGGCTCGGGTGACGATGCCGACCGGGTTGGTGAAGTCGATGATCCACGCCTGCGGGTTGGCGCGGCGCACCCGTTCGGCGATGTCGAGGACGACGGGCACGGTGCGCAGCGCCTTGGCGAGGCCGCCCGCGCCGGTGGTCTCCTGGCCGACGCAGCCGCACTCCAGGGGCCAGGTCTCGTCCTGCTCGCGGGCGGCCTGGCCGCCGACGCGCAGCTGGAGCAGGACGGCGTCGGCGCCGTCGACGGCCGCGTCGAGGTCGGCGGTGGTGGTGACGCGGCCGCTGTGGCCCTGCTTGGCGAAGATCCGCCGGGCCAGCGGGCCGACCAGGTCGAGGCGGTCGGCGGCCGGGTCGACGAGGACGAGCTCCTCGACGGGCAGCACTTCCCGGAGCCGGGCGAATCCGTCGACGAGTTCGGGCGTATAGGTGGAGCCGCCGCCGACTACTGCGAGTTTCATGGGGAGTTGACCTTTCTCGGGGCCTGCGTAGCGGGCTTGCGCAGCCGGTCTCAGCCTTTGACGCCGGTCAGGGTGACGCCCTCGACGAATGCCTTCTGGGCGAAGAAGAACAGGACGATGACGGGTGCCATGACGAGGACGGTCGCCGCCATCGTCAGATTCCAGTCGGTGTGGTGGGCGCCCTTGAACGATTCAAGGCCGTAACTGAGCGTCCACGCACCGGGGTTCTCGGAGGCATAGATCTGAGGTCCGAAGTAGTCGTTCCAGCAGTAGAAGAACTGGAACAGCGCCACGGCCGCGATGCCCGGCTTGGCCATCGGCAGGACGACCTTGATCAGCGCCCGGAATTCACCGCATCCGTCGACCCGCGCCGAGTCCAGGTATTCGTCGGGGATGGTCAGCAGGAACTGCCGGAGCAGGAAGATGGAGAACGCGTCGCCGAAGGCCATCGGGATGATGAGCGGCCAGAGCGTCCCGCCGAGGTCGAGCTGTTTCACCCAGAACAGGTACATGGGAATGATGACGACCTGGGGCGGCAGCATCATCATCGAGACGACCAGCATCAGGGAGAGCCGCCGGCCGCGGAAGCGGAACTTGGCGAGGGCGTACGCCACCGGGATCGAGCTCACCACGGTGAGGAGCGTGCCGAGGCCCGCGTAGAGCAGGGAGTTCTTCCACCAGGTGAGGAATCCGGGGGTGTCGAAGACCTTCGCGTAATTGCCCCATTCCCAGGTGTTCGGGGTGAGGTCGCGGGTCAGTGCCTGCTGGTCGCTCATCAGCGAGGTGAGCAGTACGAAGACGAACGGGAGCAGGAAGAACAGGGCGGCGGCGACCCCGATGGCGTGCACGCCGACCCAGCGGAGCACGGTCGTGCGGGTCATCGCTCACCTGCCCCGACGAGTCCGCCGCGGCGCCGCATCAGCAGGGCCGTGCATGCCATGGCGAGGGTGAAGAGGACCAGGGCGACGACGCAGGCGGAGCCGTAGTCGAAGCGCTGGAAGCCGAGGTTGTAGACGAGTTGGGGCAGCGTGAGCGTGGATTTCTCCGGATATCCGGGCTCGAACTGCTGGCCGCTGCCGCCGATGATTCCGGAGGCCACCTTGGACGCGACGATCGGCTGTGTGTAGTACTGCATGGTCTGGATGACGCCGGTCACGACGGCGAACAGGACGATCGGCGAGATGTTCGGCAGCGTCACGAAGCGGAACCGCTGCCAGGAATTCGCGCCGTCCAGTTCGGCCGCCTCGTACTGCTCCTTCGGTACGTCCAGGAGTGCCGCCATGAAGATCACCATCAGATCGCCGATGCCCCATACCGCGAGCATGGTCAGGGCCGGTTTGGACCAGCCGGGTTCGTTGAACCAGCCGGGGGCCGCGATGCCCAGGCTCTCCAGGGCGCTGTTGACAGGACCCGTGCCCGGATTGAGGAGAAAGACGAAGGCCAGGGTCGCGGCCACCGGGGGCGCCAGATAGGGCAGATAGAAAAGGGTGCGGAACACCCCGGTCCCTGTCTTGATCTTCGTGATGAGCAGCCCGATACCCAGCCCGAACGCCACCCGGCAGGTCACCATCACCAGGACCAGCCACAGCGTGTTGCGCAGCGCCGGCCAGAACATGGTGTAACTGCCGAACACATACGACCAGTTGGCGGTCCCGTTCCAGGTGGGGGCGCCGAATCCGTCGTACTTCATGAACGAGAAGTAGACGGTCGAGAGCAGCGGATAGGCGAAGAAGACGCCGAAACCGACGAGCCAGGGTGACAGGAACGCGGCCGTGCGCAGCGCCGACCTCCTGCGCTTCGCGCGCAGCGTGTATGTGGTCATGTCCCGGATTCCTCGGGCTACTTGG
Source organism: Streptomyces boluensis (assembly GCF_009908195.1). Lineage (GTDB taxonomy): Bacteria > Actinomycetota > Actinomycetes > Streptomycetales > Streptomycetaceae > Streptomyces > Streptomyces boluensis. Next base: position 16,850 of record NZ_JAAAHS010000063.1, on the reverse strand, counting down.
CCTGCGCGATATCGGTGTCGATCTCCGCGGCGGTCTTCTCGAGACCCGCCTGGATATCGCGTACGGCGCCCTTCTCGACCTCGTACCCGAAGTTCTGCAGCGACATCTGGTACGTGATGCCGTTGACCGCCCCGTCACTGGTGTTGGAGTCGGGGTGCTGCGCGATGTCCAGGAACGTCTTGAAGCGCGGGTCGAATTCCAGGTCCGGGGATTTCAGGGCGGCCTTGGTGGACGGCACGTTCTTGATGGCATTGGCGAACCGCACCACCGCGTCCGTGTCGGTGGTCATGTACTTCACCAGTTCCCAGGCGGCGTTCTGCTTCTCGCTCGCCGGCGCGATGCCCATGATGGTGCCGGAGAGATAGCCCTTGCCGTAGCTGTCGATCTGGTCCTTTGGCACCGGCAGCGGGGCGACGCCGATCTCGAATCCGGGGTCGGCGTCCTCGGCCATGCCGAGCCGCCATTCGCCGTCGAGCTGCATCGCGACCTGCCCGGTGTGGAAGGGGTGCTTGGCGCCCCACTCGTCCCCGAAGGTCTTCTGGTACTTCTCCAGCTTCGCGTACCCGCCGAGCTTCTCCACCAGGCCGCGCTGCCAGGTGTACATCTCCTTGAACGCCGGGTCCTTCGCGATGTTCGACTTGCCGTCCTTCGTGAAATACGTGGGGCTCCACTGCGACATGTAGTGCGAGGGGACCGTCTCGTAGCCGTGGTAGTTCGGCATGAATCCGAGCCGCTCGTAGCTGTCGCCCTTCGCCTTCGTGAGTTTTACGGCGGCCTTGTCGAACTCCTCCCAGGTGCGCGGCGGCTTCTCGATGCCCGCCTCCTTGAAGGCGTCCTTGTTGTAGTACAGCCCGTACGCATCACTCAGCAGTGGAAGCGCGCACCGCTTACCCTCGAACTGGCTGTAATCCAGGAGGGGTTGGGAGAACGTCTTCTTCAGGTCGAGCTTGGATTTCTCGATGAACGGGCCGAGGTCGGCGAAGGCGCCCGAGGAGCAGAACTTCCCGACATTCGCCGTGGTGAACGACGACACCACGTCCGGGCCCTTCGAACCGCCCGCGCGCAGCGCCTGGTTGAGCTTCTCGTCGTTGATTCCGCTGACGACCTTCACGGTGATGTTCGGGTGCTTCTTCTCGAACCGCGCGATGTTCGCGTCGATGGCCTTCACCTCGGCGGGCGCGGTCCAGCCGTGCCAGAAGGTGATCGTGGTCCTGGCCTCGGGGTCGTCGGTGGCCCCGCTCTCGGTGGAGCCCACGCAGGCGGTCGCGAGGACCGATATCGCTGCGGTGGATACGGCAAGGCCGAGCCTGTTTCTGCGCATGACGGTGTCTCCCTCGGCGGGGGTGGCAGGACTGAGGAGCCGTACGGGTGGTGCGCGGGGTCTTCCCCCAGGTCAGCGCGAGGTGTCGAACACCTCGTCGCGGGTGTCGGCGAGGGCGCTCTCCAACGCCCCGCGCAACACCGGCTGTTCGGTGACCTCGCCGAGCACGAGCCGGGGCCGGGAGGCGGCCAGCTCGGCGAGTTCGGACTGGATCAGGGCGCGCAGCGGCTCGCCGCCCGCGCAGGTCACACCGCCGGACAGGACGACGAGCCCGGGGTCGAGCACGGCGACGACGGCGGCGAGACCGGTCGCGATGCGCTGCGCGGTCTGCCGCAGCAGCTCGTGCAGCGCCTCGTCACCGCTCTCGTCCTCGGCGGCCCGCCGCAGCAGCTCCGCGGCGGTGTCGGCGTACGGCTGCTCGGCGGTGGCGATGCCGAGCGACTTGGCGATCCGGGGCACGGCCTGCGCTCCGGCCAGCTCCTGGAAGCCGCCGCTGTTGGCCTTCGTGACCTGCCGGACCAGGGGCGTGCCGGGCACCGGCAGGAACCCCAGCTCGCCCGCGCCGCCGGTCCAGCCGCGGTGCAGCCGGCCGCCGATGACCAGGGCGGCGCCGATGCCCTCCTGGTTCCAGAGCAGGACGAAGTCCTCGTGCTCGCGGGCGGCGCCGATGCGCTGCTCGGCGAGGGCAGCGAGGTTCACGTCGTTCTCGTACCCGAGCGGCATCGGCAGGGCGGCGGCGAGCTCGTCGAGCAGTGTGGGGGAGTGCCAGCCGGGCAGATGGCTCGCGTACCGGAGGCGTCCGGTGTTCGGGTCGAAGGCGCCGGGCGTGCCGATCACCACCCGGTGCAGCTCGGCCCGGCTGATCCCGGCGGCCTTCGCGGCGCCGTCGACGGCGTCCACGACCTGGCGCACCACGTCGTCGGCGCGGCCGCCGCGGCCCGGGGTGCGCAGCTCGAAGCGGCCGGTCTCGGCGCCGGTGATGTCGGCGACGGCGGCGAGGATGCGCTCGGGCGTCACATCGAGGGCGGCGACATGCGCGGCGCCCGCGTGCACCGCGTACAGCTGGGCGTTGGGTCCCGGGCGGCCCTCGCTGGTGCCGGTGGCGACGACGAGTCCGGCCGCTTCGAGGCGGGCGAGCAACTGGGACGCGGTCGGCTTGGAGAGCCCGGTGAGCTTGCCGATCCGGGTGCGGGAGAGCGGCCCGTGGGCGAGCAGCAGATCGAGTGCGGCGCGGTCGTTCATCGCCCGCAGCACCCGCGGTGTGCCCGGTGTTCCCTGTGTTCCCAAGGTTCCCGGTGTTCCCGGGGGGCCCGCTGTTCCAGGGCCGCCGGGGGGAGTTGCCGCCATGCCGTGTTCCTCCGTACGCGCGGCCCGCACTCCGAGGGCGCGGCCCGCAGCGGGTCCGTACTGTTAGGAAGGTTTCCTGTTGCGTGTGGAACCTAGAGAACAGCGGACTTCGGGGTCCCGTCAAGAGCCCGACCACGCAGCGCACCCCCGCGGCAACCAAAGTGTTACCCGCGGGGGTGCGGAAGGAACGGGCCGCGCCACGGAAGGAACGGCCGGGCCGCGCCGCAGAAGGAACGGGTCCCGCCGCGGAACGAACGGCCGGTGCGCGGCTACTTGTTCAGGCTGGGCGGCGCGATCGGGGACGCGGCCATGGACTGCGGCGAGGTCGTCGAGGCGTACGCGGACGGGGCGGAGACCGCCGGGGCGGAGCCGCCCTCCTCGTCCTCCTCCGCGGCGAGCGCCATCCGGCCGACGATACGGATACCGGCGGCGTCGAAGGCCTCCTTGATCCGCCAGCGCAGCTCCCGCTCCACACCGAGCGCCTTGCCCGGCATCGTCTTGGCGGTGAGCTTGATGATCATCTGGTCCAGGTAGACGGCGTCGAGGCCGAGCACCTCGATCGGGCCCCAGAGCCGCTCGTTCCACGGCTCCTCCTTGCTCATCGTGGCGCCCACCTCGGTGAGGGTCTCGCGGACCTTCGTCAGGTTCTCGTCGGAGCGCACCGTGACGTCGACGCCCGCCGTGGCCCAGCCCTGCGAGAGGTTGCCGATCCGCTTGACCTCGCCGTTGCGCACGTACCAGATCTCGCCGTTGTCGCCGCGGAGCTTGGTGACGCGCAGGCCCACCTCGATGACCTCGCCGGAGGCGACGCCCGCGTCGATCGAGTCGCCGACGCCGTACTGGTCCTCAAGGATCATGAAGACGCCGGAGAGGAAGTCCGTGACCAGGTTGCGGGCACCGAAACCGAGCGCGACTCCGGCCACACCGGCGCTGGCGAGCAGCGGTGCGAGATTGATCTCGAAGATGCCGAGGATCATCAGGGCGGCGGTGCCCATGATCAGGAACGACGCCACCGAGCGGAGCACCGAACCGATCGCCTCGGAGCGCTGCCTGCGCCGCTCCGCGTTCACCAGGAGACCGCCGAGCGCGGTGCCGTCGACGGCCTGCGCGCCGCGGTTCATCCGTTCTATGAGCTTGGTGATGGTGCGCCGGATCACCGTGCGAAGGACGGTGGCGATCACGACGATCAGCACCACCCGCAGCCCTATGCCGAGCCACGCCGACCAGTTCTCCTCGACCCAGCCCGCGGCGTTCGTCGCCTTCTGCTGGGCCTCGTCGAGGTGGTTGGCGGAGTCACCCGTGGGGTCGTTCGCGGACCCCGCGGCCGACAGCGTCGACAGGGCGGACAGAAACACGGCAGGCACCTCCAGGTGGAACGGTCTGCCCGGACAAGGGGGTGACGAACGGACAGACTCACCACACTAACGGGGCATCGTGTGTGGATCGTTGTGATGTTCGATGGAGAGACAGTGCTCACGTGACAGAGGCCCGGATGTGTCGGAAAACACTGCAAGCCCGTTACCGGCGCATGGTGGCGCTTCGACCAGGCATGAGGAGAGACTTGGAGCAGATCGTCCCGGCGCGAGCCACGCGCCGCCGGCGTACAAGGAGGCCTCCGTGCCGCATGTCCTGGTCCTCAACGCGTCGTACGAGCCTCTCGGCGTCGTACCGCTCCGCCGCGCGCTCGTCCTCGTCCTCGAGAACAAGGCCATCTGCCTTGAGGAGTCCGGCGCCTTCCTGCACAGCGAGACCCGCACCGTGCCCGCACCCAGCGTGGTCCGACTCAAGCGCTTCGTCCGGGTCCCGTACCGGGGCCCTGTACCTCTCACCCGGCGCGCCCTCTTCGCCAGGGACGGCGGCCGGTGCATGTACTGCGGAGGGGTCGCGACCAGCGTCGACCACGTCATCCCCAAGAGCCGCGGTGGCCAGCACGCCTGGGAGAACGTGGTGGCGTCATGCCGCCGCTGCAACCATGTGAAGGCCGACCGCCACCTGTTGGAGCTGGGCTGGCGGCTACGTCATAAACCCGCCCCGCCCACCGGCCTCGCCTGGCGCATCATCGGCACCGGGCACCGGGACCCGCGCTGGATGCCGTACTTGCAGCCGTTCGGCGCGGACGACGTCATGGCCCGGATCGACGGCATCTCCGCCTGAGACTCGGGCTTTCGCGTACGCGAGGTGCTTTCGCGTACGCGCTGTGCTGTCGCGCACGCTGTGTGTACGGGAGTGGCGTACGGGGCGTGGCGTACGGGAGTGGCATACGGGGCGTGGCGTACCGGCTCAGGGCGCCGCGTCGGCGCGTACCTCGTGCGCCTCCACCTGCCACAGCGAGTACCCGAACCGGGTCGCCCGCTTGTCGCCCTGCACCCGGACGTACCGGACGTCCCGCTCGTCCATGCGGACCGACTCCTTGCCGCCGCGCCCGTCCCGCACCGTGGCCGCGGTGCGCCAGTCGTGGCCGTCGGCTGACACCTGGACGCGGTACGCCGCGGCGTAGGCGTCCTGCCAGTGCAGCGCGACCCGGCCGAGGCGGACCGGCCGGTCGAGCTCGGCCTGCCACCAGGCGGAGTCCTCGGCCGGTGAGGACCAGCGGGTCTCCGGATCGCCGTCGGCCGCCGAGCGCGCCGGGAAGTCCTCGGTCTCGTCGCCCGACGAGGAGGCCTTCGCGGTCCGGATCAGGTCGGGGCCGCCGGTGCGCGGGTAGGCGCGGACGGTCAGGGTGCGGGTCTCGCCGCCGTAGGAGACCGGCACGTCGTAGCTGCCTGCCGGGGTGCCCTCGGGGATCGTGACCTCGACCGGGATCTTCACATCTGTGCCACGCGGCACCGTCGACTCGCGCGGCACCCGCACCTCGACGCCCTTCGGCGCCTTCACGCCGAGCCGGGCCTTGACGTCCACGGGGCGGCGCGAGGTGAGCTCCGCCGTCACGCGCTGCGCCGGGCCGCCGATCTCCGCGTCCGTCTCGCCGCGGGTCAGCGCGAACGAGGCGTCCGCGCCGTCCGCGAACCACGGCACCACGTGCTGCGCCGCCGCCGTCACCCGGACCGCGTCCGCCTTCAGGCCCTTCGCGGCGGTCTCCGTCCAGCCGCCCGCGCCGAGCCGGCCGAGGGTGCGCCAGCCCTCGCCGGGCACATGGGCCTGTACCGCGCCCTCGGCGCCCGGTTCGGTCATGGCCGTCACCGCCTCGATGGGCCGCGGCCGCGGCAGCCGCACGGTGTACGAGGAGTCGTCGCCGGTGGCCTCGCCGCGCTCCGCGGACGTGCCGGACCAGCGCGCCGACTCCTTCTGGGCCCGGTCGAGGAACGGGTCGAGGACGCCCTTGCCGACGGTGGCGCGGCCCGCCCGCACCGCGTCCCGCGCGGCGTCGAGGGCGCGGCGGTGCTGCCAGGCCCGCGCGCCGTCGCCGCGCGCCTGGTCGAGCAGCATGTCGACGGCCGCCTCACCGGCCCTGCCGTACCGCCCCAACTGCTCGCTCCAGGGCGCCACTTCGGCCCCGAGGTCGGTGTCGCGCAGCCGCTGCGGCGTCTCGCGCAGCACGGTGAAGGCCGCCTTGAGCCGCTGCCCGGCCGCCTCGACGCGCTTGCGGTCGCCGTCGGTACGCGCCCGCCAGAAGGCGTCCATCAGGGGCCGCAGATACGCCGACTCCTCGGCGCCGAGCACCGAGGACGCGGTGTTGCCCGCGAGGGCACGGACCGCGGCCCGCCGCTCCGGGCTGCCGCCGGTCACCGCGGCGGCGTCCTCGACGGCGGCCTTCCAGGACTCCTGCGGCTTGTACGCCCGGGGGTTCCAGGCGTAGTCGGCGGCCGTGAACAGCGGGATACGGGACGCCACCGGCTGCTCCATGGCGTTGGCGAGCAGCGCCACGGAGCCGGTCGCGACGGCGGGCTCGCGGCCCATGTAGGGGCCGAGGAAGATACGGTCCTGCGCGAAGTCGTTGACCGGGTAGTTGTCCATCGTGACCAGCGGATGCCCGAACGCCTCGCGCGCACCGGCCAGTTCACGCCCCGTGATGGTCTTCGGTACGACGCCGACCCCGGTCCACGCCACCTGCACCCGGTCGTCGAGGGCCCCGGCGAGCGCCTCGCGGTACTCGGTCGCACCGTCCTGGTAGTACTCGGTCGGCATCAGCGACAGGGGAGCCGAACCCTCGTACCGCTTCCGCAGATGCGCGGCGAGCGCGTCCGCCACCTTCGCCTGCGCCCGCGCCGCGGCCTTCGGCCCGGAGCCGAAGGTCTCGGCGTCCGCGTCGCAGTGCCACTCGCTGTACGACACGTCCTGGAACTGGAGTTGGAAGGCACGCGCCCCCAGCGCCCACATCGCGTCGACCTTGCGGAGCAGCGCCTTCAGGTCGTCGTCCGACGACAGGCACATGGCCTGCCCGGGGGCGACGGTCCAGGCGAGCGTCACGTGGTTGCGGGCGGCGCGCTCGGCCAGGGCGCGGAAGTCGGCGCGCTGGGCGGCGGGGTACGGCTCACGCCAGCGGGCCTGCCGGTAGGGGTCGTCGCCCGGCGCGTACACATAGCGGTTCTGCTTGGTACGGCCGAGGAAGTCCAGCTGTTCCAGGCGCTGTTCACGGGTCCACGGGGTGCCGTAGAAGCCCTCGGTGAGGCCGCGCACGCCGGTGCCGGGCCAGTCGCGGATCCGTACGCCGGGCAGGGTGCCGTCGTCGAACAGCTGGCGCAGGGTCTGCACGGCGTGGAAGAGACCGTCGCCGCCGACCCCTTCGAGGGCGAGGGTCGGGCGGCCCGAGACCTCTCCGACGGCGAGCCGGTACCCGCCGCGCGGCAGGTCGGCGCGGTCCGCGGAGCGCAGGGCGCGCAGCGCGGCGCCGGCTCCGGAGCGGTGCGTGCCGGTGGCCTGGCCGGCGCGGACGACGAGCCCGCCGGCGGGCAGCCGGGCCGGGTCGTCGACCTCGGTGACCCGGCGGGCACCCGCGTCCCGCAACAGGGTGCGCAGCGCGTCCACGGCGTACGGGTCGGCGTCCTCGTCGGTGAGGAGGTACACCTGCTCGCCGACGCGCACCGCCGCGCCCGCCGCCTGCACCGACTGCGGGCGCGGCCAGACCTGGGGCAGGGCGTGCGCGGCGGCGGGGGTGTCGGTACCGGTGTCGGTGTCGCGGTCGGGGGTGCCGAGGCCGGGGCCCGTCGGGCCGGGCGGGGCCGCGAGGGCTCCGGGCGCACCGCCGAGCAGACCGCCGATGACCGCGGCCGCGATGGCTGCCAACCGCTTCGTGCGCCGCACCTGCACGGCCTCCCGCCCTTCTCGCACACAGCTCTCGTACACGGAGTCAGCTCAGCCTAGTCCTGGTGTTCCGGGCGGCCCGGAGCCGGCTTGATCTTCCGAAGTCGTACCTTTGATCTGTGGCGTGCGTCACTCCCTCGGGTGCTGTGCGATGCCTCCCTGGAACGCCGCTCGCCCCTGTGGCAGCAGGGCGAACGGGGTCAACTCCCGTTCCGGGAACCAATTGTGAGCTGGCGCACGTTGCCCGAATGCGATCCGCTTCGCTGGGTAGGGCTGCCGATCTGGCCCTGAGACCCACAGGGCCCGACCCTGTCACCCACAGAAGGAGGCCCTCGTGGCCGCATCGGCTCAGCTTCTGCTCGACGCCCTCTCCAAACGGTCGGAGCTGCGCGACCTGCCGGACATCTCGCTGGTGTCCGATCCGGACTCCGGGTTGCTCGGCTCCTGCTCCTGCGGCTGCGTAGAGCTGCCGCTCACCAGCGAGCCCCCGCTCGCCGACGCCGCCCCCCTCACCAGCGAGCCCCCGCTCGCCGACGCCGCACCCCTGACCAGCGAGCCCACCGCCACCGGCACCGCGTCGGGCATGGACTTCTCGGCGTACTGAGACGGCCGGGGCACTCAGACTTCCGCGCGTCGGCGCCGCCCCGTCGGCCTGTCCGCGCCGCCCCCGCCGCCCTCGTACGGGCACCCCGGGCGCGCGGCCCGATCGGGCATTCGCTAGTTTGGCTTTGTGGACAATAAGAACGCCCTGCGCGCCGGCGCCCTTGCGGCCGGTACGACGCTGATGATGCTGCTCATGTCGTCCCCCGCGCTCGCCCTGACCCGCGACGCCGGTGATGACCCGGGTCCTGGCCTGAGCTTGGTGGAGACCCTCGGCCTCTATGTCGCGGCCCCCATCGTGCTCTTCCTGGTGATCGCCGGCCTGGTGATGGTCGGGGACAAGTCCCGCAAGGGGCAGTAGCAGGGCTGAGGGTTCTCGCGAGGGCGCGTTCGGTGACATGTGGTCGCCGGGCGCGCCCTTGTCGTGTTCTCGGTGCCGTCCGTGGCTCGGTACCTGGGGCCTTCCCCCAGACCCCGCCCCATCGCCCTTCGGGCTCGTCCTCAAACGCCGGACGGGCTGAGATTGCCGGTCGGGCTGAGATTGCCCAGCGGGCCGAGTCCCTGACCATTCAGCTCAGCTGAACAGAACCGTCGAAAGTTTTCGATAGACCTAAGCAAGGTCTCGGTGCGACCGTAAGTCCCCTGAGCGATCAGCCGCCCGACCGGGGCGGCCGCAGTGTTGCCCGGATGGGCAGAGGGGCAAGGGGTGCCGATGGCGGTCCTGGACCGAGTCACCAGTAGCGCGGCGGACGGCGCGGCCGGGGCGGGGGGTGGCTCGAAGGCGAGTGGTGCGGGCCGGGCGGCCACGGTCGGTCTGTTGTTCGCCCTGCTCGCCACGGTGGTCTGGTCGGGCAGCTTCGTCACCTCGCGTGCCCTCGCCGACTCCGTACCGCCGATCCAGCACGCCTTCTGGCGGTGGATCATCGCGCTCGTCGCGGTCGCGCCGTTCGCCGCCCGTGCGGCCTGGCGGCAGCGGGCGCTGCTCCGCCGCCACATCCGCTACCTGCTGCTCGCCTCGCTGCTCGGCGTCACCGTCTACAACACCCTGGTGAACCAGGCCGGCATCTCCACCTCGGCCGGGAACATGGGCATGATCATGGCCGCGTCGCCCGTCATCATGGCGCTCTACGAACGCCTCGGAGGCACCCGGCTCGGCGCCCGCAGGATCGTCGGCATGCTCGTGGCCTGCGCGGGTGTGCTGCTGCTCGTCAGCAAGGGCTCGCTCGCCCTGGACTTCAGCACCGGCGACCTGTGGATGCTCGGGGCGGCGCTCTCCTTCGCCTCGTACAGCGCTCTGCTGCGCCGCAAGCCCACCGGGATCGACGGCCTCGCCTTTCTCTTCACCACCTTCGCGCTCGGTGCGCTGATGCTGTCGCCGGTGTACGTGACCAGCCTCGTCGTGCAGGGCGGCTTCGAGGCGACGCCCGCGACGGTCTCGCCGCTGCTCTACGTCGGCGTGGTCTCGTCGGCCGTGGCCTTCTTCGCCTGGAACAAGGCCATCTCGCTGATCGGCGCCGCCCGCGCCGGGGTCGTCTACTACCTGCAGCCGGTCTGCGTGGCGCTGCTCTCCTTCCTGGTCCTCGGCGAACCCACCGGACCCCTGCAGCTGCTGTGCATGGCGCTCATCCTCGGCGGGGTGATCCTCGGAGCGGCCCGCGGCGGCTCCAAGTGAGCGCCGCACCGGCGCGGGGCGTGACCGGCACTCCGGATAGGTTGCCGGTCATGACCGAGTGGGACATCAAGAAGCTGCAGATCCTGCGCACGCTCAGCGAGCAGGGCACCGTCACGGCCACCGCCGCCGTCCTGCTCATGACCCCGTCCGCGGTGTCCCAGCAACTGTCCAACCTGGCCAAACAGTTGGGCGTCCCGCTCCTGGAGGCGCAGGGCCGCAGGGTCCGGCTCACCGACGCGGCCCACCTCGTACTGCGGCACGCGGACGCCGTCTTCGCCCAACTGGAGCGGGCCGACGCCGAGTTGGCCGGGTACGCGCGCGGCGAGGCCGGTGAGGTGCGGATCGGCGCGTTCTCCACCGCCGTGCCCGCCCTCGTCGTCCCCGCCGTCCGCGGCCTCAGGGCGGCGGCGCCCGGCATCGAGGTGCGGGTACGGGAGGCGGAGGCGGCCGAGTCGTACGAGCTGCTCTCCGGGGGTGAGGTGGACCTCGCGCTGTCGCTCGCCGCGCACGCGCCGACCGCCCGCGACCCCAAGTTCACCCGGGTCCCGCTGCTCGCCGACCCGCTCGACGTGGCGCTGCCCGTCGACCACCCGCTGGCCGGCCGGGCGCGGCTCCGGCTCGCCGAACTCTCCGGCGAGGCCTGGATCTTCGGCGGCAGCGGCCCCTGGTCGGAGATCACCCTCGCGGCCTGCGAGGCGGCGGGGTTCGTACCGGAACAGGCGCACAGCGCGGCCGGCTGGACCGCGATCATGGCGATGGTCGAGGCGGGCATGGGCGTCGCCCTGGTCCCGCGGATGGCGGCGGTGCGCCGGGCGGGCGTGGTGATGTGCACCCTCGGCCCCGACCAGCCGCGCCGCCATGTGGTGGCGGCCCTGCGCAAGGGCGCCGAGGACAGCCCGGCGCTCGCCCGTGTCGTGGAGGCGCTGCGGGACGCGGCGAACGCGTCGGGGCGCGGTTCAAACCCGAGCTGAGGAGACGTCAATCACGGTTCGCTCGGGCCTACTTCGGGTAACTCGGTCCCCGCGTAACCCACTTGCGCACTTCTTCACATCTTGATCATATTCCGCTTTCGGTCAGTGGATACGATGCGAGGCGCCTTGATCACGATGGGGTATGGGTCATGCCCCGCGAAGAGAGTGAGTGCGCCGTGGGGATCGACCTGGCCGTTCCGCCCATATATTCGCCGTTCGCCGAAGCGATACATCCGCTCTATCAGGACATCGATCAACAGACCGCGGTGTGGGCCGAGAAGTTCCGCATCGGCTCCGATGAGCTGCGTGGCCGCCTGGTACGGCATGACATCGGCGGGTTCTCCGCGCGCATCCTGCCCGAGGGCCGCGAGGAAGTCGTCTCGCTCCTCTCCGACTTCGTCCTGTGGCTGTTCGGCGTCGACGACGGGCACTGCGAGGAGGGCGAACTCGGCCGCAAGCCCGGCGAGTTGTCCGGCTACCTCTCCCGGCTGCTGCGTATCGCGCAGAACCCCGAGACCCCGATGCTCCTCGACGACCCGCTCGCCGACGGCCTGCGCGACCTGCGCCGCCGCGTCGACCGCTACGGCACCCCCGGCCAGGCCGCGCGCTGGGTGGACGCGCTGCGCGAGTACTTCTTCTCCGTCGTCTGGGAGGCCTCGCACCGCACCGCGGGCACCGTCCCCGACCTCGACGACTACACCCTGATGCGGCTCTACGACGGTGCCACCTCCGTCGTACTGCCGCTCCTGGAGATGGGGCACGGCTACGAACTCCAGCCCCACGAACGGGACAGCACCCGGGTACGGGCCGCCGCCGAGCTGGCGTCGTTCATCATCACCTGGGACAACGACATCTTCTCGTACCACAAGGAAGCGGCCGGGACGGATTACTACCTCAACGCGCTGCGGGTCCTGGAGCGGGAGCAGGGCATCGGCCCCGAGGCCGCGCTCGACCTGGCGATCTCCCAACGTGACCGCGCCACCAGCCTGTTCCTGCTGCTCTGCGAGCGCCTCCGGGAGGACGCCAGCCCGCAGCTGCGCCAGTACCTCGCCAGCCTCGGCAGCTTCATCCGCGGCGCCCAGGACTGGGGCATCACCTCGGTCCGCTACACCACCCCGCACGACCCGGCCCGCTTCCCGGACGCGTTCCGGCAGACCCCGGTCGACCCGAGTCTGCGGCCGCTCGGGATCGCGGCTGTGGACTGGTGGTGGGAGCTCGTCGACTGACGCCCTGGCGTACGACGTTCAGTCGCGGCGGGTCGCCGCCCGGTCCCGTCGCGATCTGCGCGCCGTGCCCCAGCGTCCTGACGGCGGCTGCGGGGCGGCCGGTTCCGCGGCGGGCGCGGCGGTCTGCTCCGGCATCGGGCCCGGCATCACCGCAGGCGGCGGAGGTGTGGCGGTCACAGTCGGCCGGATCGGGGTGAACTGCACCGGCAGCGCCTCCAGGCGCTCCGAGATCCAGGCCGAGGTGACCCGCACCTCGTCCTCCGCGACCGCGAGGCGCAGGTCGATCAGGCGGTTGAGGAGAGTCTCCACACCGGTGTCCGCGATGGCCCGGCCGATGTCCTGACCCGGGCAGCCGTGCGGGCCCGCGCTGAACGCCAGGTGGGACCGGTTGCCGTGCATCGACGCCGACAGGTCGGGGCGGATCGCCGGGTCCACGTTGCCCGCCTCCAGGCAGAGCAGCAGCATGTCACCGGCGCGGATGGTGCGGCCGCCCAGATCGGTGTCCCCGATGGCCCAGCGGGTCGGCAGCAGCGAGATCGGCGGGTGGTCCCAGAGCACCTGGTCGAGGGCGTCCGGCAGGGTCATCTGACCGCCGGAGAGGCTGCCGCGGAAGCGGGCGTCGGTGAGGACCATGCGCAGGGTGTTGGCGATCAGGTTCACCGTCGGCTCGTACCCGGCGACAAGGGTGAGCCGCAGGTGCTCGCGGACCTCGTCGTCGGTGAGGTTCGACTCGTGGCCGATCAGCCAGCTGGTGAAGTCGCTGCCCGGCCGTTCGCGCTTACGGGCGACCAGGTCGCTCATCGTCTCCACCACGAACCGGTTGCTGGACACCGCCGTCGCGCTGCCCCGGGTCATGTCGCGGACCGCCTCGACCAGCTTCGGGCCGTACTCCTCGGACATGCCGAAGTGGTTGGTCAGCACCATCATCGGCAGCCGCTCCGCGAACTCCTCGACGAGGTCGGCCCGGCCGTGCGCGGCGAACTGGTCGACGAGGCGGTTCGCGTACCGGGTCACATAGCGGCGCAGGGACTGCCGGTTGAAGCGCTCCAGGCTGTCGGTGACCGCGAGCCGCAGCCGGGCGTGCTCCTTGCCGTCCGCGAAGGCGAGCAGCGGCTGCCAGGCGGTGAGCGGCAACAGCGGGGAGTCCGCGGACAGTTGCCGGTTCCAGGTGCGGGAGTCGCAGGTGAACCGGGACGGCGTACGCATCACGTCCAGGTTCTCCCGGTGCCCGAGCACCAGCCAGGCCGGAACGTCGCCCTGCATCAGGACCGGGGCCACCGGCCCGTGCTCCGCGCGCAGCCGCTCGTACAGGCCCTGCCGGTCGCTGTCCGCCTCGGGCCCGTAGATCCGCGCGCCCTCGGCCTGGGCGCCCCCGGCGTGCGCGGGGCAACCGGGCGGTGGCTGCGGCGCGTTGCTGCGATACGGGTCCGGGGCGGTGGTCATGGGGACGGCCTCCAAGGCAAGGGCGTACGGGCGCGGCGGCCGGGGTCTTCGACGGCTCGGGCGCGGAGGGGAGGGGTGCGGGTCACCGTAGGCGCGGGTGCACGATCATCGGGATGCGGTCGGCGTGCGGGACGGCCGAGACGACTTCCTTGGGGGTGTGCCCCGAGACCGGGACCAGGCGCCAGCGCGGCAGCAGCGTCGCGAGCGCGATCGTCGCCTCAGTCCAGGCGAACTGGTCGCCGATGCACTTCCGGTTGCCCGCCCCGAACGGGATGTACGCCTCTCGGCGCAGCCCCGCCGCGGCCTGCCGCTCGGGCAGCCAGCGGTCCGGGTCGAAGGCGTCCGGCTCCGGGAAGAACCGCGGGTCGCGGTGGAGCGCGTACAGGCTGAAGCCGACCTCCGCGCCCACCGGCAGGTGGTGGCCGCCGAGTTCGACCTCCTGGGTGGTGCGGCGCATCAGCATCGTCACGCCGTGCAGCCGGATCACCTCGTCCAGGACGCGGCGCAGCGCCACCAGCTTGGGCACGTCCTCGACGGTCACCGGGCGGTCCCCGACGACCTCCCGGATCTCGGCCACCACCTGGTCGTCGATCTCCGGGTGGTGCGCGAGGTGGTGGAAGGTCCAGGCGAGCGTGGCCGCCGTGGTCTCCGCACCGGCGAACAGGATGGTGCTCAGCTCGTCCCGGATCTCCACGTCGGACAGATCGTGCTCCGCGAGCAGCAGCGACAGCAGGTCGCCCGCGTCGGTGTGGCCGGTGCGGCGGCCGGTGGCGATGACCTCGTCGATGACCTGGCGCAGGTTGGCCGCCGCCGTGTCGAACTCCCGGTTGGGGCGGATCGGCACCCGGTCGAGGAACTTCGGCGAGGCCGCCCGTACCAGCAGGTTCTTCAGGGCGATGGGCAGGTTGGTGCGGATCGCCTCCACCGCGGGCAGCCCGATGTCGGTGGAGAACAGCGTCGAGGCGAGCGTCTCGATGGCGAACTGCGCCATCTCGTGCTCCAGCTCGATCTCCTGGCCCGGCACCCAACGGCCCGCCAGATCCTGCGCGTTGTGGCCCATCACGGCGGTGTAGCCCGCGATGCGGTCCTTGGAGAACATCGGCTGGATCAGCCGCCGGTGCGCGCGGTGGATGTCGCCGTTGGCGTTGGCGAGGCCGTTGCCCGCGAGCGGGCGCAGCCGGTCGAAGAAGCGGCCCTTCTCGAAGCTGCGGGCCTGGGTCACCGTCACCTCGTGCACGAGCTCCGCCGTGGTCGCCACGTACAGCGGCATCCGGCCGAGGTCGATACGGACCAGATCGCCGTGCGCGGACAGCGACTTGAGGAAGCCGAACGGGTCGCGGAGCAGCTTCAGGGCGTGCCCCGCGAGCGGCACCGAGCCCGGCACGCGGGGTATGGCGCGGCCGGCGACGGCCTCCGAGACGGTCACGATGCCTCCGTGGTCAGGGCGAGAGTCTGCAAGTACCGCATCAAAGCCATCAGCACATCCCGACTGGACGACCGCAGCCGGGCATCGCACTCCACGAGCGGCACCGCGTCCGGCAGGTCGAGCGCCGCGCGGAGTTCGTCGAGGGGGTAAGCCGGCGCGTCCGGGAAGGTGTTGACGGCCACGACGAACGGCACGGAGCGTTCCTCCAGGCGGCCGATGACGTCGAAGCTGACCTCCAGGCGGCGGGTGTCGACCAGGACGACCGCGCCGAGCGCGCCCTCGAACAGGCCGCGCCACAGGAACCAGAAGCGCTCCTGGCCGGGGGTGCCGAAGAGGTACAGGACCAGTTCTTCGTTGATGCTGATGCGGCCGAAGTCCATCGCGACCGTCGTCGTGGACTTGCGCTCCACGCCCGCCGTGTCGTCGACGCCGACGCCGGCCTGCGTCATCGTCTCCTCGGTGGTCAGCGGCCTGATCTCGCTGACCGAGCCGACCAGGGTGGTCTTGCCGACGCCGAAGCCGCCGACGATGACCACCTTGACCGCGGCGGCCGCGGTCTCGGGCAGCGCGTCCTCGCTCCGTGGCCCCGGTCCAGGGCGCTCCTCGACCGAGGCGGGGCTCTCAGAGCTTCTGAAGTCCATCGATCACTGCCTCAATCAACGCGATGTCGGGGAGTTTTGCGGGCGGAACGGGCGGTCGGGAGAACACCCGGTTGTCGGCCATGAGGTCGCTGAGCAGCACCGTCACGACGCTGACCGGCAGGCTGAGATGCGCGGAGATCTCCGCGACGGACAGCGGTCGTTGGCAGATGCGGATGATCGCCGCCTGCTCGGGCTGCATGCCCGGCCGCGGCGCCGACTTGGCCACGATCAGGGTGACCAGGTCGAGCGCCGTCGGCGCGGACGAACCGCTGCGACCTCCGGTGATCACATAGAGCCGCTCGGGACCGCCCCCGTCCCAGCCCTGGTCGGCAGGGTTCACCTCGAAGCCACGTCCTGTCGCGGCGGGCTGCTCAGGTGCTCCCCGATCCGCAGGACGAGGTCCCGCATCCGCTGGCCCATCAGGCCCGCGTCCACGCCCTCGTCGGCGAGTACGGCGAGGAACGCGCCCTGGCCCGCGGCCATCAGGTAGAAGAAGCCGCCGTCCATCTCGATCACGACGAGCCGCATCCGGCCCTCGCTGTACGGGAGTTCGGCCGCGACCGCACCGGCCAGGCTCTGCAGTCCCGCACAGGCGGCGGCGAGCCGGTCGGCGGAGTCGGTGTCGGCGCCGTACTGCGCCATCCGCAGGCCGTCGGCGGAGAGGACCACGACCTGCCGGGTCTGCGGGACGCCTTCGGCGAGGTCCTTGAGCATCCAGTCCATGTTGGCGGCCTGGCCCTGGTGTCCCTGGTGCTGAATCACTGCTCGTTCCCCTTGCTAGCCGACGCCGAAGGGGCGTCGAGGTCCTGTGCGGTCCTGCCGGTGGGGCCGCTGCCGGTCGCCGCGGGGGCGGCTCCGCTGGTGTCGCCGGCCAGACCGCTCTGGAAGGCGGCCAGCCACATGCCCGGCTGGACCCCGTCCGAGGACTCGGCCTCGGCGGCGGGGCGCTGCGGCTCGGGGGC
>NZ_JAAAHS010000629.1 GCF_009908195.1 Streptomyces boluensis | reverse complement strand
CGCCCCGCCCCCCGCCCGCCGTCACCCTGCGCGCGCCGCCCGTGTTCCCTCAACTGCCGTACGGTACGCAGCAGTTCGGCGGGCTCGAAGGGCTTGCTCAGGAACGCGTCCACGCCTGAGGTGAGGCCGTTCTCCACCTCGTACTGGGTGCAGGCGCTGATGATCACGACCGGCACGCTCTCGGTCCGCGGGTCCGACCGCAGCCGGGCGGCGGTGCGCAGCCCGTCGAGTCGTGGCATCACCACGTCGAGGGTGATCACATCGGGCCGCACATGGTGGACGACGTCCAGACACTCGGCACCATCGGCCGCGGTCACGACCTCGAAGCCCTCAAGTTCGAGATTGACCCTGATCAGCTGCCGGATCACCTTGTTGTCATCGACAACAAGCACCCGGCCGGACGCCCCTGGCACACATCGAGAGTAGGACCGCGAAGGGTTCCGCGTCCGGGTTTTCCCTACTTCTGAGACGCGGTACGGGTTCCGGTCGGGGTCCGCGGCTCGGCCCGTACGGGCAGCTGCCCGAGCCTCGATCCGACGTACGAGCCACCCCCTCGACCGCCTCTCCTCGCGCCCCGCTCCACCTCCCAATACCTGTTCCTGGACACCCCGATGAAGCTGGTAGGGTTCTACCCGTCGCCGCGCTCGCCGCGTCCGACAGCCCGGTCCACAGGACAGGGCACGCCCCCGTAGCTCAGGGGATAGAGCAACGGCCTCCGGAGCCGTGTGCGCAGGTTCGAATCCTGCCGGGGGCACAGAAGCCGGAACAGCGCGATCGATTCGCTGACCAGCCGATGTGCCGAATACGAAGAGCCGGACCCAGTCTCACTGGGTCCGGCTCTTTGCGTTGCCGAGCACGGGCCGGCGCCAATTACCGATGAGGACCGTGCCTTCGGCAGGATGGGCGGCATGACCGAGATCCGTACGCCCCGCCTCCTCCTCCGCCGCTGGCACGACGACGACCTCGTGCCGATGGGGGACATCAACGCGGACCCGCGCGTCATGCACTGGATCGACGACGGCGCGGTGCGCGACCTGGACCGTACGGCCGAGGACATCGAGCAGTGGGAGGAGGAGTGGGACGAGGAGGGCTTCGGCCTCTTCGCCGTCGAGCTGCTCGGCTCGGGTGAACTGATCGGCGTCGTGGGTCTGTCCGTGCCCGAGTTCCTGCCGGAGGTGCAGCCCGACGTGGCGATCAGCTGGCGCCTCGGCTCACAGTTCTGGGGCCAGGGGTACGCGTCCGAAGCCGCCCAGGCCACCTTGGAGTTCGCCCTCCAGGACCGTGGGCTCGACCGCGTGATCAGCATCAACCGGGTGGGTAACGAAGCCTCCGAGAACGTCATCCGGAAGCTGGACATGACGCCGGAACGCACGACGGCGCACCCTGTGTACGGGTATCCGCTGCGGGTCTACGGCATCGATCTCACCCAGTTCGAGGCGTGAACCTGTGGCTACCTTCGACCCACGAGAAGACCGAGCTTCTCGAGGTGGTCCGTCTCGACCCTGGCGGTGATGCCCTCCGGTGGGAGGGTTTGGTCGGGGAGACCGTGGCCATCTGGGACGGGGGTGAGGTTCAGCGAGGGCTGGAGCTGGTGCTCGGGCTGAAGGCCGGTGACCTGTATCGGTGCTTCACGCCCGGGTGGGGGATCCGGGCACACGACAGGGTTGGCGTGCTCTTCGAGGTCGCGTTCTGTTTTCGTTGCCATGGCGCTCGGGTCTGGGCGCCTGAAGCAGCAGTGCCGCGCGAGCATCGGTTGCAGGGGTTCGATGCCGATGGGGCCGAGGCGGTTGAGTTGCTTCGGTTGTTTCGGCTGTCTTCGGGGTGATGGTGCCCGTCTGCGTCAACTCGGCCTCTCCCAGGGCCAGTTGTGTTCACGCGTACGTGTGCAGATCTGCTTCTCGGGGGAGTTGGGCGAGCGGGGCGTGGCAAGGTTCGGGGGGTGGGGCTCCTGGCGGACGGTGGCTGATGGGTGCAATCTCCAGTCGCGGCGTGCAGGGGCCTCATGCCGCTCCGGTACTGTTGCCCGTCCGCGCAGTGATCGTGACCGAGGAGGTGGGACCCATCAACGCTGCAGCCAGCTGGGTGCTCTCTCCTCGTGGTGATGCGGTCGCCTGACATCGGTGGCCGTGAGGGCGCCCTTCGGTTCTTGTACTTGAAGGTGCCTTTCTTTCATGGGTTCTGAATGTGGTTCCTCTTCCGGGTTTTCTTCCCGGTTCTCCTCCCCGGCCCCCCTTGTCGCTCGGCTTCGCCTGGCCGGGTGTGTGTTCGCTGAGGACGAGGCCGCTCTGATCGTTTCCGCCGCGCGCGACGCCGCCGAGGTCGACCTCATGGTCGAGCAGCGGGTGCGCGGGCTTCCGTTGGAGCAGGTCGTCGGGTGGGCCGAGTTCTGTGGGGTGCGGGTGGCCGTCGAGGCCGGGGTGTTCGTG
>NZ_JAAAHS010000628.1 GCF_009908195.1 Streptomyces boluensis | reverse complement strand
TGACGGGGCACGGCGTGGGCGGGGCGTGGCCGAGTGTTCCCGGGGGCGGGCCCCAGAGGCGTTTCTCAGGGAATTCACAGGTTGGCGCAAGGGGCCTCTCAGAACGCGTGGGCAAGGTGGCGCGTATGACCACGAGCTCCGACACACGCACCGAACTGCTCCGGCCGGACGGCAGCCCCGTACGGGTGCTGGTCGTCGACGACGAGGCGTCGCTGACCGAGCTGATGTCCATGGCGTTGAGGTACGAGGGCTGGGAGGTGCGTACCGCCGCGGACGGCGCGGGGGCGGTACGGGCCGCGCGGGCCTTCCGGCCTGATGCCGTGGTGCTCGATGTGATGCTGCCCGATATGCACGGGCTGACCGTGCTCGGCCGGCTGCGGCGTGAACTGCCGGACGTACCCGTGCTGTTCCTCACCGCCAAGGACGCGGTGGAGGACCGGATCGCCGGGCTGACCGCGGGTGGCGACGACTACGTCACCAAGCCGTTCAGCCTGGAGGAGGTCGTGGCCCGGCTGCGCGGCCTGATCCGCAGGTCAGGGGCGGCGGCGCGGCGTACCGAGTCCGTGCTGGCGGTCGGTGACCTCACGCTCGACGAGGACAGTCACGAGGTGACGCGCGGTGGGCAGTCGATCCATCTCACGGCCACCGAGTTCGAGCTGCTGCGCTATCTGATGCGCAATCCGCGGCGGGTGCTGAGCAAGGCGCAGATACTGGACCGGGTCTGGAGCTACGACTTCGGCGGCCAGGCCAATGTCGTCGAGCTGTACATCTCCTATCTGCGGCGGAAGATCGACGCCGGACGGTCGCCGATGATCCACACGCGTCGGGGCGCCGGGTACTTGATCAAGTCCGCGGAGGCGGCCGCGGCATGAGCGGGTTCCGGTCCCGCGCGTTCCGGTCCCGCTCGTTCGGGTCTGGCGCGTTCCGGTCCCGCGCATTCCGATCTGCCTCGTTCCGCCCCCGCTCGCTGCGTACCCGGCTTGTGGTCAGTGCCATCGCGCTGATCGCGCTGGTGTGCGCCGTGATCGGGACGGTCACGACGGTGGCTCTGCAGTCGTATCTCTACGAGCAGTTGGACAGCGGTCTCTCCGAGGTGGCCGCGCGCGAGGCGCAGCCGAAGCCGAAGGGCGGGCCGCTCGGCGCGGGTCCCGAGCAGCGCGACCCGCTGCGCTTCCTCGCGTTCGGCGGCTCCGAGCTCGGCACGATAGGAGCCCTGGTCGAGGACGGCGACGTGACCCGCGCGGCGGTCAGTGAGGAACCGGCCCAGCGTGGCGCGCGGGCCGTCCTGACCGGGCTCGACGACGCGCAGAAGGCGGCCCTCGCCTCGGCTCCCAGGGACGGCACCGCGCACAACGTCGACGTACCGGGCCTCGGTGCGTACCGGGTCCTGTACGCGCCCGACGGCACCGAGGGCGAGCTGCTGCTCGGCACTCCGACGCGGGCCGTCGAGGACACCGTCAGCACCCTGATCGTGGTCGAGCTGTGCGTCGCGGGTGCCGGGCTTGTGGCCGCCGGGATCGCGGGCGCCACGCTGATCGGGATCGCCCTGCGGCCGCTGCGCCGGGTCGCCTCGACCGCGACGCGGGTGGCCGAACTGCCCCTGCACAGCGGCGAACCCGCCCTTCACGAACGCGTCCCCGACGCCGACCCGCGGACCGAGGTCGGCCAGGTCGGCGCTGCCCTCAACCGGATGCTCGACCATGTGCACGCGGCGCTCAGCGCGCGGCAGGAGAGCGAGACACGGGTACGCCAGTTCGTCGCTGACGCCAGCCACGAACTGCGTACGCCGCTGGCCTCGATCCGCGGGTACGCCGAACTGACCCGGCGCGGCCGCGAGGAGACCGGGCCCGACACCCGGCACGCGCTCGGCCGGATCGAGTCCGAGGCGGCCCGGATGACGGGGCTCGTCGAGGACCTGCTGCTGCTCGCGCGCCTGGACGCCGGGCGTCCACTCGCCTACGCCAGTACTGATCTGGCGCCGCTCGTCGTGGACGCGGTGGGCGACGCGCGGGCGGCGGGCGGCCGGCACCACTGGCGGCTCGAACTGCCCGCCGAACCCGCGCTCGTACGTGCCGACTCGGCCCGGCTGCAGCAGGTCCTGGTCAACCTGCTGGCCAACGCGCGCACCCATACGCCGCCGGGTACGACGGTCACCGCGCGGGTGCGGTGGGCGGGGCCCGATGTGTACCTGGAGGTGGCGGACGACGGTCCGGGGATCGCCCCGGAGCTGCTGCCGCGGGTCTTCGAACGGTTCGCGCGCGGTGACGCCTCGCGCACTCGCGCGGAGGCGGACGCGGGCCAGGCTGGTTCGACCGGCCTCGGCCTGGCGATCGTGCAGGCGGTGGTGGCGGCCCACGGCGGCTCGGTGACGGTCACCAGCGAGCCGGGGCGGACGGTCTTCGGGGTACGGCTGCCTGCGGAGGAGCGGGT
>NZ_JAAAHS010000627.1 GCF_009908195.1 Streptomyces boluensis | reverse complement strand
GGGGTGGGGGCGCGGTGGTCACGGCCGGAACGGGAAGCCGTAGAAGTGCACTGCCACATGCTCGCGGCCCTCGGTGTCGCCGGCTTCCTCGGCGGCGGTGGCCCGGTCCTTGTGGCTCTGGACGAGGGCGTGCAGCTCGGTGTTGAGCTGTTGCAGTTCCTCGACGGTCATGCGGGTGAAAACCTCGGAACTGAACGCTGCGGCACGCCAGTTCGCGCCCCAGGCGGAGCGCGCGTCGACGAAGTCGCGGTACAGCTCGCCGCGTTGCTCCAGGGAGAGCCGGGAGAGCGCGCTGTGCGCCACGACCTTCTCCGGGGCGTCGCTGAAGTCCTCGTCCTGGGTGCGCACACCGTCGGACGCGGTCCGCCACCAGCGCTCGCGGCCGTCGCCGCCGGGTCCGCCCGGCCCGTCGGCGTCCTCGATGAGGCCGTGCTCGGCGAGCTTGCGCAGGTGGTAACTGACCAGCGACACCGCCTCGTCGACGGTCCCGGCGAGCTGCGACGCGGTGGCCGTCTCGGCTACGTACAGGGCGCGGTAGAGCTTCATCCGCAGGGGGTGGCCGAGGGCCTTGAGGGTGTCGAGGTCCTCGATCGCGCGGGCTTCGCCCTTGGATCTGCGGCGCACCTGCCGGGCCGCCGCGCGCCGGGCGCTCTGCCGCTCGCTGTCGTCTGCCATAACCCGACGATAGATACGAAAATTCTGTTGCGCAATTTTTCTTGCACGCTTTTCCCGGTCCCGCGCGTGTCGCCGCCGACGCCTCTGCCAAGCTGACGGCCATGACAACTACTGCTGCACCGTGGACCGTTGCCGTGCTCGGACCCGGTGGGGTCGGCGGGCTCTGTGCCGGGCTGCTCGCCCGCGCCGGGCACCGGGTGATCTGTCTGGCCCGCGCGCAGACCGCTGCCGTACTGAACGAGCGCGGCCTGACCGTGCGCAGCGGCGTCTTCGGCGACTTCACCGCGCGCGTGGAGGCGGATACCGAACTGCGGGAGCCGGTCGACGCATTGCTCGTCACGCCCAAGGAGACGGGGCTGCGCGCCGCGCTCGACCGGGTACCGCGCGAGGCGCTCGGCGAGGGGCTCGTGGTGCCGCTCCTGAACGGCTTCGAACACGTCGACGTACTGCGCGAGCGGTATCCGGCCGAACAGGTCGTACCGGGCACGATCCGGGTCGAGTCCACCCGCGTCGCGCCCGGCGTGATCGAGCACGGCGGGCTCAACGCGCGCGTGGAGCTGGCCAGTTCCACCGCCCCGCACGCGCGCGTGGAGCGGTTCGCGGCGGTGCTCAGGGAGAGCGGTCAGCACGTCGACGTGCTGCCGGACGAGACAGCGATGCTCTGGGGCAAGCTGTCGTTCCTGCTGCCGGTGGCGCTCCTGACGACGCGGTACGGGGTGCCGGTGGGCGAGGTGCGCACGGCCCACCGGGACCGGATGCTCGCCGTGGTCGGGGAGTTCGCGGAGGTGTCCGCCGCGCAGGGGGCGCCGCTCGACGTACCGGCGCTGCTCACGTTCATCGACAAGGTGCCGGCCGAGACGCGTTCGTCGATGCAGCGGGACGCGGCGGCGGGCCGGCCGCTTGAGCTCGACGCGATCGGCGGGGCACTGCTGCGCGCCGCCGCGCGGCACGGGGTGGAGGTGCCGCGGACGGCCGGGCTCGTCGCCGAGGTCGCCGAGGTCGGTGCGCCCGGCGCGCTCGACGGCTGAGCCCGGCCGCCGCGGGCAGGGGGCGGGGTCCGCTCGCGAAGCGGTGGGGGCAACGGACCCCGCCCGTGGGGAGAAAGTCGTACGCGGGGCGGCGCCCCGTCAGATCCGGGCGCCGTGCTCCCGCAGCCAGTCCACCGGGTCGACCGCCGAGCCGTACTCGGGGCTGGTGCGGACCTCGAAGTGCAGGTGCGGGCCTGTGACGTTGCCGGTGGCGCCGGACGCGCCGATCCGGTCGCCGGTGCCGACCGACTCGCCCTCGGACACGTCGATCTGGGACAGGTGGGCGTAGTGCGTGTACCCGTCGGCGCCGTGCTTGACGACGATCTCGTAGCCGAAGGAGTCGCCCCAGCCCGCCGAGACCACGGTGCCCTCCAGGGCGGCTTCGACCCGCGTGCCGACCGGGACGGCGAAGTCCTGCCCGGTGTGGCCCTCGGCCCAGTGGTCGCCGCTCGCCGCGAAACCGGCGGTCCTGGTGCCGCCCTCGACCGGCAGCACGGCCTGTTCGGAGGTGAGGCGGAGCTCGTCGCCGACCTGCAGCAGGTTCGGGTCGTCGCCGATCACGGCGGTGTTGAGGTCGTACAGCTCCTTCCAGCCGCCCTCGACGCCCTGCTCCTCGGCTATGCCGGAGAGGGTGTCGCCGGACGCGACGGTGTAGGTGCCGTCGCCCTCCAGGGCACTGGCGGTGCCCGCCGCGACCACGGGAAGGGCGAGCGCCGCTCCGGTGAAGGTCACGCGGGTCACC
>NZ_JAAAHS010000626.1 GCF_009908195.1 Streptomyces boluensis | reverse complement strand
GGCATGACCTCCTACGAGCCATACGTAAGCCATACGTACAGGATCTCGTTGCCCGGTGAACCTAAGGCGGCGCTCAAAGGCAGGTCAATGCCCGTGCGCGGACGGCAGTACCTACGTCAGCCGCTCAGCCACGTGTAGCGCAGCTCCGGGCGGCCCACCTGCCCGTACTGCGGACTGCGCGCCGCACGGCCCGTCGTCACCAGGTGTTCCAGATAGCGGCGGGCCGTGATCCGGGACAACCCGGCCGTCTCCGCCGCCACCGTCGCCGTCAGCCCGTCGGGCGAGGACCGCAACGTCTGCGTCACCCGCTCCAGGGTCGGCGCGCTCAGCCCCTTCGGCAGCGCGGCGGGACCCGGCGACCGCAGCGTCGCAAGCGCCCGGTCCACCTCGTCCTGACTGTCCGCCTCACCCGCCGCGCCCCGGAACTCCGCGTACCGCACGAGCCGGTCCCGCAGCGTCGCGAACGTGAACGGCTTCAGGACGTACTGCACGACCCCGAGGGACACGCCCTCGCGCACGACCGTCAGATCGCGGGCCGACGTCACCGCGATCACATCGGCGTGATGCCCGGCGGCCCGCAGGGTACGCGCCAGCTTCAGGCCGTGTCCGTCCGGCAGATACAGGTCGAGGAGGAGCAGATCGACCGCGGTACGGTCCAGGATCCGCCGCGCCTCCGACCCGGAGTGCGCCTTGCCGACCGTACGGAACCCGGGAACCCGGTCGACGTAATGCGCGTGTGCGTCTGCCGCCACGGGGTCGTCCTCGACCACGAGGACCCGTATCTCGGGCCTGCGGTCGTCTGCTCCGGTCATGCGGGCACCTCCCTTTGCAGCGGCAGCCGAACCGTGAACTCCGCGCCGCCGTCCGGGGCCCCGGTCACCTCGACCGAGCCACCGTGCCGGTGCACCGCCTGCTGGACCAGGGCGAGGCCGAGACCGCGGCCCGGTCCCTTGCCGGACAGGCCGCGCCGGAACACATCGGTGTCCGGGGGGATGCCGGGACCGTTGTCGGAGACCCGGAACAGCAGCTCGTCGTCGGCGCGCGCGGTCACCGTAACCCGCCCGCCCGGAGTGCCGGTCGCCGCGTCCACCGCGTTGTCGATCAGGTTGCCGAGGACGGTGACCAGGTCGCGGGGCGGCAGCGAGGCGGGCAGCAGCCCGTCGTCGATCCGGCTGTCGGCGGACACCACCAGCTCGACGCCGCGCTCGTTGGCCTGCGCCGCCTTGCCGAGCAGCAGCGCGGCGAGCACCGGCTCGCCCACCGACGTGACGACCTGATCGGTCAGCGCCTGCGCGAGCTCCAGCTCCGCCGTGGCGAACTCCACCGCCTCCTCCGCCCGGCCCAGCTCGATCAGCGACACCACGGTGTGCAGCCGGTTCGCCGCCTCGTGCGCCTGCGAGCGCAGCGCCTGCGTGAACCCCCGCTCATGGTTCAACTCACCGGTCAGCGCCTGCAGTTCGGTGTGGTCGCGGAGCGTGACGACGGTGCCG
Source organism: Streptomyces boluensis (assembly GCF_009908195.1). Classification (GTDB taxonomy): domain Bacteria; phylum Actinomycetota; class Actinomycetes; order Streptomycetales; family Streptomycetaceae; genus Streptomyces; species Streptomyces boluensis. The sequence continues at coordinate 958 of NZ_JAAAHS010000626.1, read as the reverse complement.
CGCCGCTCGCCCCCGGACACCGGCGAGGTGTTCAGTACGACGACCCGGTGTCCGGTCAGATGCACCTCGTCGACCCGCGGCTCGGCGGCGAGCAGGGCGCCGGTCAGCGGCGCGGGCAGGCCGAGTTCGGCGATGCTCCGGCCGACCGCGTCCTCGCCGAGGCCGAGGAGCTCGCGGGCGCCGTCGTTCATCAGCGCGATCCGCCGCTGCCCGTCGAGCATGAGGAGCCCCTCGCGCACGGCGTGCAGGGCGGCCTCGTGGTAGACGTGCATATGGGACAGCTCCGCCGCGTTCATGCCGTGCGTGTGCCGGCGAAGCCGGGCGTTGACCACGTACGTACCGAGCCCGCCCAGCGCGAGCGCCCCGGCCGCGACGCCGATGAACCCGGTGAGCTGCTTGCGTACCTGCTCGGTGATCTCCTCGATGGTGATGCCCGCGCTGACCAGGCCGACGATCCGGCCGTCGTCCCTGATGGGCGTCACCACACGCACGGACGTGCCGAGGGTTCCGGTGTACGTCTCGGGGAAGGTGCGGCCTTCAAGGGCGGGCCTGATGTGCCCGAGGTAGCGGGCGCCGATGTTGGCCGGGTTGGGGTGCGTCCAGCGAATGCCCTGCCGATTCATGATCGTCACGAAGTCGACGTCCGTGGCCCTGCGGACCTTCTCGGCGTACGGCTGCAGCGTCGCACTCGGGTCGGGACGGCGGATGGCTTCGCGCACCGACGGCGACTCGGCGACGGCCCGTGCGGTCGCCGCGGCCTGCCGCCCGGCCGCGTCCTCGGCCTGCCGGTGCGCGGTGAGGTACGCGAACACCGTGCATCCGGCGACCACGAAGGCCACGAGCACGACCTGCATGGCGAAGAGCTGGCCGGCGAGGCTGCGGGGTTTGGGGACGCGGGGCATACCCCCATGGTGCCTGGTCACGGGGCGGGGCCGGGGGCGTGATCGCCTGGTCAGGC
>NZ_JAAAHS010000625.1 GCF_009908195.1 Streptomyces boluensis | reverse complement strand
CGACCTGAAGGACGCCGCGCAGGCGCACCGCGACATGGAAGCGGGCCGGACCACGGGATCGTCCGTCCTCGTCCTCTGACCGCGACCGGGCCGCACGCCCGCGCCGCACGCACCCGACCTCCGCCCCACCGAGTGCCCCACCGAGTGCCCCACCGTGCCCCACACGCCATCCAGGAGTGAGCACCATGTCTCAGACCGTCCGCCAGCGGAGTGCCGCACCGGCCCTGGTGCGCGCCTCTGTCCGCCGCACCTCCATCAAGGCTGAGCCGCTGACCTGCACCCTCGGCGCCGAGCTCGTCGGCGTGGACCTGGGCGACGCCTCGCGCGACGACGACCTGGCCGCCGAGATCAAGACGCTGCTGCTGCGGTACAAGGTCCTGTTCCTGCGGGACCAGGACCTCACTCGCGCCGAGCACGTGGCGTTCGCCTCTCGCCTCGGCCCCCTCGAGGACCATCCGGTGCTCGGCAGCGACCCCGACCACCCCGGCCTGGTCCGTATCTACAAGGACCTGGACAGCAAGCCCGAGCACTACGAGAACGCCCTCCACTGCGACGCCACGTGGCGCGAATCCCCGCCGATGGGGGCCGTGTTGCGGTGCGTGGAGACCCCCGAGGTGGGCGGCGACACCATCTGGGTCGACATGGCGGAGGCGTACCGGCGGCTGCCCGAGCACGTCAAGGCGCAGATCGAGGGCCTGCACGCGCGGCACAGCATCGAGGCGACCTTCGGGGCGGCGATGCCCGTCGAGCAGCGCCATCAGCTGAAGGCCAAGTACCCGGACCCGGAGCACCCGGTGGTGCGCACCCACCCGGAGACCGGCGAGAAGGTCCTCTTCGTCAACGCGTTCACCACGCACTTCGTCGACTTCCACACGCCGGAGAACGTGCGCTGCGGCCAGGACTACGCGCCGGGAGCCGGAAACCTGCTGACCTATCTGATCAGCCAGGCGGCCATCCCCGAGTACCAGGTGCGCTGGCGCTGGCAGCCGAACAGCGTGGCCATCTGGGACAACCGCTCCACGCAGCACTACGCCGTCCAGGACTACTGGCCCGCCGTCCGCAAGATGGAGCGCGCCGGGATCACCGGCGACCGGCCCTTCTGAACCGGCCTTCCTCAACTGGCCTTTCTCAACCGGCCTTCCTCAACCGGCCTTCCTCAACCGGCCCTTCTGCACCGGATCCTCGACGACAAGGGTGACGCCGATGAAAGTGCACACCGCCGGCGCGGCAGCGCCTGCGACACCTGCCACCGCCGGACCGCCCGTGTCCCGTCGGTACGCGTGGCTGGTCTTCGCCCTGAGCTTCGGGCTGCTGCTCTCCGACTACATGTCGCGGCAGGTACTCAACGCGGTCTTTCCCCTCCTGAAGGCCGAATGGCAGCTGTCCGACGGCCAGTTGGGCTCGCTCAGCGGCATCGTGGCCCTGATGGTCGGCGTGCTCACCTTCCCGCTCTCGCTCCTCGCGGACCGCTGGGGCCGGGTGCGGAGTCTGGTCCTCGCCGCGGCCGTGTGGAGCCTGGCGACCCTGGGCTGCGCCGTCTCCGCGAGCTACGGCCAGATGTTCCTGGGCCGCTTCATGGTCGGCGTGGGCGAGGCGGCGTACGGGAGCGTCGGGATCGCGGTGGTCCTCAGCGTCTTCCCGGTCACGCTGCGGGCCACGCTCTCCGGCGCGTTCATCGCCGGGGGCGCCTTCGGGTCGGTGCTCGGTGTGTCGATCGGCGGCGTGATCGCCCAACACCTGGGCTGGCGTTGGACGTTCGCCGTCATGGGGGTCTTCGGGCTCGTCCTCGCCGCGGTCTACCGCGTCGTGGTCACGGAGAAGCGGCTCGGCCCCGCCGGTCACAGCGGCGGCGGTGACGCGGCCCGCCGACAGGGCATGGTCCGTACCCATCTGCCGCGGCTGTTCTCCTCCGTCTCCGTGCTGTGCGCCTACGTCGGCAGCGGTCTGCAGATGTTCATCGCGATGGCGATGCTCGCGTGGATGCCCAGCTTCCTCGACCGCTACTACGGGATGCCGCCCGCCAAGGCGGGCCTGGCGGCCGGGGTCTTCGCGCTGATCACGGGGATCGGCATGATCGGCGGCGGGTTCGTCACGGACCGGCTCAGCCGGAGGCTCGCCGTGCGGAAGTGGACCGTCGCGATCGTCTGCAGTGCCGGATCGCTCGTACTCCTGATGGCAGGGTTCCAAGTGCCGGCCGGCCCGCTGCAATTGGCCCTGATCGGCGCCGGGACCTTGCTGTGCAACGCAACGGCAGGACCGGCCGCCGCCATGGTGACGGCGCTGACCCCGGCCGCTGTCGCCGCGACCGCCATGGCCACGCTCACGCTGGCCAACAGCCTGATCGGGCTCGCCCCCGGACCCGCGGTGACCGGCTTCCTCGCGGACCGCGTCGGCCTGCTTGACGCGCTGCGCCTGGTCCCCCTCACGGCGCTCGCCGCCGGGGCCGCGTTCGCCCTCAGCAGGCTCCACTACGAGAAGGACCTGCGCCGCCTGGGACTCGCCCCCAC
>NZ_JAAAHS010000624.1 GCF_009908195.1 Streptomyces boluensis | reverse complement strand
CCGCCCGGGAGTCCTTCCCCGTACGAACGAGGGAGAGGAAACACCCATGGCAGTACGTACGGGGCGGATCGGCCTGGTGGGATGCGTGGCCGTGGCGGCGCTCACCGCCACCGCGTTCACCACACCCGCCCACGCCGACTCCGGCAGCGGGCACCAGGCGACCCAGAAGGCGATGGACGCGGCGGTCGCGGCGGGCGTGCCGGGTGTCGCCGGGCAGGCCAAGGACGCGCACGGCACCTGGAAGGGCACGTCAGGGGTCGGCGACCTCGACTCCGGCGCCGAGCGCGGCGCCCACGACCGCTACCGGGTCGGCTCCGTCACCAAGACCTTCGTGTCGACCGTGCTGCTCCAGCTCCAGGCGGAGGGCGCGCTCGACCTGGACGACACGGTGGAGCGGTGGCTGCCCGGCGTCGTCAACGGCAACGGCCACGACGGCTCGAAGATCACGGTGCGTCAACTCCTCAACCACACCAGCGGAATCTTCAACTACACCGCTGACCCGGACATCGCCCGGAAGGCCTTCACCACCGACTTCCTGAAGCACCGCTACGACACGTACACGCCCGAGCAGGTCGTCGCCGTCGCGATGAGCCACAAGCCGACGTTCGAACCGGGCGCGGACTGGAGCTACTCCAACACCAATTACGTCCTCGCCGGAATGGTCGTCGAGAAGGTCACCGGGGAGTCCTGGGAGGACGAGATCGAGGAGCGCGTCATCGACCCGCTCGACCTGGACGCCACCAGCCTGCCCGGCACCGACCCCACCATGACCCGGCCGAGCAGCCGCGCCTACTCGAAGCTGGCCCCGCCGGACTCGGAAGGCAAGACGTACGACGTCACGGAGATGAACCCGTCGGTGGCGGGCGCGGCCGGCGCCATGATCTCCGACTCGGCGGACCTCAACCGCTTCTACTCGGCCCTCATGCGCGGAAAGCTGCTGCCCGCCCAGGAGTTGAAGGAGATGAAGACGACGGTCCCGGTCGGCGACGACGCCCCGAACATGTCGTACGGACTCGGCCTGATGAAGATGGGCGGACTCTCCTGCGGCAAGGAGGTCTGGGGCCACAGCGGCGGCATCAACGGCTCGTCCACGTACGGCGTGACGACCGAGGACGGCCGCCACTCGCTCGCCTTCAACTTCAACGGCGACTGGGCCGGCGAGGCGGGACCGCTCGTGGAGGGCGAGTTCTGCGGTAGTTAGCCAGCTCGGGTGAGGGTGCGGGACCCGACGTCCGGGCCCCGCACCCCGCCTAGCGCGGCAGCACCACCACGTACGCGGCCGGGTCCCGGTCCGTCGCCGCCATCAGCGCGGTGCGCACCACCGTCGCCTGCTGCTCGATCGCGTCCCGCAGCTTGCGCGGCGTGATGTGCACGACCGTGACGCCCAGTTGTTCCAGGTGCTCGCGTTTACGGGCGTACTCGGACCACTCGGCGTCCGCGCCCGCGGCCCGCTCACCGTGCCGCGCCGCCCGGGTGTCGAGCTCCACGGCCACCGCCTGGTCCGGCCAGTACGCGTCGACGCCGCCCAGGTGCGGGCCGCCGGGCAGGCGCAGGTCCACGTTCCACACCGGGTCGGGGAGGCCGCCCTCGCGCACCATCCGGAACAGCCGGTCCTCGGCGATGGCCCGACCCTCCGCGAGCAGCGAGTCCACGGCGTCCACGACATGCGGCCGGTGAAGCAGCCGCGCCTGGGTCAACTCCCGTACCACCGCGGCCGCTTCGCAGTGCCCGCCGCGTACGGCCTCGGTGAGGAGCCGTCGCACCGTACCGGCGTCCGTCAGCTCGGCCACCGCGTCCGCGAGCGCGCGCGGCACCGGCGCCACATGAACTCCGGTGAGCTGCTGCGGCCTCGGCAGTGCGGAACTGCGCACGATCCGGGCACACCCGGTGGACCGCAGGCGCCGGGTGCGCGGCACGAGCACGTCGATCCGGTCGAGGGAGAGCAGCGGGGGAGCGGAGGCGAACTGGTGCAGCGCAAGCGCCGCAAGGCCCGTGATCATGGCTTCCTCGTACGGCAGTTCCGCCCCGTCCCCGGCCGGGCGCGGCGCCTGCTGCGGTACGACGGTGGTGCCGGGTGGCCGTCGCGCGTACAACAGCACGGCGTGCAGCCGCTCCTCGCTGGTCGGCGGCCCCGGATGCAGCAGATAGACCCCCGGCAGGATCTGCTGCCACGGCCCGCCGGGCCGGCACTGCTCACTGGTCAGAGCGGCGGACACCCCGTGCGCCCGCAACTGACCTGCGGTCAGCACGCGGCGCTGGGCGTCGAAGAGGTGGCTCAAGGGGCGGGGCGAAACGGGGGTGTTGTGGTTCATGCCTCGCAGATGCCCGCGAACTCAGGGCCCCCTAACCTCTGTTACGACCCCGTCGACAAACGCGGACAAGCTCGCACTAAAGCCCACCGGGGTTCGAGCCGAAAAGGCGCAGGTCCATTCGGGGTTACGGGCTTAGGCCATCCGGGTTCCGTCACAAGATTCGGGGGCCAGCCCCCGTACCCTCCCCCAGCTACCGCTGGGA
>NZ_JAAAHS010000623.1 GCF_009908195.1 Streptomyces boluensis | reverse complement strand
GAGGAGGCCCGTCCGGCAGGACAAATTCGGGAAGGGGCGGGGAGGGGAAGAACTAAGCGTTCGGACGTTCCTTCTTCGCCGCCGCCTCCGCCATCGCCCGAAGCTGCTCCAGCATCGGCATCGGGTCCGTCCCCACCGTCCCCGGCAGGAAATCCGCGATCCGCTCCGGCGTCCACGGACCCTCCGCATACCCCGCCCGAAGCTCCCGCGGCTGCGCCCACACAGCGATCTTCGGCCCGGCGATCGTGTACACCTGCCCCGTGATCTGCTCCTCGCGGGCCCGCTCGCTGAGCAGGTAGACGACGAGCGCCGCCACGTCCTCCGGCTCGCCGATCTCCTTGAGCTCCATCGGCACGTTGGCCGACATCCGCGTACGGGCGACCGGCGCCACCGCGTTCGCCGTCACCCCGTACTTGTGCAGGCCGAGCGCCGCGCTGCGTACCAGCGAGATGATTCCGCCCTTGGCCGCCGAGTAGTTGGCCTGCGCCACGGACCCCTGGTGGTTGCCGGAGGTGAAGCCGATGAGGGTGCCGCCGCCCTGCTTCCGCATGACCGCCGACGCGGCGCGGAACACGGTGAAGGTGCCCTTGAGGTGGGTGGCGACGACAGGGTCCCACTCCTCCTCGGACATGTTGAACAGCATCCGTTCGCGCAGGATGCCGGCGACGCACACCACCCCGTCGATGCGCCCGAACTCAGCGAGCGCGGTGTCGACGATGCGCTGGCCGCCCTCCATCGTGGCGATGTCGTCGGCCACGGCGACGGCCTCACCGCCCGCCGCGACGATCTCCTTCACCACCGACTCGGCGACCTCACTTGCGGGTTCACCACCCTCGATGGACACGCCGTAGTCGTTGACGACGACCCGCGCACCCTCGGCGGCGGCGGCGAGTGCGACGGCCCTGCCGATGCCGCGCCCTGCCCCGGTGACGGCGACGACCTTGCCTGCCAAGAAGTTCCCCACGTCCGGCCCCTTCCCGCGGTTTCTGACGGACCGTTAGATTCTACGGGTAGTCAGATACGGGAACACAAGCCCTCAGGAGCCCCGGATGACATCGCCTTCGCCACAGCCCTCGGCGCAACCCTCCGCACTCCCCCCGGAGTTCCACGACATCGCCAAGCGCGTGAACAACTGGGGCCGTTGGGGATCCGACGACGAGATCGGCACCCTCAACCTCATCACCGACGAGGTCGTACGGGCCGCCACCGGCGAGGTCCGCACCGGCCACCGCGTGCCGCTCGCCCTGCCGTTGAAGGAGGACGGCGTGCAGAGCGGCCTTATCCCCGGGCGGATCAACCCGTTCCACACGATGGTGCAGATCAACCAGGAGATATTCGGGCCCGGCACGGTCGCCTGCAACGACGACGCGGTCACCATGGGCCTGCAGTCCGCCACCCACTGGGACGCCCTCACGCACGTCTCACACTCGGGCCGCTTCTACAACGGCCGCCCCGCGAGCACCGTCACCGCGCACCGCGGCGCCGAGTTCAGCGGCATCGCGACGATGCGGCACGTCGTCTCGCGCGGCGTGTTGCTCGACGTGGCCGCCGCCAAGGGCCTCGACCGGCTGCCCGCCGATCACGCGGTGACCCCCGAAGACCTGGACGAGGCCGAGGAGTTCGCGGGTACGAAGGTGCGCTCCGGCGACATCGTGCTCGTACGGACCGGGCAGGTGCAGGTGTATCTCGCGGGCGACAAGCACGGGTACGGCTATCCGTCGCCGGGCCTCTCGGTGCGGACGCCGGAGTGGTTCCACGCGCGCGACGTGGCGGCGGTCGCCAATGACACGCTGACCTTCGAGATCTTCCCGCCGGAGATAGAGAACCTGTGGCTGCCGGTGCACGCCCTCGACCTGGTCGAGATGGGCATGCCGCAGGGGCAGAACTGGCTGCTCGAAGAGTTGTCCACAGCCTGTGCACAAGAGGGCCGGTATGCGTTCCTGCTGTCCGCGATGCCGGAGCCGTTCGTCGGCGCCACGGGCACTCCGGTGGCGCCGATCGCCGTGCTGTAGACGGGAGTTGGGGCCCCTGGGGCACCCGAGGCCGCTCGGGAGTCACCCCCGGGACCGCCCCTGCGCGGTGGCCGGATTGTGCTCCCGCACAATCCACCACTGCGGGTGTTGACGGCACGTGTCCGTTTGATCACGCTTGTGGCAGCGATCCGCCGTGAGGGGACGTCGAGAGCTTGGCCGAGGGGCAGGCACCTCGGCGAGTGCGTGTCGTGTTCCACCGGCGGCGCGCGATGTCGCGCTCGGGGTGACATGAGCGCGCCGCCACCCCCGACCCGTACGGGATTCCCGGATTCCCTACACGGGGTACGCGATGACCTGTGCCGCCCCGACGTGCCGCGCACCCGAGGTGTCGACCGGCTCGGCCGCGGACTTCGGCGCCGGTACGCAGCGGTCCACCTCGCACCAGATCCGCTTGCCCCCACCGTCCGACTGCCAGCCCCAGCGGTCCGCGAGGCCGTCGACGAGGGCGAGGCCACGGCCGTTGGTGTCGTCGCCCTCGGCCTGCCGGGGCCGGGGCGGGCGG
>NZ_JAAAHS010000622.1 GCF_009908195.1 Streptomyces boluensis | reverse complement strand
AGTCGTACCAGGCCATGCCGAGCCCGGCGGAGAGTACGCAGACCGGTCCGGTGCCCTCGACGACGACGTGGTGCGGCACGCCGCCGATCCGTACGAAGGCCGGTGCCGTGCTCATCGGGACCGGCCCAGGGGTGCGGCGGTGCGGGCGAGGGAGAGTGCGAACAGGGCGAGCCAGGCGGCGATCAGGAGGACCTGGGCGCGCTGCCCGAGGCCGATCAGCCAGGTGCCGTGACCGGTCTCGAGGGCGGCGATGGCGGCCAGCGTCCATACGGTGACGGCCAGTTCGAGGGCGACGACCCAGGGGCCGAAGCGGGCGAGCGGCCACCAGATGCCGTGTCTGCGGGCGGCGAGGGTGAGGGCGGCCATGCCGACGACGGCGCCGGTGACGGCGAGGGAACTGGTGACGGCGTGCGCCGTGTGGGTGCCGGGAAGCAGTCCTGCGGCCTCCAGGGCGGCGCACTCGGGGTCGGCGGTGGGCGTGCAGGTCAGCGGCAGCCGGGAGTCGGCGGCGGTGGCGGCGCCGAAAAGCAGAAGCCCGGCCCAGCCGGCCGCGGCGGGGCCGCGGTGCGGGCGCAGCCGGGCCAGGCCCCAGAGGGCGCCCGCGAGGACGAGGAGTCCGGCGGTGAGGTCGGTGGCGCGGAACAGGCCGCCGAGGTTCTCGGTCTCGGCGGCGAGTTCGCTGACGTAGGTCCGTATCGGGTCGAGGCCCGTGGTGAGGACGGCTTCGAGCACCCAGGCGGTGTACGCGGCGGCGCCGAGCGCGAAGAACGCGGCGGCGATCCGGGCGTCACGCCGCGAACGGAGGCGGCCGGAGAGGTACATGACGGGACGGAGCCTGCGGTGCCGGTAGGAGCTCAGGGCTCCCCCGGTGCTCACGGGCCCGCCGGAGGGCCGTCACGTACCGCGTCCGGATGGATCCAGCTGGGTTTGCGGAGCTTGAGGAAGGCGAGCGGGGCGACGAGGCCGATGAGGACGAGGCCGCCGCCGACGATCAGGAGGTACCGCCAGAGCGGGGCGTCGCCGAACTGGTCGGGCGGCACGAAGCCGATCGCCATGGCGGCGAGCGAGGCGACGAAGCCGACGCCCGCGACCAGGCGCACGGCCGGCACGTGGAAGCCGCGCGGCTGGTCCGGCTGGGTCGTCCGGAGCCGGATGACGGCGAGGAACATCAGCAGGTAGGCGATGAGATAGATCTGCACGGTGATCACGGAGAACATCCAGTACGCGGACGACACGTCGTCGCTGAACGCGTAGAGGACGCCGATCAGGGTGGTGATCACACCCTGCGCGACCATGATGTTCTGCGGTACGCCGTTGCGGTTGAGGCGCTGCAGGAACGGCGGCAGGTAGCCCTCCTGGCGGGACAGCATGACGAGGCCCTTGGCCGGTCCGGCGAGCCAGGTGAGCATGCCGCCGAGCGCGGCCATCACGAGCATGATCCCGACGACCTTGGTGAGCCAGGCGACCCCGAAGTGCCCGAAGAACGCCTGGAAGGCCTGCATCAGACCGGCGGTCAGGCTGAGTTGCTCGGCCGGCATGACCCAGCTGATCGCGAGCGCCGGCAGGATGAAGATGAGCAGGACGAGGCCGGTGGCGAGGAAGATCGACCGGGGGTACTCGGAGCGCGGTTCGCGCAGCGACGACACATGGACGCCGTTCATCTCCATGCCCGCGTACGACAGGAAGTTGTTGACGATCAGGACCAGGCTGGCCAGGCCTGTCCAGGGCGGCAGCCAGTGGTCGGCGCTCATCGGCGCGGCGGACGGGTTGCCCTGGGAGAGGAAGACGACGCCGAGCGCGACGAGCACGACGCCCGGCACGAGGGTGCCGACGATCAGGCCGAAGCTGGAGAGCCCGGCGACCGTCCTGGTGCCGCGCGAGGAGACCCACACGCCGGTCCAGTAGATGACGACGATGACGATGGCGACGTACGGGCCGTTCTCGGCGAGGCTCGGGTGGATGACGTACGCGAAGGTCGAGGCGACGTACGCGAGCAGGCTCGGGTAGTACGCGATGGTCATGGCGAACTGGCACCACACGGCGAGGAAGCCGAGCGGTTTGCCGAGGGCCTCGCTCACCCAGCGGTAGATGCCGCCGTTCCAGCCGGACGCGAGTTCCGCGCCGACCAGGGCGGTGGGCAGCAGGAAGACGACGGCGGGCAGCAGATAGAGGAAGACCGCCGCCAGGCCGTAGATGGCCATCGAGGGCGAGGGCCTGAGGCTCGCCACCGACGCGGTGGTCATCAGGGCGAGCGTGACCCAGGAGATGAACTGCCGTCTGGTGCCGTCGTCGGCGGCTTCCCGAACCTTCTCGGTGGTCGTCATGCGGTCCATGATCAGCGGGCTCCGGCCGGGCCGCATGTCGGCACCCGGCGACGTCCCCAGGGGGCCGTCCAGGGGGTGTCTGGACGGCCCCGTCCCGTTCCGTTCCGCAAGACGCCGGGGCGGCGTACAACCTTGGGTGCGGTCCGCGAGTCCTTCCTGCGCGGGGTCCAGTCGTGGGCCCTGATTCACCGATCCTTCACTAGGACTGCACATGACCGCGCCCAACAGCCC
>NZ_JAAAHS010000621.1 GCF_009908195.1 Streptomyces boluensis | reverse complement strand
CTCCTGCGGACCGGCGCAGGCGGCGAGGCCCCCGGCCAGGGCGAGGACGACGACGGTGGTGGCGGCACGCCGGAACATGGCTCTGCGATCACGCATGGGAAAAGAGGCCTTTCGAGGCAAGGGGTGCCGTCGGAAGGCGGGCGTGGGCCGCGCGGGAGACACGGGGCCGAGCGAGGCCGAACCGACGACACGGAAAGGGAGTTACCGCGTACGGAGTCGGAGTCCGGGCCCGGAAAGGAGGAGGCGGGGAACGCCCGCCGGGGAGCCCGGTGCGCTCAGCGACAGTGGTTGTCGGACACCGCGAGTGCGTGCACACCGATGAGCACCAGCCGGAAGGCGGTGTGCTCGGGAGTTCGGTGGAGGCGCGGCATGACCGGAACCCTGTCCGAACTCGCGGTCGAACTCAACCGCATCTCATCATCCGATACGAGCTGTCTCAGAAACATGGTTCAAGCAGGTCAGGTGGGGTTCAGGCCGGGTGTGGTTCAGGCAGATCAGGTGGGGTTCAGGGCGCCGCATCCCAGAGCCGCGTCGGTGCCGCCCTGCGGACCGCCGGTGCCACCTCCTCCGCGAACCACTGGAGCTGCTCCAGCTGTTCGGCCGTGGACAGGCCGAAGCCGTCCACGGTGACCGACTGCAGATCGTGCCCGTACACCTCGTGGTAGCCGAGGATCTTGTCGATGATCTGCTGCGGGCTGCCTATGAGCTGGGGCCCGTCCGCGATGGCCTCCTCGATGGTCCTGAACGGCGTGTTGTACCCCGCCCGGCCCTCCAGGTGCGGCCGGAAGCTCTGCCGTACCCGCGCCTCGTACAGCTCCTTGTAGCGCCGCACCGCGTCCCCCTCGCTCTGCGCGATGAGCAACCCGCCGGAACCCGCCGCCACATGAGCCCGCGCCGGATCGTGCCCGTACGCCTCGAACCGCTCGCGGTAGTACCGGATCAGCTTCGCGTACGCGGGGCGCGGCTGTACCGCGTTGGCCGTGAACAGCGGATCGCCGTGCTTGGCCGCGAGCTCGGGGGAGTTGAGGCTCGTCGCCGAGCCGTGCCACACGCGGGGCGGGCCCGCGTACGGCCGTGGCACCGTCGTCACGTTCTTCAGCGGCGGCCGGAACTCCCCCTCCCAGTCGAGCCCTTCCTCCCGCCACAGCCGGCGCAGCAGCTCGTACTTCTCCGCCTGGTACTCCCACTGCCGCGCCTCGTCGAGCCCGAACAGGTCGAAGTGGCCGGCCTCCGCGCCCTTGCCGATGACCAACTCCACGCGCCCTCGGGAGAGTTGGTCCAGGGTCGCGTACTCCTCGGCGACCCGCACCGGGTCCAGGATCGCGACCACGGTCACCCCGGTGAGCAGCCGGATCCGCGAGGTGCGGGCGGCGAGCGCGCCGAGGACGACCGTGGGGCTCGACGACAGGAAGGGGCCCGCGTGCCGTTCCCCGACCGCGTACGCGTCGAAGCCGAGCTCCTCGGCGCTCACCCCGATGTCCACGACCTGCGCCAACCGCTCGGCGGCCGTGGGGAGTTCGCCGGTGAGCGGGTGCGGCGAGTGGTGGATGATGGACAGGACCTGGAACCTCATGATGTCTTCGGCAGCCCTTCCGGGTTGAGTTCGGAGGTGCGCACGGCCTCGCCGGTCAGGCCCCAGCGCTTCAGGACCTTGCGGTACTCGCCGTGGTCGACGACGCGCTGCACAGCCTTGTGCAGGGCCTTGACCAGGCCGTTGTCCTTCTTCGTGGTCGCGGCGATCTTCCCCTCGACGCCCTCGCCCGCACCCGAGAACGTGCCGATGACCTCGGTCTGCCCGGTCGTCTTCGCGTGGTACGAGGCGACCGGGTTGGGGCCCAGATAGGCGTCGATACGGCCCGAGCCGAGCGCCAGGTAGTAGTCGCTGCTGTTCTGGAAGTACTTGATCTGTGTGGCCTTCCGGCCCGCCTTCACGTTCCGCTCGCTCCAGTCGACGAGCAGCTTCTCCTGGTTGGTGCCCGAGGACACCCCGATGGTGCGGCCCGCCACGTCGGCGGGGCCCTTCACCTTCCAGTCCTTGCCCTTCTTCGCCTCGAACGCGATGGTGTCGAGGCGGTACGTGGCGAAGTCGTACTTCTCCTTGCGCTCCTCCGTGACCGTGATGTTGGAGAAGCCCGCGTCGTACTTGCCGCTGTCCAGGCCCACGAAGATGTTCGCCCAGTCCACCGAGTGGTAGCGCACCTTCAGGCCGAGCACGTCCGCGACCAGCGACGCGAGGTCCGTCTCCACCCCGATCACGGTTCTGTCGTCGGTCGCGTAGAACGTCAACGGCGGTGTGGAACCTGCCGAGTTGACGACGTCGAGGGTGCCGCGCTCCCGGATCCGGTCCGGTACGAGCTTGGCGATCTCCGGCACCTTCTTCGCCTGGACTCGGTTCTGCTTCGGCTCCAGGTTGATGCTGCTGCCCTTGGCCCCGGGGCCGGGCCGGGAGCCCCCGCCCTCGTCGGCGCTCGACGCGCCGCAGCCGGTGGTGAGGGCGAGCGCGGACGTGACGGCCAGGGCCAGGGCGGTGCGGCGGTTCACAGGGGGACTCCATCGG
>NZ_JAAAHS010000620.1 GCF_009908195.1 Streptomyces boluensis | reverse complement strand
GTTGACCCCCGAACCCCTGACTACTATTGGCGCCGAACCAAGGGGGACAAGACCCGGCGCGAAATCATCCGTTGCTTCAGACGCTATGCGGCCCGCAAGGTCTTCCACCTGGTCGGACAGCTACAGCCAGGACCCGCTCGTAGGGGCTGTGTGACAGAAGACGCTGCAGAACCTGATGGCCCTGCCTGATGCGACGAGGCCCCGCCGGACTTCCGGCGGGGCCTCGTCGCATGGCTGGTCTTCGGGCACGACGACGCCCGCCCGGCGGGGGCCGAACAGGGCGCAAAGGAGAGCGTGGTGGGTGAGGGAACTTAGGAGCGAATTACGCGGTGTCTCTCTCCGTGGGCGCGTTGTCGTCGTCGAAGGTCATCTCCGGTGCGGGGCGGCGGAATCCCTTGGTCAGGACGGCCAGATAGATGACGCCGATCGCCAGCCACACGCCGCCGATCTGGAGCGCGATGTCACCGAGCTTCGTGAGCAGGTAGACGGAGACGGCGGCGCCGATGACCGGCATCACCAGGTACGAGAAGAGGTTGGGGGCACGGCCCTGCCTGCGTTCGCGGACCAGGTGGGCGATCACGCAGACGTTGACCACGGCGAAGCCGAGGAAGGCGCCGAAGTTGATGAACGAGGTGGCGGTGGTGAGGTCGAGCTTCATCGCGATGACACCGGCGGCCGCGGTCAGCAGCAGGTTGCGGACCGGGGTGCCGGTCTTCGCCGACAGTCTGCCGAAGACGGCCTTGGGCAGTACGCCGTCGCGTCCCATGACGTACATGAGGCGGGCAGCGGACGCTTGCAGGGCGATACAGGAGGCGATGGATCCGGCGATGGTGACGAAGTTGATGATCTCCGCGTATGTCTCGCCGCCGACCTGCACCTTCAGGTGGTAGGCGGCCGCGTCGACGTCGGCGAACTTCGCGCCGGGATGGACCAGTTGCATCACGAAGGACAGCACGATGAAGATCGCGCCGGCGGCGATGACACAGCCGATGATGCCTTTGCCGATCGTCTTCGCCCCGCCCCTGGCCTCCTCGCCGAGGGTGGAGACGGCGTCGAAGCCGAGGAAGGAGTAGGCGGCGATGGCGGCGGCCGCGGTGATGGCGCCGAACGAAGTGCCGGAGTTCCAGAGGGAGTCGGTGACCGGGGCGGACGAGCCGTGCTTGCCGAGGAAGACGACGCACAGGGTGGCGAAGAGGACCAACGAGCCCACCGCGATGAACATCAGGACCTTGTTGACGCGGTCCGCGAGCTTCATGCCGAAGGCGTTGATGCCGGTGGTCAGGGCCACCGAGACGATCAGCCAGACCCACTTGGGCACGTCGGGGAACTGGGCGTTGAAGTAGATCGCGGTGATGAGCCAGCCGACCATGGGGATGAAGAAGTAGTCGAGCAGCATCGCCCAGCCGGACAGGAAGCCGATGCGGCTGTCGAGCATTCTGCGGGCGTAGGTGTAGACGGAGCCAGAGCCCGGTACGGCGCGCGCCATCTTCGCGTAACTCAGGCCGGTGAGCAGCATCGCGAGGGTGGCGACGGCGAACGCCGTCGGGGCCGCTCCGTCGCTGGTGGCGGCCACGACGCCGAAGATGGTGACGACGATGCCGGGGGAGATGTAGGCCAGGCCGAAGAGGACGACGGAGAACAGGCTCAGGTCGCCCTTCAGTCTCATGGTGTTCCGGGGCTCGCTGCTCATCGTGGTGGCTCCTCGGTGGTGGGGGCGGGGTTCCAGGCCGCGGGGTTCCAGGTGGCGGGGTCGATACGGCCCCCGTACAGCGGGAGTTCGAGGGGCGCGTCACCGGGGCGGAACTGGTCCCAGACGCGGTTGAGGCCGGCGGTGCCGTAGCGGCGGACGTTGCCGACCTCGTCGAGGTCGATCACGTCGGTGAGGGTCGTGTCGCCGGCGTCGACGGTCTCGGTGCGCACCGTGCCCTGCGGATCGACTACGAGGCTGCGCCCGATCCCGGACGGGGCGGCGGAGTTGACGCTGGCGACGAAGACCTGGTTGGCGATGGCGTTGGCGCGGTTGAGGACGACTTCCTGCGCGCGGTCGCTCGTCGAGGTGCGCACCACGTTGACGATCAACTCGGCGCCCATCCACGCCAGATGGCGGGAGATCTCCGGGAACCAGGTGTCGTAGCAGATGGACAGTCCGATACGGCCGACGCCGGCGAGGTCGACGACCTCGAACCGGTTGCCGGGTGCGGTCGTCTCGTAGGGGCGCCACGGGCAGATCTTGCGGTACGCGGCGAGGCGCTCGCCTTGTGGCGAGTAGACCGGTGTCGTGTTGTGGACCTGGCCGTCGGCGCCGCGTTCGTAGACGCTGCCGGGCACCAGCCAGATGCCCAGGTCGCCCGCGAGTTCGGCGAGGGCCGCGTCCCGTTTGCCGTCGAGGGGCTCGGCGGCGTTCTCCGGCGAGGCCGGGACGCCTGGGGCGCTCTCGCCGAGGTGCAGCTCGGGGTAGACGACGAGGGCACCGGGTGCGCGCAGTTTTACGCGCCGCTCCACGTCGGCGGTGAAGCCTGGGAGGTCGTCGGCCGGGCGGCCGGGCGCCTGGGCGAGGATCAGGGG
>NZ_JAAAHS010000062.1 GCF_009908195.1 Streptomyces boluensis | reverse complement strand
GGGGCGGGGCGCGCTCGGCTCTCGTGCAGCTCACGGGTCAACTCCTTGTGGATCGAGGACGTTTCAGCGGGGGCGGGCGGCAGGGCGCGACGCGGGTGGAGACGGTGCGGCGGCCGGCGGGCTGCCGGGCGACGGCGATGGTCCGGCGTACGGCGAGGAGGCGCGGGCGGCCCGCTGCCGGTCTGAATCGGGACTCCGGACAGACGTTCGCGCGGGGACAGCTTCGGCGCCGAGGACATCGTCGAGCAGCTCCCGGCTTCGCAGGACGTTGACCCTCTCGTGGTGCCGGGGATCTGTGTGCTCGGCAGGACAGGCGGCGACACCGTCCTCGGCGACCTCCAACTGCTCACGGACGTCCTGGAGCATTCCGTAGGCGGCGGCCAGTCGTGTCCAAGTTTCGAAGGTCGGGTTGTGGTGCGGGTCGTCGAAGTCGAGACGGACACGGGCCCAGTCGGCGGCAGCGGCGACGAGTTCGGTCAGCTCGGGCAGAGCCCCGACCAGCGCACCGTTGACCTCCTCGATGATCGCGGCCACCTCGTCCGGCGTGGCTTCCTCGTGGAGGCGAGCGATCATCCCGCGGACGGAGTACGGGTCGGCGGAAGCACTGGGCAGGTGCCGAACCTGCAGCGGTTTGTCGGAGCCGGGTGCCACGCTGCGGTGGGCGAGCCGGATGTTGTGCTGCATGGCGGCGCCGACGGCCTCGCCGATGCTGGAATGGTGCTTGGGCACGTTGCCTCCTCGGGTGGTGATCCTGGGCGGGCCCAGTCGAGCGGGGCGCGCGACGGATCGGTGGCTGGCGGTGAAGCAGACGAACTGGGTTACCGGCGCGGACCAGGGGTGTGCGGCGGGCGGACGGCCGCGCTGGAATGTGGAGCATCGACGCCGAGGGCCGCGGGGACCTTGGCCTTCGCCGCAGCCGGGGACGTGGCCAGAGCGGCGCCCCGATGGCCGGGCAGATTCGGGGAGTGCGTTCGCGTCTCGATCTGAAGCTGCTGCGGGTTGCTGACACGGCGCAACTCGGCCTCGGAGCCGACGAGTTCCGACTGCGCCGAGATGACGAACTCTGCGGCGAAGCCAAACCGGTCCGCGAGCGCGTACGCCTCGTCGTCAAGGTCGTTGATCTGCTCGCCCGCTGCCTCCAGCGCCTCTCGTACGCGCTCCAGAGCACCGTGCTCGGGGTGAAGAAGGTGGTCGACCGCTCGCTGGAGGTCGGCCCCGTTCTCGGCCGACCTGATCCGGTCCGTGATCTGGAGGAGTTCCGCTCCGGCGGCGTAGGGCCCGAGGGGGTGCGCCGGAGTGCCCATCCGGGCCATGTCTAGGGAGGAGGGGAGGTCGACGCTGTAGTGGGCGGCGCGGAGCATCTCGGCTGCGTGGGTGGCGATGGCGACCTTGTCGGCGACCGGAGTTGTCGTGGGAAGGCGATGGCGTCGGCCGTGCCAGTCGTCGATCTGCTGGAAGCCGGCGTGCTTGAGGAGTGCGGCGGAGAGGTCGTCGGTGGCTCCCTTTGCCACGACGCTGCCGCTGAACTCGGAAGTGATGGTGATCGAAGGGGCAGGCACGTGGGTCTCCTGGGCAGAGGCGTTTGAAGCGGTGGACAGGGAGAGGGTCCGCAAATTCCGGGATTTGGGCCTGCCGGAGATCGCTGATAGATGCCGCTGCTCGCGCGGGGGCCCCAGATCGCTGACGGGAGGAGGGGGGACCGGTGTCCCGCCGTAGCGGGACACCGGGCGGTCAGAAGTGGGGATTCTCCGTCGGCCGGTCAACCTCGGTGGCGGCCTGGAGCAGCTCGATGAGGTCGTCCGGCTCGGAGGAGCGCTGGTCGATCCACCACCCTGCACGAGTGACGCTACGAACGGCCTCCTCGATCCCTTCCCACTCCGTCTCGCTGGTGTCGCCTTCGACAACCAGGGCGGTGTAGGCGGCGGACAGGACCTGGTGGCGGCAGCGCACACCCCAGGCGACGGCCCGCTCGGTCCCCTCCAGAGGAGGCATCCTGTACTGCTGCGACCAGGCTTCGGACTCGGCCTGCTCTTCGGCCCGCTTGGCCTTGAGCCAGGCGGCCTTGTCCTGCTCGTCGCCCACTTTGGAGGCACGCCAGCAGTCGGTGCACTCCTGCTTGGCGAGCCACTCGGCGAAGCCCGCACGACGGTCGGCTGCCCGATCGGACAAGTCGCGGTCGGCCTCGTGACCGCATGCGTGGTTGATCGACCAGACGGTCTTCACGGCCATGGAGCTTTCTCCTTGCGGGAGTTGGATCAGCGGGTGCGGGAGAACGTGATGCGGGGGTCGACCGGCCGAGCTGCCGAAACCGGGGCGGCGGGGGCGGGGACCGGTGCCTTGCCTGCGAGGCCGGTGCGGGCCGGGCTGGTGGCGAGCGCGGCGGCGCTGACCGGAGATGGTCGGGGAGCGCCCTGGCTGCGCTCATGGGATGCGATCGTCGCGGCAACAGGACGGGGACGCGCTGCTACGTCCTGAGCGAGGTGGGGCTGCACCGCGACTCGAACACCGGACCGGTGCAGCGACAGCGTGGCGCCGGCGACCTTCCCCAGGGCCTCATCACGACCGGTGGTCACGGGCAACGTGTAGATATCCAGGTCCGGTTGGTGCCGCCAGCCGTGTTCCCCCAGAGCGGGTCCGGTGAGCCCGGAGGAACGGTCGTCGACGGCCGCGACGATGCCGAGCTGCGGATGCTCGGCGAAGGCGACATCCGGTTCACCGAGCGCGATCCGGTCGCGGACGGGCGCCGCATCGGGTGCCAGCGAGGGATCGAGCGCGGCGTCCACCTCGACCCGATAGCCGGATTTGCGCAGCAGCTCGACTGCTCGGCTCGTACGACCCTGTCCGTCACGTTCCTGATTGGCCAGCGCGTACAACGTCGGCTGGTCTGGAACGGGATGGAAGTCGAACCTCTTCAACATCCATGTGCTGGCCGCGAGTTCATTCGGGTTCGCGGCGACGATGCCGTGGACGGGGTGCTGGCCGAAGGCGAGGTCGGGCAACACGTCGTAGTGGCTGGGCATGGCGGATCCATCCGGGGTGGGCTCGGTCGCAGTGGTGAGTGAGGGACGAAAAGCCTCTGCCGGTGCGGTACATGGAGGACTCCAAGGCGGTGGGTGATCAGCGACCGGGGGCGGACGAGGGGCGGACGGGCAGCAGCGTGGCGCGCGCGGACGACTCCGCCGACAGACGGACCGGGACCGTGCGCTGTCCGACCGACGGTGAAGGAGCGAGGGCAGCGCTCACCTGCGGCGAGGCAGAGCACGACGGGGCCGTCCTGTTCGCCTGCGCCCGAGCGTTGCTCGGGTGGGCGGTGTGACGGTCGGCGAGGTCGTTGCGTATCGCTCGAAGCCTGATCGCGGAGGAGTCCAGGTCCTCGGCGATGAGGCGCAGGCCATCCGCGTAGCGGTGATCGGCGGTGTCCCCGAGGCCCTCCCACCAGTCGGCCGTCGTGTCGAGGATCTCGATGACCCCCTGGAGAACGCCGTCGCCGGGAGCGGTCAGCTCGCTCAGCGAGGCGACCGCCTCGCTCGTGTGCGTGGCCGTCTGGATGGACTGGGCCAAGTACCCGAGACGGTCGCCGAGACTCATCTCGTGGGACCGCGCAGGACGGAGGCTGGGGTCCACGAGGGCCGGGTCGCACGCGACATTGAAGCCCTCGGCCCGCAGCATGTCGCAGGCCCGCGTTACCACCAGACGCTGCTCGGCCGGGTCAGTCATGGCCGAGGGCAGCCGGTAGTAGTGCTCACCGCCGAACGCCACGGCAGGGACGAGACCCGCGCGGTGGAGCACCGTGCTGGCGGCGTGTTCCTCGGCGGACACTTCCTGCTCCTGGCGCGGAGCCACTCCGAGTCGGTCCAGGCGCGCGTCGACTGCGGCGAGCAGATTCGGGACACTGCCACCGTGCCGGGCATCAGGGCCGTCGGGCTCCGAGTCGTAGACCACTTCGTACACCACGGGCTCGGAGGACCGGTGACGAGTCACCGTCCAGCTCTCGGGGGACTCGGCGTGCTCCGAGGGCGGTTCCTGCGCGGGCGAGATGATCAGCGAACTGCCGTCGGGAAGCTCGGCGTTGACGATGTAGTCGCTGAGGCCGTACTCGACGGTGCACTCCAGGCCACGCTGCCTGAGAGGAGCGGTGAGGTAGGCGTACCGGTGGTCCCGTTCGGATGCGTCGTCCACAGGTGGGAGGGAGGTCGTGCTGATCCGCGCGAGGACACGTGACCCCTCCTGCTCGAAGGTGATGAGGGCGTTGTCGGGGTGCATGGGCTTTCTCCGTTGCCGGACGCCCCCGGGCCGATGGCGTGAGCCGTAGGCGTGGAGGCTGGAAGAGGAGCGGTGGCCCATGAGGATCCGGCGATCGGCCGGTTTGGTGCTGCCGCGACTCGGTGCTAGGAGCGGCAGCAGGAACAACCTGCGGCCGCAGGACGAGAAGCGGCCAGCACTCCGCGGATTCCGGCACGGCCGGCGGCCACGGTTGCCGTAGCCGGCGGGGGCGCGGACGGTGCGCTTCCCCGGTCAGCCGCTCAGCGGCTACCTGCTCGTCGTGCGGCTCCTGGCTGTGGCGGTCCAACCGTGCCAAGACCGCGCCACGGCCCTGTTGACGCTGGCCTCTCAGGTCCCGGCGGCGATCCTGGTGCGCATGCGGGGAATCCACCGCCAGGTGACGGTGCAGTGGCAGCAGGCCAGTGGCGACTGGTCGGCGTCCGCGGTCGATGTCGCCGCTCGCCCAGTACGGACAGGCCCGGGGAACTGATCTCGCCGGTCCTCAGCCGCCAGTACCGAGAGGGATGGTCGCGCCATCTCCCAGGTGATCGTCTTGGCCTGGGCGTCCGCGGTGATGTCCATGAGGTGGACGGCGTCGGTCCAGGCGCATCGGGGTGTGCCCGGCGGACTCGGACTACTGTGCGTGTCGAGTCGGCAGGAGGCGTTCGGTGTCGTACTCCACTGCGCCGACGGCCTGTTGGTGTGTCGGGCTCCGCAGTCGCCGTGGGGATTCAGTGGCTGGCGCCGAGCGGGATCGGTGGGGCCACGGGCTTCCAGGTGATGGTCTTCTCGACGGCGTTGGCGGAGACATCGACCAGTTCGATGGACGCGATCCGCAGGGGCGCATGGCTGGGGCGGACCCGGCGTACGCGTCGCTGGATCTGGTGGAAGTGGTCCAGGGAGACCTCAGCGGTGGCGTACGACTCGGTCAGGTGGAGCACGTTGGTGTCGTAGGTCGTGGCCTCGGGTCCGCGCACCATCGTGAAGGCGCGTGTGGCAGCGGCTCTTAGTTCATTGAGCGGCTCGTCCGGTCCAAGATCAAAAACGAGCCCTGTGCCGTACGCGAGGGGGCTGCCCACCGTGATGGTGAAGGGTGTGACTGCCCTCATCTGCCGGGTCAGTTCGGCGACGAGGGCCTGGCGCTCCTCGTCAGGAATCGCGGAGGCAGGCTTCTCGCTCAGCTGGTAGAGCGTGACATGAAACCCCCCGTCATCAA
Organism: Streptomyces boluensis; assembly: GCF_009908195.1. Lineage (GTDB taxonomy): Bacteria > Actinomycetota > Actinomycetes > Streptomycetales > Streptomycetaceae > Streptomyces > Streptomyces boluensis. Next base: position 21,174 of record NZ_JAAAHS010000062.1, on the reverse strand, counting down.
CATGCCGGAGCGGGTCGCCCACGGTGGCCGCACGAACGTCCCTGATCAACTCGGCCAGTTCAGGATTCTGACCGAGGTCCACAGTGACGTAGGCGTGGAGCAGGGAGAGGTCCTTGCCCCACACGTCCTGGCCATGCCGGAAGATGAATGGCTTCATGACGAGTGAACGTATCGCTTCGGCACTCAGGGCGGACCGGCCGTCCGGCCGATCAGTGACGAGACCGGGGTGGCCCGGCGGCGTGTGGACTCTTCACCCTGCCCAGCTTCCGGGGTGAGTTTGATGAACTTCCCGCCATCCGCCTTGCGGCGTGTGGCACGGTTGTGCGAGGTACCGAGATCGAGGGAGATATCCAGTGACCACCGTGGTGGACCGGCTCCGAGGGTGGCAAGGATGGGGTGGCCCGGACTTGTGGGATCAGGCGTGGGAGCGCGCCGTGGCGGTCGTTGAAGGCCCACTTAGTGGCCACAGCATCATCATCGACGGGGTCGTGCTCGCCGAGGGCGCCGCCGGCCTCGCGACCGCGCTGTACCTGGTTTCCGCAGACCTTGGTGTTGAGCCCAGCCGCGTCACCGAGGAGCAGATCCAGGCTCTGTACGGCGGTGACATGCCAGACGAGGAGCGCACAGCGTTGTGGGAGGCACGCCTCACCGCTCTGGGGCACGTCCTCGACGACACCAGCGATCCGGTGATCCGCGTGTGGAACGTCATCTCTCACTTCCACAAGACCCCCGGAGGCGACTACGACGACACGGTCGATGCTGCCTCGATGACGCGTTGGGGCTGTGGTTACACCGCTGGGATGCGCAAACTGCGTCGTCGCTTCGATATCGCCCTCTGACCTGCGCGGCCGCGACAACCACCTCCGCGACACCTTGGCCTGCTACGGACCTAGGGACTGGTGACCGGCATCGCAGATCAGGTACCGCCCGGTCATCGTGTCCGGCACCCGGGCAGCGCCTCCGTCATGCTTCTGCCCGGATCGGGGCAGTTGCGCGCTCAACGCCTTCGACGAAGTCACGGTAGGGCTTGATCTCAACCTGGCGGATGACGTGAGCCCATGCATCGCCCACGTCTCCACAGGAAGGGTGGCGCTGCTCCTCGCGCTGATCCGCTTCGAACTTCACGTCAGCAGCCCGCTGAAGCGCCGCCCTGATTTGCTCCTCGTCTGTCTTCGGCGCCGGACCGATCTCACTCGGCTTCAGGTACACCTGCTGCCACAGCTTCGCAGCGGCAGCCGCGCGGACCTGAAGCAGCCACCCGCCGTAGGAGAGCCCCGCTTCAGGGTCGGTGACCTCATCGACCGCTGCCTGGGCCCACTTCTGCGCCTCGGTGACCGCGGTGTCGCGTGCCTCACGAAGCGCCTTCGCGACTTCAGCCTCCGTTGCCATGCCCAACCCCCTGGAACACTGCTGTGTGGTGTCTGTGCACCGGGGCGCCGACGTTACTCCCCAGCGGCGGCGCGCACTTCATGTTCGTCCCGACTGAGCGACTGTGGCTGCTCGCTGAAGAGAGGGACAAGGGAGACCAGCGGCCCGTAGGTTGGCGGCATGGCTGACATGCGGGATCTGTGGTGGGCGGCGGGCCGAATGGCCTTCAGCGTGGCAGGGAGTGACACAGGGCGGACCAATCGGTGGGCCGATTCGCTGCGCCGCTCGGCCGCGTTGCTGGAGCCGGTCTGGCCCAAGGGCTACAGCGCTGGCCCCTTCACACATGCCCTGCCGACCATCGCGCTCTACCTGTACGCGGTCCGCCTGGGCGACGACCCGGAGCACGTGTCCGCGGATGAGATCGTGACAGCGCTCACCCCACGACGGGCTGCCCCAGAGGCGCCCTCGCTCGAAGACACCGTCCGCGAGAACCTGACGAAGCGCGGTCATGACCTCGACGACGACTCCGAGCTGTCAACGCTGGTTCGGTATCTCGGCGAGTACCGGCCGCCGCTCGCGACCGGGATCGAGCTGGCCTCTGATGGGTACTGGTCCGGCGGCACGCTGATGGGCGCAGCCGCGGCATGGGTGCACGGCGTGTTCACGCACCACTACCTGCAACGCGACAGCGCCTGAGGAGCCGGGACGGCCACGTACTCAGGTGAGGAGGCTGAGGTCGAAGTCGGCCCGCACGGCGCCGTGGTCGGACAGGTCCCTTTCGACCGGCTCCAAGTGGACCTGATAGTCGACGAGCGCAGGGGCCAGAGCCGGACTCATGAGGATGAGGTCCTGGCGCCGGGGCACGTCGAGCTCGCCGAACGCGGCCGTCGCTACCGTCTCCTGCTCAAAGGGCTGACTCGCGTCCAGGAACCCGGCGCGCGCAAGGAGTTCGGTCGCCTCGCGATCGGAGACTTCACCTTCGCGGGTCGGACGGAGATGCCCGTTGCGTACGTGCGCCGGCAGTTGCGTCCAATCAGGTTCCGGGTAACCGAGGCCGATGGAGTTGATGTCTCCGACGATCAGCGAACGGCGGTCGGGGGCGGCGAGGACGCCCAGCGGTGACACCTCTCTGGCGCGGTTTCGCGGGTCGAAGGGATCCAAGTGCAGGTTGCGCAGTTCTAGCAGACCTTCCAGCCCCGGCACGATCAGGTTCGCCCAGCCCATCACGTGGTGGTATCGGTCCCGGTCAGCGCCCTGTGCCGCGAGCCGTACGCGATGGCTCAGCATGATCACGCTGTGGAATCGGTGGCCGCTCGTGGTCTCGTTGGCGTACGCGAGATAGGCGCTGCCCAAGCCGAGGGCATTCAGCGTCTGGTGCATGCGCCGGTTCCCGAGGAGGTCCCAGAAGTTGCACTCGCACAGTTTCCCGGCCGAGGAAGTGTTCGCAATGGCATTGACCTGCGGATGAGCGTAGCGGACATGTCCGTGACGTGAGCCGCAACGGCTTGGTGCTCCACTCGATCGAGTAGGGACTTCCTGGCCCACTTCGAGCTGCGGAAGGTCGCCCTCGGCACCTGCGCACGCGACTTCGGAACCCCCTGTGTCCACGAGCACGCCTGCTTCTCTGAACTAGGGTGTTTCGTTCGGATCATCCGATCGTTGGTCTGGGTATGCCGTTGACTGACGTGCAGTGGGCGCGGATTGAGCCGTTACTGCCGGACCGGAGGCCGAAGCGGGGTGGTCGATGGAGGGACCACCGGGAGGTGATCGACGCGATTGCTTACAAGTTCCAGACCGGAACGCAGTGGGTTCACCTGCCGGAGAAGTACGGCAACTGGCGAGGCGTCTACAACCGGCTGCGGATGTGGTCCCTGGACGGCACTTGGGAGCAGGTGTTCGCCTCGCTGATGGCCCAGGCGGATGCGGATGCGGACCTGAACGGCCCCGGTGTCCTAGCTCAGACACCAGCCGCAAAGCAGCGGGGCGATTATGCGCTCGCCGCTGTGGCGGCCTGCTCGTCGTGTTCACGCAGCATCCGCATGACGGTGGCGGGTGAGGGGTGCTGGCCCTTCTTTGTGCCGGTGGTGATGACGAGCCGCTTGGCGATGTCGCGCAGGCTCATCTCCTGGTCGCGCAGGTGGAGGGCCATGGACAGCATGTCTTCGTCGGTGACGCCCGCGCCGCCGATGGTCTTGCCGCGCTTGCGGGCGGACTCGTGGCCTTCGAGGGTGCGGTCGCGGATGTACTCGCGCTCCATCCCGGACATCGCGGCGAGCACGGTGAAGACGATCCCGGAGGGGTCGTGCGAGCCCTTCAGCTCCCCGGTGAGGAACTCCAGGCCGACATCGCTCGCTTTCAGTTCCTCGGCGAGCATGGCGAGTTCGATGCCCCGGCCGAGCCGCTTGTGCTCGTGGACGACGAGGGTGACGGCGACGCCGGAGGAGCGGATCTCCCCGGCGAGCTGCACGGCGGCCTCCAGCTCTGGGCGCCGGGTGGCGCGGGTGGAGATCTTCTCCGAGAAGACCCGGGTGGCCCCGGCCTCGGCAAGGGAGTCGAGCTGTGCGTCGAGGGACTGCCGGGCGGTCGAGGTCCGTGCGTAGCCGAGGCGGACGTGCCCGGCCGGTTCGGCGCCGGCGCTCACCGGTCGGGGTAGCTCGGTCCATACCGACCCCGGCTTGCGTACGGCCGGGGTCGGCACGCTGAGCACCTTGGCGAGTTGGGGCACGAGGCGGAAGCGGGCGGTGTGGTACTGGATGGCCACCTTGCCTTTGCCAGTCCGGCACGGGGAGCCCGCGGGGGCGGCGCAGGTGGACATCGGGCAGTCGTGCGCTTCCACGCGCTTGAAGTCGTCGCTCACGTCCCGGAGCGTTTCATGAGGGTGTTTCAGGCGTCCGGCCGTTTGCAACACCTCATGAAACATGATCGCCGCAGATGGGCCGTCGGGCGGGCGGGTGTTTCACGAGCGACCACCTATGAAACGCAGAGCGACGTCCCATGAGGTTCGCGACCGCTCCACTGTGGTTGGGGAGACCGGTCGCGTTGCCGTGCCCCTACGGTGCGATGTAGCCCTGGAGATCGACGTGGTGACCCTCGAATAGGAAGGCCACCATTTCCGACTCCATCGCCTGGCGAGCCTGGCGATCATTCATGTCGAGCTTCTTCTCATTGATCAGCGCCGTCTTCCTCGCCTCCCACTCCCCCCATGCCTCTTTCGAGATCTCGTTAAAGATCCTTTTCCCCAGGTCACCGGGGTACAGCTGGAAGTCCATGCCTTCAGCCTGTCGCTGGAGGAAAGTGCAGAAGATCGTCCTGATCACAGGGGTTCCCTTTCTCGATGCGTGCCGCGTGTCGGGGCGACCCTCGGGGCACGGGAGGCGATGGCGCCACCGCGCCACGGGGGGAAGTCTCCCACTCCTTCGAGCAACTCAATCCCTGCCCGCATTGGACCTGTCAGCGGCGTCCGCCGGGGTCCGGGGGCGGGGCACGGCGGACGCCGTCCCCAGGTCGAGGCGCTTGTCCATGTCCAGGCGGAAGGTGCCGTACGGGTTGACGTTCGACCAGAACAACGCGGTCAGGCCGCGCCGGTCCTCGTCGCTCAGCTTCTTCGCCCAGGCCGGTCCGGCCAGGACCTGCTGCACCAGCAGGGTGTTGACGTGGACGAGCGCGGACTGGAGCAGGTGCAGGGCGAGCATCGAGGTCTCGGCGTGTTCCTTGTCCGGGCCGGTCAGGGCGCCGTCCTTGCCGTAGTGGAGCACGGTGTTCGCGCTGTTCGAGTCGGAACACCAGCCCGTGGTGGTCGCTGGCCCCGGCCGGGCTGTCGAGGACCTGATAGTCGGAGACGGCGTTCGCGAGAGGGCCGGAGACCCACGCCTGGTCGATGCGGTCGTCGGTGGCCGTGGGCTGTAGAAGCGACTCGTCCTTGGTCTGCTGGAACAGGTGCCAGGCGACGTCGATGAACCCGTTGTGGGCGAGCTTGCGGGTGACCCGCCGATCCGCCTCCAGGGCCTGGCCGGGAACGAAGTCGCCCTCGGCCAGGAGGGTGCGCGAGCCGACGTTGTAGGGCCGCATCTCCGCGAAGTCGGGCAGCGGGTGCGCGTCGGAGGCGGGTGCGTAGTTGACGTCGCCGGCGAGGACGGCGAAGGGGCCGTACTTGTATCCGCGGGTCGCGGCGTAGTTGGCCTCGATGACGGCCTGCTCGGCGGAGAAGGGCGTGAAGTGCACCGGCAGGAAGCTGAGCGGTGAGGGCAGCCCCGCGATGTCGAAGCTGGTCACGGCGAGACCATGCAGGGCCTCTTCGCCGAAGTCGGGGTTGTGGCGGGCCCAGGGGCCAAGGACCTCGCGACGGTAGAGCAGGGCAGTTCCGTAGCCGCTGCGAGAGGGCGCCAACGGTGCGGCATCGAGGTTCAAGTCCTTCATGGCGCGGGCGAGTTGCTTGTGGCCGTAGCGGTGCCAGTTCACGGCCTCGCAGAACATCGCGACGTCCACATGCGGGGCCCCGACCCGCTCCGCGGCCCCGTTGATCCGCTCGGCCAGCTGAGGCCAGCGGTCCTCGGGGTTGCCGTCCCCGTCCGCGAGCCCGCCGTGTCCAAGATTTTGAACGGTCACGGTCAGTTGCACTTCGTTCCTCCCCATCGGTGAGGTGCTGCTGAGTCGATCAGTTGGTCGGGTTCGGGGTGGGGCCGCCCCACCCCGAACCGGTGGTCTATCGCTGGCGCACCATGCCCTTCGTCTCGATGAGCTCGGCTTCCAGCTCAGCGATCCGCCGGTCGGCGAACCGCGCGTTGTCCCGGGAGGCGTTGAGCCGGTCCTCCAGGGAACGCTTCTCGCCGTTCAGCTCCTGGACCTTCCGGGTGAGCGCCGCGTGTTCCGTCATGATCCGGACCACGTCCCGCTCCTGCCACGGAGTACTCAAGTCGCGTACTTGTCCCAGGAGTTCGCCCATCTGTCGGCGCTGGGCGAGGATCTCGGTCTGCGCGGCTTTGAGTGCTTCCTCGGCATTGAGCGCCCGCTCCCTCCAGGCGGCGTCGATCGCGGTCTGCGCAGCGTGACGGTCCTGGGCACGGCGGCCACTGGCCTTGAGGATCGCCTTCTCGACGAGGTCGGCGGCCTCGGCGTGCTCGTAGAGGAAGGTGCGCGAGACGCCGGCCTCGCGGGCAACTGCGGCGACGGTGATCGACGTGCGCGTCTTGAGCATGCGACCGAGTGCTTCGCCGACGTGTTGGAGCTTCTGCTGGCTGCGCTCGCGACGGGCCTTGAGGGCCTGGGCGGTGCGGGGCACCGACTGTTCGGTCATGCGGAGACCTCCGCTGCTTGTGCCATGGCAGGGGGTGCCCCACCGGATTCGAGCGAGACGAGGTCCGAGGCCCTAAAGGCGGTGGCCCACACCCGCTGGAAGTAGTCCTGCGGCCGTCGCAGGTCCAGGGAGAGAGCCTCCTCGAGGAGACCGAGCCCCGCGAGGGCCCGCTCCAGGCCGTCGATCGCCTGGGCGGTGGGCTCAAAAAGCTTGTGAAGGTAGTCCGCTGTTGCGTTGTCCGGGGCCCGTTCCGCCATAGATCGCCACTGGTCCCGCTTGCGGCGCCAGTACAGCAAGTCCGCCCCGGACATGACGAACCGGTCGCAGCCCTCGCAGTTCAACTTCCAAGGACAGGCGCCGCCCTCGACGACCGGCTGGAAGGTGCAGAACCCGCCCTCGGTCGGCGTACTGCGCCGCGACAGATCGAGCGCCATGGCCTGGGCCTCCGCCGGGCTGAGCGGCTCAGCCGTGGACGGGGAGGCGAGCAGGCGCCCGGGAACGGCGGAGCCGGGACCGCCGACCCAGACCATCTGCAGCACATCCTCGATCTCGGAGACGGCGGCCTTCGCGTAGTGCTCGGCCATCCGCATCGAGATCTGGCCCATGTACTGCTTGATGTGGTGCATGCTCGCGCCACTGCGTAGCAGTCTCGTGGCCAAGGTGTGGCGGGCCTGGTGAGGGACGCAGGGGCCCTGGATTTCCAACTGGTGGACCCACGAGCGAAAGCAGCTCTGGAACCATCCATAGGAGACGGACCGTTCCAGATTGGCGTTGCCCTTCTTGGAGGGGAACAGAGCCAGCCTCTTGCGCTCCGCCTGGGTCGGCATGCGGCCGTAGCGGTCCAGGAACAGCTGCAGGGTGATCTTCTGCCGGCGCTGGACCATCTCGAAGGTCCGCTCGGGGACGCGGATGGCCTCGTCGAGATTGCCGACCTTGGTCTGGTCGTGCCAGAGCAGCGGCAATCCGCCGTAGCGGCCGATGCAGTCGAGGCGGAGCTTGACGACCTCGTTGGCGCGGCGGCCGGTGAAGACGAGCGTCTCCCAGATGTCGCGCAGGCCGCGGTTGTTGGGGTCGTAGTCGGTGCTGAACTGGGCCAGGTTGGCTTCGTCGGCCAGGGCCTGGGCGACTTCGTCTCTGAACGGGGACCGCGAGCGTTCCGTGGGCCCGCCGCCGGTGGGAAGGGCGCAGATGAACTCCCGAGGCAATCCGATCTGGTCGGCCGATCCGTTCTCCAGGGCCTCGCGGAGCATGTAGCGGGCGTAGTTGAACACCTCCCTTCGCGAGTGGTCCGTGCAGGTGCCGGGCTCGGTCGTATGGTAACGGTGCAGTCCCAGGGACGGCAGGCCGTCACGGGCTCGTCGGCGTTGGTCGACGACGAAGGCGTCCATGTGCTTGGCGGTCAGCAACCGTGGGTCGTGTCCGCCCTGCGGAGCGGCGATGGCGAGGAAAGCACCGAGTTCGACGGCAGCACGGCGCGATGCATCGAAAGGGCTGCCGCTGCGGGCTCCCTGCGGAGAGCGCAGGCGAGTGGCCAGGCTGTCCCAGAGCATGTCGCGCAGCCACCGCTGCTGGACACGCCTCAAGTCCAGGTGGCTGCCGCGGTCGCCGGTCAGCCGGATCCCGAAGTGATCGGTCTCCAGGAACCCGGCCTCCCGGGTGTCCTCCTTCGTGTAGTAGACCAGCCGCAGGTCGGCGCGGAACGCGTGCACGATCATGCGGTCGGTGTGGGAGCAGACCCTGGTGTCGACCTCCGCGATCGACTCCCAGCCCGCGGTGCGGCACTTCGTGACCAGCACCTGCATCCACTGCGCGGACCAGAAGGAAAGATCCCGACGCTGCGAGCGAGCAAACAGGCACCACTGGAACTCCGCCTTCAGCAGCGGCGGCAGCCCCCGCAGACTCACCTGACCAGGCCGGGTGACGACCGGCACCCTTGCGCACCAGGACCGGAATGCGGCCTCGTCGTCGTACTCGACCGCAATCTCCTTGCCAAGGTCCCAGGCGTGCTGCCACCGCTTGACGGCGATCCTCGCGCCGCCCGGCTGACCCGCTGTCCGGTAGCGGTTGTGGTGGCTGTGGCAGATCCCGAGCGGGCTGTAGGCCCACAGGTGGCAGGCGGCCACGGCACACCGGCCGAAACTGCGCAGCGGTGTCTGCGTCGTGCACCACACCTCGAAGTCCGGCGCCGCCGGCGTGTCCTTCAAAGCGCGCATCCACCGCCGGTAGTGGCGCTCGCACAACTCCACCCAGTCCAGCTTCGACGGGCGGTGACGGCAGACCCGGCAGTCCGGCGGGTCGATGTTCCGAACCCGCCGGATGTCCCTGGGGACGGCCGTCTGCTGGAACGTATAGCGGGTCAGCTCGGGCTCGGTCTTCACCCGCTTGCGGTACTCGTCGAGATGCGTGACGCACATGTCCTTGCTGCCACCGCCCCGGGCAGGCCCTTCGCAGCCCACCACGTTGCACTTCCAGCCGAACACTGGATGGTCCTCCGGGAACTTGATCAGCTCGTCCCGGATGTAGGCGTCCACGGTCGGCCCGGACAACAGGGCCGTGAGAATCTCCAGTTGGTCACGGGTGCGACGGCGGTCGACCGGTTCCGTGACGGGGATCAGAACGGCCATCACGCCTCACCCCACACGGTGAGCAGCGCCGCCTCGAAGACCGGGTCGTTGATGTCGACGTGGGCGTAGATCTCGTCGACGACCTGGATCGAGGCCCACCCGCCGGCGTCCCGGGCGACGACGAGGTTGCCGTTCGAGGCATCCAGGACCGCGTTGGCGAAGTCGTGCCGGAACATGTGCGGCCGGATCCGGCCGAGGCGTGCCCGGCTGCCGGCCCGCCTGAGCATCTTGCGGGCACCCTCCGTGGCCCAGGGCATGCCACGGCGCGGTCCGTGCTGCTGGACCAGGACCATCCCGTGCTCCGCCGCAGGCGGGTACTCGCACGTCATGTACTCGAAGTACGAGTGGATCATCAAAGGGCTGACGCGTTTGATCAGCCCGCCGCGGATCACGCCGTCCTCAAGGGCCCACGGGTGCTTGGTCTTGGCCCGCGACCGGTTGACGAGCCCGTCCCGGTGGCAGACGTGGGCGTGCGGAGCACGACACTCGCCGCACTCGGCGTTGGACCGCAGATGCAGATCGCTCAGATGCAGCCCGCACATTTCGCCGATCCGGAATCCGCCGTCGCCCAGCCAGTCCACGACCATGCGGTCGCGGATCGCGTTCACGACCTTCAGGAGCCGCCCGCGGGCTCCGTCGGGGAGCATCTTCGGATGGCGGCGCCGGGTCCGCGTCGGAGCCAGCGGGTTCGACGGCATGCTATGGCTCACATGCCCGAGGAACGAGCGGGAGCGGTCCGCCTTCGTCGGCATCCGGTGCCGGTCGAGTTGACGCCCCAACTCCTGGTTGCAGCCCAGGGCCGCCTGCTGCAGGTAGAAGCCCTTCAGGCAGGAAGCGGCCCCTGAGAGGGCGCTGTTGCCGTACGGACGCTTCCCCACCCGCCACGGCACACCGGTGGGCCCGCGCACTTCAGCGCCGACCGCCCCCATGTACCGCTCCAGGTCGCGGAACTGGACCGTCTCGAAGGTCAGCCCTTCATGTTCCAGCCAGCGCAGGTGATCCACCAGGTAGTACGCGTACGTACGGTCGGTGCCCTGGCTCTCGAACTTCACCAGGTACCGGTCTGCCCGCGTGTGTACGGCTCCGCCTGCCTGGACGATCGTGTACGACACCCGACCGTCTCGGTGATTGATCTCCTGTACCCGCAGCTGTCCTAGCAGCAACTTGCGTGCCACGTGCCCTCCGTGCCGACCAACAGCGACATGGCGAACACCACGACGCCGGTCGGCAAACGAGAGCGGGGTGCCCGCAGTCACTGCCACCGCGAACGTCACGTACAGCTCTACCTGCGGCCGGAAAACTGCAGCGCAAGGACGTCCGCCTCAAGTCCCGTGAGGAACGAGACCTGGCCGGACCATCGATCGCCCACGCCGAGGCCGAAGTCGTCGTGGCCGCCGAACAGCGTGTTGAACGTGACGACTCGGAGCGTGGTCACCCGTGTCCTTCCAGAGAGATCGTGGCCGATGGTCCGCCAGCAGTGCACGCACTGAGCAGCCGACGGCATGCTCACCGCCTTGCGGACATTCATGTCCCCAGCACCCGTCGACAGTTCGGTGCCAGCTCACTGACGTGCGGTCACGCCCAGGCACCGCCAGGCGTACGGTCACGCCCTACCGGTAGCCGGGCCCGAGCGCGGCCAGAGGGTTGCAGACGTCGCAGAACTCGATTTCGCCTAGGTGCTCGTCGCTGAGGGCTACCTCGACCTCGGCTCGGTCGAGGTAGCCGAACTCCTGTCTCCACAGGTGGCAGCCGCCCCGGTGCAGCATCGCCTGCCCCTCGGCGGCGCGGGCGGGCTGGATCTTCCATCGGAGTTCGGCATGAGCCCGCTGGCGACGCTTCCGGTCGTGGTCGATCTGCGCTTCGAGGTTGAGGCGGTTGGTCCGGGTCAGGTTGAGCTGGTGCTCCAGCCAGGCCTCGACTGTGCGCAGGTGGGCGACTCGCTCCTCCGGACTCGTGAACACATGTTCGATTCTAATCCCGGCGTGCCAGCATCAGTGCACGGCATACCCAGGTCGCGGCACTCTCCGCAGGTCACCGTGGCTTCCTTACTCGGTCGAGGCGCAGCTTGTCGTTCAGCGCGTGCCAGAGCCGCACGGGCAACGAGCGGCCGGAGCCGCCGAGGCGCATCGACAGCGAGGCCTCCGGGCGGTGCTTCGCGGGGTTGGGGCGCCTGGTCTTCACGCGCAGTGCTCCTTGTAGACATCAACGATGGAACTGTCCATCGATCCGCTGTCCGGGCCGCCGGGGTCCTTCACCGTCTCCACGCTGATCTCGACTTTGGCACGGTACTCGCCCGGAACGCACAGTGTGGGCGCCTTGACCTCTTTCGTCTTTCCGAGGGCGGGTGCGAGGTGGTTGGAGACCCGGTTCTTCTGGACCCAGGAGGTGCCCTCCTTCCTCTCCAGGATCACGGTGAGCGAGTGGCGCACAACGGCCTTGCGGCAGGTGGAGTCGGCCCAGGCCCAGATGCTGCCTCCGTCGACATAGGGTTCGCCGCTTCGGAAGGTACAGCGCCCGCCGATGACGTTGCCCGACACCTTCCCCCTGTTCGCCGGGTCTGGCCCAGACCCCCCGGAGCCGCCTCCGTTCTGTCCGCCACCCACGCTGCCCGTGGTGGAACAGCCGGCGTCCGTCGCGCCGAGGAGGGTGAGGACGGTGGCGGGTATGAGAGCGAGCCGTGCCGCGCGCCGCGGTGTCACGAGAGTCCTCCAGGTGGTGTCAGTCGCGTTCGTGGTCGCGTACGTAGACGTTGGTGATTCCGGGGAGCGCTTCGATCTTGGCCGCGATGAGATGGGCGTCGTGGGCGGCGCCGGACAGAGACGGCAGCGCGCGCAGGTAGAGCAGCGTGGCGCGACCTTCGTAGGACAGAACGTCCTTGACGCTCTCCACGGTGGTGGCGACGTAGAGGCCTTCGCCGTCGAAGTGCAGCTCCTGCTGCGGAGGCCACGGGCTGTCCCAGTCCATGGAGAACTCGATCTCCCAGTCCATGGAGAACTCGATCTCCCGGTCCGGCTTGTCGGGGGTCAGGAAGAGGAAGACGGACAGGTCCACGGTGGGCTCCGAGTTGGTGTGGTCGATCAGGACAAGCGCCAGGCGATGACGGGTATGAGGAGGCCGGTCGCGACGATGGCGCACACGAGTAGGCAGCCCCAGAGTAGAAGCGGACCGCTCGAAGTGGCCTGCACGGACTCGTACTTGGCGGCGTCCTTGGCCCGCTCCGCGTCGTAGTCGGTGTGCTCCCGGGCCAGGCAGATCGTGCAGTGGGGCGAGTGGTCGCGGTCGCCGTGTATGTGGTCCGGCATCTGTCACCTCCCAGGAATTCGGGGATGTGGGCGGCCCGCTGCTCGGCCGCGTGCGAGGTGTGGCCGTCGGCGATCAGCCACAGCCCCCAGTACGCGGAGTCGAGCCAGAGCGCGGGCACGGATGCCCAGGCGCAGTCGACTGGCGACGAGCTGGTGCACACGAAGGTCCTTCCGTAAAGGGGAGCGGGAGCGTAGGGGTTCAAGCGGGGCGCTCGGCCCGGACGAGGAGGGTGCCGACGCCGTCAGAGTCGGGGGCGTCGATGATGTCAGTGGTGATGTGCACGAAGCCCGCGCGGATCAGGATGTTGAACCACATCGGCCCGTCGTACGCCCACCGCCGCACCACCCGGGGCGGGCCTGTGCCCTTGGGTCGGATGTAGGAGCCCTGGCAGCCGTAGCAGCCTTGGATCGGCGGCTCATGAGAGAAGGCGAAGACTCCGCCGGGCGTGAGGTGATCGACGATGAGGGGCAGGAGCACCGTGGGGTCGGTGAACCAGACGGCACCGAACACGGACGTGATCGCGTCGAACCGTTCCTCGGACCGCAGCAGGTAGTCGACCGCGTCGGCGTGCGCGAACGTCAACTCGTTGTAGTAGGCGGGCGACCAACGCTTGCGGGCGCGTTCGACTTGGAGGCCGGCGATGTCGACGCCGATGCCAGTCGCGCCGTTCGAGACGAGGTGTGCAATGTTCCGGCCGTCACCGCAGCCGAGGTCCAGCACGTTCTGCGGCTGGCCCAGCAGTTCCGTGCCAGGGCCGTGGTCGGGGTACTGCGTCCAGTTCCACCAGGTGAACTGCCCCGTGCGGTTCGTGACAGGGCGCTGAGGTCGGGTCTCGGCGTAGGTGTCCCACGCGGTGCTCATCGGTGTCGTCTCCGATCGAAGGACGGTCGGCTCGGTCGTGGGCTGGTGCTCCCCCCCCCACGGGCGCCCCATGCGCGATCGAGCCCGTGAGGGAAGCGGTCAGGGGCGGCGGTACCGGTCCATCGCGTTCGGCACGCCGCGAGCGCGGCCCTGCTTCGGCAGTGGGGCCTTCGGGGGCGGGTTCGGGATGCGCGGTGCGGGCCGCTCGATCGGGCGGCCAAGCCCGCAACTCTCGTTGCGGCACACCGATTTGGGCTGAGATTTGTCCTCCGGCGCGGAGACGTAGGACACGGGTTCGTCGCAGGCTGTGCAGCGCTCCACCCACTCAGGCGGCAACTGCCCGTAGTCCCCGAAAACACTCAACGGCTCTGCTCCTTCAAATGCGGTCAGGTCAGCGCTGGGCCATGACCTGGTACACGAGGGTGACGAACACAGCCGCGACGGCGGCGACCAGAACGACGGTGACGGCTGCCTCGGCGATCGACCGCCGCTGACGTTTGCCGGGTCACGGCCGGCGCCCGCAGTAACAGGGCGAGCTGGGCGGCTCCAAGGCGATGCTGCACCAGCCGCCCCCGCACTGGATCGCGGGGCAGACCCGGCGACGAGGCAGCTCAAATCTGGGGCCCTGTACGCCACTCGCTAGGCCCGCGGAACGCGAGCTCATCCTGAGGCCTCCGACCGAGTCTCGGCCAGATCGAGGAACTGCCCAGTGACCAAGGCGAGTTGGCGCAGGCGCTCGGCCTGCCGCATGGTCGACTCGTCGGGCTCCGGCACCTGCGTGAGCACCAGCATGGCGTCGCGGCGCAGCTGTCGGTCGCCGGGGTCGCGGCCCCGTGTCGCGATCGTGCCGCGCAGCGCATTGAGGTAGCCGGACAGCTCCCGGATCTGGCCCCGGACCACATCCCGGCCCGGCAGATGCCCGTCCAGGCCAGTCTTCCGCGTGATGTCGATCAGGGTGCGCACGTGCGCAAGGTCCGCGGTGGGGGCGGAGCTCATAGCTCGGCTCCGTCCGCTTCGACGTTCACCAAGTGCCTCAGCGCAGCGGCGATGTGCTGGGGGCTGATGAACAGGCGCGGGTGCTGGGGTTGGGCGTGCCAGTGCAGAGTCGACCCCACGGTGTGGTTGTAGGGCGGGACCATGACGTGGGCGCGTTCCCCGAGCGCGACGGTGCCGTTGCGGTTCCAGGTGCGTGCGGCACCCAGTGGAACCAGGAGATACATGCGCGGGTCCCGGCCCTGGGGGTCGAGGATGGCAGGGGCAGCGCGATGCCCATGGTCTTTCAGGAGTTCGAGGACCATGCGACCGGTGTCTTCGCCGACCCGGATGACGTCCCACCACACGCCCGTCGGCTTCAGCTCGGGCTCGAGTACGGGAAGCCAGTCGGCGCTCATGAGCGGGGGGTTGGTCATAAGAACGGTCTCCTCACCGGGCAGGTGAGGAGACCATTTCAAGCGGGGTGCGCCTGTGAGGGGACAAACTGTCCACAGGAACTTGCCCCCTGGTGGCTTGACCCATCGTCAGGTTGTGCTAAGGCCAGTCCAGTTGGCGAAGCGGACGACTTCCTCGGTCGGCTGGCGCTCCTGACGCAGCAGCGCACCCACGGTCTCCCTCGCACTGGGATGGAACCGGGTGTGATTCGGAGCGATCTTGCGTGCCTGGTGCAGGTCAGCGAATGCACCGGCACGGTCGCCTTCGGTCAGGCGGGCGTGGGCGACGTCGATGTAATGGTGCGAACTGCGCTCGCCGACGGTCGCGTCGGGCGGGGTCCAATCGCGACCGTTGTCACCGGCCTCGCGCAGGCGGGCCAGGGCCTGTTCTGTGTCGTGGGCGTCGATGAGGGTGTGCACCTCGTGGATCATGATGTTCGTGGGGCCGAACGACATCTCGTAGGCGAGGCTGTCCAGGTTACCGCCCACAGCTGCGACAGCGCGCGCTTCGTCCAGGAGGCGCATGGCCTTGTCCGGGTGGCCGTTGCGTGCCTCGACGACCGCGAGCTTGAGGACCAGGGCGCCGTCGAGGGCGAGGCCCTCGGGGCTGTAGGAGCGCTCGGGCATCTGGCGTTCCAGCTCTTCCCGGAGCCCGGTCAGTAGCTTGCGGGCGGGGGTGTAGGCGCCGGTGCGGAGCATTGCTCCCGCGACCAGGTATCCGGCGGTGACCTGCATGAGGGCGTCACCGGAGCGGTCAGCCGCCCAACGGACCCTTTCCAAAGCGGTGTTGGACAGGTCGTGGTGGCCCATCTTGTGGGCGAGGCTGTTCACGGCCCGGTAGGCGCGGGCCAGGTGAAGGTAGGCCTGGCGTTGCTGCTCGGTCGAATCCCCGTTGGGGCCGTCGAGAGCAATGTGAGTCAGTTCGGTGACCACCGGGGCGAGCAGCGGACCCATGGGCCCGTACTTTGCATCACGCCGCAGGGCCGCGATCTGGTCGACCTCGGAGGCCAGGACCGCCAGATCGCGAGGGCGCGTGTCCAGATCATCGGGAGCGTCGTAGCACAGGAGTAGACGACGCAGCTCGGGCACGACCGCCTGAATGCGGTCCTCGGCCTCGGCGCTGCCGTAGTACGGCTGGCCGGTCAACACCTCGGGGCCGACGTGCAGGGCGTGCGCGAAGTCCAGGACCAGACGTGCCGAAGCCTTGCGCGAGCCGGCCTCGATTTTGCGGAGGTAACTGGCGGACACTGACACCCTGGTGGCGAGCTGTGCGCTCGACAGTCCCCGCATCTTCCGTGCGGACTTCAGGCGCTCACCCAGCGAATCGTCATTCATCATGCGTTCCCCTCGTCCTGTCCGTGCCGTGTCTGGAAGCGTACGGCTCAGCCCTGCAACCGCGGTAGGACGATTGTGTTAACGGCAAGTACGGGGTATGAGGACGCTCCACCGCTCAGTACCCAAGCAGCGAAGGCACGGCTGCGGGCTGAGGAGCGTCAGCGAGATCGGCCTGGGGACGGGGGGTTCGGTGCCGGGGACGGAGGAGGAGTAGTGGGCAGGGCGCCGCGAGCGCCGGGAGCGGACCGGGTGAGGGCCATGCGCGCACGTTCGGTCCGCGAAGGCTGTTCGGCGTCCACCCGGTTGGCCAGGTATTCGGCGGCCCGGACGAGCGCCGGGCCCTGGTGGGACAGCTCGTCCGCGTAGTGCCAGCCCTCGGAGTTGCGGTGCTCCTCCGCACGCTCCTGGTAGAGCTTCAGTGAGCCCGGGAGCGAGGCATCCATGAGCGCCATGATCTGGTCCCACTCGTGTCGGAGCTGTCCCGCTCGTTCCAGGGTGGTGTCGATCCCGCGCAGTTGGCGAAGGTCTTCGCTGATCCGTCCCTCGACGTAGTCAGGGCCTTCGGCGGCGGCGCGGACCCCGGCCAGCACCTCGGGGCCGTGATCGAGGAAGACCTCGGTGTGCTTCCACGCTTCGGCGTCGCGCTTCACCTGGCCGTCCGCGTAGCCCTTCTCGTCGATGGGCCTGCCGTCCTGGTCGCAGAAGGAGTCCGAGACCGCGTCCCAGGCGCCGGACGCCTGGTTGATGCCGGCGGCGGCGAAGGCCAGTGCGGGGAGGTGTCGCCGCCACTCCAGGCGATCGGTGATCGACGCCGGTTGCTTCTCGGCCGGTGCGGGAGAAGTGGAAGAAGGAGAAGTGGAAGAAGTAGACATGGTCGATCCTTGTTCCTGTGCCGGTCTTCACCGTGAGTACGGCAGCGAGCGGACGGGGGTCGGTGGCAGAGGAGTAGACGTCGCGGTCGGTGGGCCGGCGGAGGCGTCTCGCGTTGAGATGGCCGGGGAGGTACGGGTCGCCGCTGCCGCTCGATGCGAGCGGATCTCGTGCCCTACGCCCTCCCGTACGAGGTGCAGTTCCTCGCGGAGATCGGCCAGGCGCTCCGCGAGCACGTCCAGCTCGGCAGCGCTGCCGCGGGCGCCGTGGGTGCGGCACCACGCCGAGGCGGTTTCGAGCACCTGGTGCAGCCGGGCCACCGCGCCGAAGTCTCCGGTGAGGATCGTGGAGAACAGCTCCTCGAACTCCTCGGGCGGGGCGTCGGCGAGACGGTTTCCGTCGGCGGCCGGTGCGCCGATGCTTGGGCTGGCGGCCGGGGTGCGGACCTCTCCGGTTCGGCGGCCTGTCTGCGGCGCGGCTGATGAAATGAGGTAACTCCCTTACAGAGCAGGCTGGTTGGGCTAGGTGGTCATGCGGGCGTCGGTGTCGAACAGCTCGCGTTCCGCCGGGTGCAGGATGTGCTGCGTGATGAAGGAGCGGCCGGCGACTTTCCACAGGCCCCGGCCCTTGGTCAGGGCGGACACCGCCTGGGTTTCGACTCCGGTCAGGCCGAGCAGCGACGCGGCGGCGGCGAGTTGGTCGGGCTCCTGGCGGTAGATGATGCGGGTGGAGCAGTCGGCTAGGAGGCCCTCGGCGAGCACCCGGCCGCGTGAGCCGGCGTCACCCGCGCTGAGCAGGTCGCTGAGGCGGTGGATGACCATGAGGTTCGCGATGCCGAGTCCCCGGGAGAGCTTCCACTGGTTCTGCATGCGTTCCAGCAGGCCGATGTGCCTCATCAGCCGCCAGGCCTCGTCGTAGATCACCCAGCGTCGGCCGCCGTCGGGGTCGGCGAGGGCGGATTCCATCCACGCGCTCGCGCAGGTCATGGCGAGGACCAGCGCGGTGTCGTCGCCGGAGCCGCCGAGGCGGGAGAGGTCGATGGACAGCATCGGCGTGGTCGGGTCGAAGGCCACGGTCGAGGGGGCGTCGAACATGCCGCTGAGGTCGCCGTGCACCAGGCGGCGCAGGGCGTGTGCGAGGTCCTGGGCGGCCGAGCCCAGGTGCCCGGCCTGGTGGCCGAGGGCCCGATCGAGGCGTTCGGGCGAGCCGAGGGCGTGCGCGATCTCGCCGAGCAGGGGCACCGTGCCACGGGCGGCAGCCTCGGCGACGACCAGGTCGAGGGCGAGGTCCAGGGCGGTGTGCTCCATCGGCAGGAGATCGCGCTTCAGCACAGTGCGCGCCAGGCTGGCCAGGAGCAGCAGGCGGCGCTTTCGGACCTCCGTTGCCCAGTCGTCCTCGCTCACGGAGGAGGGCCGGGCCGGGGCGTCCAGCGGGTTCAACCGGCCTGGGAGCCCCGGGCCCAGCGCGATGCTGTAGCCGCCGAGAGCTTGCGCGACACCGGTCCACTCGCCCTTGGGATCGCAGGGAATGTAGATCCGGTAGCCGTGGGCGATCGACCTGGTGGCGATGGACTTCGCCAGCGCCGACTTGCCCATGCCGATGATCCCGGCGAGGACCGCGTTCGGGTTCGTGAAGCCCTCGATCCGGCCGCTGCCGTACAGCGAGAAGGGGTCGAAGCAGAACGCGGCTTCGGCGTGGACATCGCGGCCAATGAAGACGCCCTCCGCCCCCAGGCCGCCCTCGGCCACGAACGGGTACGCGCCGCTGGCGGTCGCGGTGGTCATCCGGTGGGCAGGCAGCTTGAGCTTCCCGCCACGGGCCGAGGCCGGACCGGGACGACCCGACGGCGGATAGGCCGGTCGCAGCTCCGGGTCGAAGATCTCCTCTGCGCGGTGCTTGGGCGATGTTCCGGCGAGGCGGGCCTGGCGACGGGCCTCGGCGAAACCGGCTCGGGCGGCCGTCTGTTCGGCACGCGATGCCTTGTGGGGCACGAACAGAGGGGAGGCGCTGGCGCGGGTGCGGGGCATGAACGTTTCTCCAGACGGGGAGTGGGTCAGCGGCGGACGAGACCGGTGAACGGCGCGTGCAGGTCGGCCGGGGTGGTACGGCGGCGCACCAGGTGCGCGGTGCGCTGGTGGCGCTGGCAGATGGTCAACTCCGGTGCCCCTTCGGGCAGCCCCGCCCTGCACGCCTCGGGTTCCGGCAGCTCGCCGGAGTCCTGCCGGGGCGCCGCGTGGTAGGCAGCGTGGACGTGGTCGGCGGCCTGCCAGATCCGGGTGCGGGCAGTGCGGAGCTGCTCGCCCTCGACCGGCACGAGCTGACCGGTGCGGCTGGTATGGGCATCGAGCAGGCCGTGGAGCGCGACGAGGTGGGCGTGCAGGGCGTCCAACTCGGCGCGGGTGGTGACGAGCGGGCCACCGGGGATGTTGAGCGCGCGATGGAAGTCGAGCGCGGTGGTGGCGAAGGGCACGAAGTCCTGCGCGGTCGGGCTGGCGGTGCGGGACATGAGGGCTCTTTCGAGGAGAGGGAAGGCCGAGCCAGCGTCAGACGGCGAGCGCGAGCGGCATGGCTGCAGCTGTGAACGCTTCGGCCTGCTGCCAGGTCAGCGGCCGGACGTCGAGCTGGGCTCCGACAGCGGCGGTCTCCACGACCGCGCAGGCGGACCGGAGTTCTTCCTCGGAGTCGGCCGAGACGGTCAGCAGCCCTGTCAGGGCGACATCGGCGTGGCCCGCGATCAGCTGGCGCTCCCTGGACTTGATGTCCTGGTACTCGATCGAGTCCGCCTCGGAGTCGACCTGGCCGCGCCGGGCCCGCTCAGCGGCATCAGCGATCACGCTGGCCTTCTTGCGCTGGACATCGCGCAGGGCGGCATCCAGTCCCTTCGGCTCGTAGGAGAGCGACAGCGTGCGCCGGACCCCGCCGGTGAACAGGAGTTGGTGCAGGAAGCCAGCCGAGGTCTCGGTCCGGGGCCAGTTCTCCACCCAGTACGTGGCGTGGACGGCCGAGTCGGTCGCGATGTGGTCCGCCTTCTCGACAACCACGACCGGTCCGGCGGCGGTGGGCTCGGCCTCGGGACGGCCGGCGGTGGACCAACGGTCCAGCGTCGCGAGGGCTTTGGGGTCGTACGCGGTGCGCACGACGGCTGCGATCTCGCGGGCGGTGAGCCAGCCGGTGGGGTTGAGCCCAGCGGTTCGCGCGGCCTGATCGAAGGTGGAGGTCAGCTGCGCCAGGACGCTGAAAGACCCGGTCAGACCGCCGCCGGCCTGGTTGATCAGCCGTCGCGCCGCCTTGGTGTCCAGCGACACCGCGACGTACGCCTCGTGCGGGGCCGCCGCCGGGCCCGCGCTCTGGATCAGCTCGCTGTAGATCGCGCCCGCCATGGGGGCATGCGGCTGGCCGTGCTCTTCCCAGTAGCGGCGCAGAGAGTCGCCGGAGTCCGGGACGGTGCGCTCGATCACCTGGATGCGGGCGATCTGCCCGGTGCGGGCGAGCGCGGCCAGTGCGCGTCCCCAGCCGCTGACGTTGGCCTGCTGGGTGCCCGGGTCGAGCAGCGCGTAGGCGCGGGAGGCGACCTTGACCACGGCCGTCAGCGTGCCGCTGTGGGGATCGTGGACCGCACCGTAGCGACCGTCGGGGGCGGTGGCCACGCGCAGGCTGGCTGCGGTGCCGGGCAGGTGGAGGAGCCCTTCACGGGTCGGCCGGCGGGAGGGCCGGGTGAGCCAGACGAGCTGGCCTCGCATTCGGCGCAGAACGTATCGGGTGACGATCGGAGCCCAGTCCGCCAGTGCACGGCCCCGGTGGCGGACGAAGACGAGAAGGGCGATCACGGCCCACAGCGGGATGAGTTGAAGCGCGCCGACCACACCGCGGGTGAGGACCACGGCGAGAAGGAGAAGGCCGGTGAGGCTGGCGACGATCAGTTGCGGGGCGGTCAGACCGAGCAGGATGCCGCGCCTGCTGCGGTGGGGGAACTTCACGGTGGCCGTGGTGGCTTCGGCCTGGTGCTTGCCGGACATGGTGGTTCCAGACGGTGGGAACGGGCGGAGGGCAGGGTGCGCGGCGCTCTTCTGGAAGTCATGGCGGAACCCTTCTG
>NZ_JAAAHS010000619.1 GCF_009908195.1 Streptomyces boluensis | reverse complement strand
CACCAACCCCCCACTGACGATGAGCAGGAGGCCCACCTCCATGGCCAAGCACTCCACCGACCGCAGGCTCCCCCGCAAGGCACTTCTCGGGGCTGCACTCTCCGGCGCGCTGCTGCTCGCCGCGTCCACCCAGTTCAGCGCCCTCGCAGGGGACGACGCACCGGCCTCCCCGCAGGCCGCCCCCGCCGGTTCGGCCGTCGCCGCGAACGGGCAGCTCGAGGTCTGCGGCGAACAGCTCTGCAACGAGCAGGGCAAGGCGGTCCAGCTCAAGGGCATGAGCTCGCACGGCACCCAGTGGTACGAACAGTGCCTCACCGACGGCTCCCTGGACGCGCTCGCGCAGGACTGGGGCGCGGACGTCCTGCGTGTCTCGACGTACGTACAGGAGGGCGGTTACGAGACCGACCCGGACAAGTTCACGAAGCTCGCCCAACGCGTCGTCGACCAGGCCATCGCGCGCGGCATGTACGCCGTCATCGACTGGCACCAGCTCGACCCGGGCGACCCGAACGCCAACACCGAGTCGGCGAAGAAGTTCTTCACGGACATGGCGACGAAGTACGCGGACCAGCCGAACGTCTTCTACGAGATAGCCAACGAGCCGAGCGGTGTCTCCTGGTCGCAGATCAAGTCGTACGCGGAGGAGATCATCCCGGTGATCCGGCAGCACGACCCGGACGGCGTGGCCCTGGTCGGCACCCGAGCCTGGTCCTCGCTCGGCGTATCGGAGGACGGCGACGAGACGGAGGTCGTGGACAACCCGGTCGACGCCGAGAACATCATGTACACCTTCCACTTCTACGCGGCCTCGCACGACGACCAGTACCTGCAGACGTTGTCCCGCGCGGCCGACCGACTCCCCATGTTCGTCACGGAGTTCGGCACGCAGAACTCGGCCGGGGAGGGCGCCAACGACTTCGGCATGGCGCAGAAGTACATCGACCTGATGGAGGAGAAGGGCATCTCCTGGACCAACTGGAACTACTCCGACGACGACCGCTCGGGCGCGGTCTTCAAGCCGGGCACCTGCAACGGTGACTCCTGGACGGGCACCGGCGTCCTCAAGGAGGCCGGCATCTGGATCCGGGAGCGGATCAAGGGCTGACACACCCCCACCACCGGTCCGGGGAGCACGCTCGTGGGGGCGAGCTCCCCGGTCCGGGCCGGAGTCAGAGGGCGGGCGCCCTCGGCACACAGGGAGCCGCCGGGGCCGAGGGGTCAAGGGCCCGCTTGACAAGGCCGACCGCACGCGGGCTGTACGTCATGCCCAGATGGGCGGAGAAGTCCACGAAACAGCCGTCCTGCAAGGTGATGTTCTGCACCGTCGCTCCGGGGCCCGCCGTCATGAACGTGCTCTGCCAGGGGGTGGTGATCTCGTCGTACTTCGTGGCGATCACGGTGTAGTCGACCCCGGGAACGGTGTCGCCGTCGGCGTTGAGCTCCTTGATGAACTCGGACTTCTCGTACTGCTGGATGCCCGCCTTCCCGAGGGGCTTCTCCCCGGCTTCCAGCATGTGGAGCATGTCGGCGAGCGTCTCGATGCCGCTCATGGTGGTGCCGTGGTTGGTCGCGCCGAGCTGGACGACCTTCTTGACCTTGTTCTTCGAGGGGTCGGCCGGGTTCGCGCCTCCGTCGGCCTTGAGATACCAGCGGGACAGGGTGCCGCCCTGGGAGTGGCCGACCAGGTCCACCTGGCCGGCGCCGCTGGCGGCGAGCACCTTGTCCACGAAGGCGGCCAGCTCCTTGGAGGACTCCCTGATGTCTCCGTAACCCTTCACGGCGGGAGCGATACCCACTCCGGCGTCGTCGGTGTCGCCGAAGTCGAGGGCGTAGACGCAGTAGCCCTGAGCCTTCAACTCGGGGGACATCCGGGCCCAGTTGTTGTAGCGGTTCTCGTAAGTCCCGTGCACCAGGACGACCGGACGCGGGTGGGCGGCGCTGGGGCGGCAGTTCCAGTCGTTGGCGCCCAGCGGATCGATGTCCAGGTTGAGGATGGAATACCCGAGGGCGGGAAAGAAATTGTCCTGCTCAGGGCCGGTCTCCGCTGCCGCGGACGTGGAGGTGGCCAGGACCGTCGCCGCGGCGACGGTACAGACGGCAACGGCTGTCGTAACGGATTTGAGTATGTGCAAGACGCCTCCTGACAAGAAGTGCGGGACTCGGGCCACGCGCAAGGTTTCGCATGAGTGCCGACCAGGAGCGAACCTCGGGGTCGTTCAGTTCGCTCAGCAGCGGCTCGTCGGCGCTCAGCCCGGCCGCGACGCTACCGACCCTCCGTGATCACCGCACCGTTTCCCCGAGATCAGCCCAGACCACGGAGAGTTCACCTCGGCCTCACCCGCACGACGCCCGCCCGGTGGCAGGGTTCCGTACGGCCCCGATACGCGGACCGGTGGCGAGGAGCGGAGTCGTGGGGAGGTTGGAATGGCGCGAGGGTCACGGGTCGCCCGGCGGCTGGCGGGCGCCCTGCTCGCGGTCGCGGCACTGGCCAACTGCACGGGCACGGGCGGTAGTTCAGCTCCATCGGGCGGCGGTTCGACTCCAGCGGGCGGCGGTTCGGCCGCGAAGGACAACCC
>NZ_JAAAHS010000618.1 GCF_009908195.1 Streptomyces boluensis | reverse complement strand
CCCGCCCCCACCCGTTGACTTCCTACTCGCGAGTAAGCATGATCCCGACGCATGGCAGTCAGCGCGAGCACCAGTACCGGCGGTAACACCCTCCCCCGCTTCCCCCGGGACTTCCTCTGGGGCGTCTCCACCTCCGCCCACCAGATCGAGGGCGCCGTCGACGAGCGCGGCCGCTCGGTGTGGGACGCCTTCACCGGCCAGCCGGGCCGGGTGAAGGACGGCTCGACGGCCGAGGTGGCCTGCGACCACTACCACCGCTACCCCGAGGACGTGGCCCTCGTCCGCGACCTCGGCGTCGGCGCGTACCGCTTCTCGATCTCCTGGCCCCGGGTGCTGCCCACCGGCGCGGGCCAGGTCAGCGCGCGCGGCCTGGACTTCTACGACCGGCTCGTGGACGAGCTGTGCGCCGCGGGCGTACGCCCCGTACCGACGCTGTTCCACTGGGACACCCCGCTGGTCCTGGAGGAAGCGGGCGGCTGGCTGCGGCGGGAGACGGCCGAGCGGTTCGCCGAGTACGCGGCCGTGGTCGCCGAGCGGCTCGGGGACCGGGTGCCCACCTGGATCACCCTCAACGAACCCGCCGAGCACACCCTCCTCGGGCACGCCCTCGGCGAGCACGCCCCCGGCCACCGGCTCCTCTTCGACGCGCTCCCGGTCGCCCACCACCAACTGCTCGCCCACGGCCTCGCCGTCCAGGCGCTGCGCGCCGCGGGCGCCGGCCACATCGGCATCGCCAACTCGCACGGCCCGACCTGGGCCGCCTCCGACGAGCCCGCCGACCGGGACGCCGCCGACTTCTACGACCTGCTGCTCAACCGGCTGTTCGCCGACCCGCTGCTGCTCGGCCGCTACCCCGACGGCATCGGCGAACTGCTGCCCTCGCCGGACCTCGACGCCGACCTGAAGCTGATCTCGGCCCCGATCGACTGGTACGGCGTCAACTACTACCAGCCGACCAAGGTGGGCGCCCCCGGCAGCGCACCCACCGAGTTCTCCGGCGTCACCATCCCGCCCGAACTGCCCTTCGCGCCACAGGAGATCGAGGGCTACCCGCGCACCGACTTCGGCTGGCCCGTCGTCCCCGAGGCCTTCACCGAACTGCTCCTCTCGCTCCGCGAGCGCTACGGCGACCGGCTGCCGCCGCTGATGATCACCGAGAACGGCTGCTCCTACGAAGGCCTCGACGACCAGGACCGGATCACGTTCCTCGACGGCCACCTGCGCGCCCTGCACCGGGCCGTCGACGCGGGCGTCGACGTACGCGGCTACTTCGTCTGGTCGCTGATGGACAACTTCGAGTGGGCCGAGGGCAACCGGCAGCGCTTCGGCCTGGTGCACATCGACTACGCCACCCAGGAACGCACCCCGAAGGCCTCGTACGGCTGGCTGCGCGAGGCACTCCTGGCGCAGTCCCGGTGAGCCCAGTTCCGGGGAATCCAGTTCCGGTGAGCCCGGTCCCGGTGACGGGCGTCGCGGTGCACGCCGAGCCGGTCGCCCGGGTCGGCACCTCCTGGACCTCCACGCTCTGCCTCGCGAACGGGGCGATCTGGGTCGGCTGGTACGGCCCGCTGCAGATCCTCCTCGCCCTCCAGGCCGCCGCGCTCGCCCCCGCCGGGATGTCCAAGGAAACGGTGCTCGCCTGGGTGACAGGGGCCGGCGCGGTCGTCTCGCTCGTCGCCAACCCGCTGTTCGGGGCCGTCTCGGACCGGACCACGGGACGCTTCGGGCGCCGTACCCCGTGGATCGTGGCGGGCGCCGCGACCGGTGCGCTCGCGCTGCTCCTCACCGCGGCCGCGGGCTCGATGGCGGTCATGCTGCTCGGCTGGTGCCTGGTCCAGCTCACCCTGAACGCCGCCTTCGCCGCCATCACCGCGGCCGTCCCCGACCAGGTGCCGAAACGCCAACGCGGCTCCGTGGGCGGCTGGTTGGGCGCCGTCCAGCTCCTCGGCGTGGTCGTCGGCACCGGCCTCGCCCAGGCCGTCGGCGGACTCGGCGCCGGGTACGCGGCCTGCGCGCTGTTCACGATCCTCGGGGTGCTGCCGTACGTACTGCTGCACCGCGATCCGCCGCTGCGTCCGGCGGACCGGCCGACGTTCGGGTGGCGGACCTTCCTGCGCGGGTTCCTGATCAGCCCGCGCCGCCACCCGGACCTGGCCTGGGCCTGGCTCACCCGGTTCCTGATCAACCTGGGCAACGTCCTGGTGCTGCTGTATCTCCTGTACTACCTGCGGGACCGGCTGCACCATCCGGACCCGGAGCAGGGCGTACTGATCCTGACGGCGGTCAACGGCGCCACCATGCTCGCCACGGTCGTGGTCGGCGGCGCCTGGTCGGACCGGATCGGCCGCCGCAAACCGTTCGTGATCTGGTCCGGCGTCCTGATGGCGGTGTCCACCGGGCTGCTCGCGGTCTGGCAGACCTGGCCCGGCGCGATCGTCGCGGCGGCGGTACTCGGCCTCGCCTTCGGCGTCTTCACCTCGGTCGACTTCGCCCTGATGACCGACGTACTCCCGAAGACCACCGACCATGGCAAGGACCTCGGCGTCATCAACATCGCCAACTCCCTCCCCCAGGCCGCCGCCCCGGCCC
>NZ_JAAAHS010000617.1 GCF_009908195.1 Streptomyces boluensis | reverse complement strand
CCCGTCGCCACCGCGTACCACGCGAACAGACCCGTGGTCACCAGGTGGCACCCCCGCGCCCCCCAGATCGCCGCCGGGATCCCGAACCGCGCGGGCACCGAGAGCACGCCGACCTCGCGGTCCGTCTCCACGTCCTGGCAGGCGTAGATCAGGTCGAAGCCGCCGATCCAGATGCCGACGGCGAGGCCGAGGATCACCGCGTCCCAGGACCACGAACCCGTGATCGCGAGCCACGCGCCCACCGGGCCCATCGCCTGCGCCAGGCCGAGGATCGCCTGCGGGAAGTTCGTGAACCGCTTCCCGTACGGGTAGACCACCATCGGGATCACCGCGACCGGCGCGAGCGCCAGGCACAGCGGGTTGAGGAGCGCGGCCGCGCCGAGGAAGACGACCAGGGCGATCAGCGCGCCCGTCCACGCCGACTTCACCGAGACCGCGCCGGTGACCAGCTCGCGATGGGCGGTGCGCGGATTGCGGGCGTCGATCTCGCGGTCGATGATCCGGTTCGCGGCCATCGCGAAGGTGCGCAGGCCGACCATCGCGATCGTCACCAGGAGCAGTCGGCCCCAGTGGATGCTCCGGTCCACCTGGAACATCGCGGTCAGCGCGGCGATGTACGCGAAGGGCAGCGCGAACACCGAGTGCTCGATCATGACGAGGCGCAGGAACGCCTTGGTCCGCCCCGGCTGCGGGACGGCTGCTGCGGCACTGCTCACGAGAGTCCGTACTCCTTCCAGCGGCGGTCCACCATGGCCGCCGTCTCCGGGTCGGACTCGACCATGTCCGGCCAGCCGCCGTCGCGGGTGTAGCCCTCCTCGGGCAGCTTCTTCGTCGCGTCGATCCCCGCCTTGCCGCCCCAGAACTGCTGGTACGAGGCGTGGTCGAGGTGGTCGACGGGGCCTTCGACGACGGTGAGGTCGCGGGCGTAGTCGGTGTTGCCGAGGGCGCGCCAGGAGACCTCGTGCAGGTTGTGCACGTCGCAGTCGGCGTCGACCACGATGATCAGCTTGGTCAGCGACATCATGTGCGCGCCCCAGATGGCGTGCATGACCTTCTGCGCGTGCTTCGGGTACTTCTTGTCGATCGAGACGATCGCGCAGTTGTGGAAGCCGCCCGACTCCGGCAGGTGGTAGTCCACGATGTCCGGGACGATCACCTTGAGGAGCGGGAGGAAGAACCGCTCCGTCGCGCGGCCGAGCGGGCCGTCCTCCGTCGGGGGCCGCCCGACCACGATCGACTGCAGCAGCGGGCGCTTGCGCATCGTCACGCAGTCGATCGTGAGGGCCGGGAAGGGTTCCTGCGGCGTGTAGAAGCCGGTGTGGTCGCCGAAGGGGCCCTCCGGCAGCATCTCGCCCGGCTCCAGCCAGCCCTCGATGACGACCTCGGCGTTGGCCGGGACCTGCAGCGGCACCGTCTTGCAGTCGACCATCTCGACGCGCTTGCCCTGGATGAACCCGGCCAGCATGTACTCGTCCATGTCACCGGGCAGCGGCGCCGTGGACGCGTACGTCACGGCCGGCGGGCAGCCGAAGGCGATGGCGACGGGCAGCTTCTCGCCGCGCTTCGCGGCCACTTGGTAGTGGTTGCGGCTGTCCTTGTGGATCTGCCAGTGCATGCCGATGGTGCGCTTGTCGTGGCGCTGAAGCCGGTACAGGCCGAGGTTGCGCACCCCGGTCTCCGGGTGCTTGGTGTGCGTGAGGCCCAGGTTGAAGAACGAGCCGCCGTCCTCGGGCCAGGTGAACAGCGCGGGCAGCTGCTCCAGGTCCACGTCGTCACCGGTGAGGACCACTTCCTGCACGGGAGCGTTCTCGGACTTCACCTTGCGCGGCGGTACGTGGGTCATCGCGCCGAGCTTGCCGAAGGCCTCCCGGATACCGATGAAACCCTGCGGCAGCTCGGGCTTGAGGAGGCCGCCGATCTTGTCGCTGATGTCCGCGTACGACTTCAGGCCGAGGGCCTTCAACAGGCGGCGGTCGGTGCCGTACACGTTCATCGCGAGGGGCATCGCCGAGCCGCGCACGTTCTCGAAGAGGAGCGCGGGACCGCCGGACTTCTGCACCCGGTCGACGATCTCACCGACCTCCAGATGGGGGTCGACCTCGGCCTTGATGCGCTTGAGGTCGCCCTCGCGCTCCAGCGCCCGGAGCAGGGAGCGAAGATCGTCATAAGCCATAGGGACCAGTATCGGCTACTCGCTACGCTTGACCTGTCACGGGGGCCGTCCACACGGTCCCGGCACTCCACACGCAGGGGGACGGCTTCATGTTCCGGGTGCTGCTGATCCTGGTGCCGCTGGCACTCAGCATCTACGCGTTCATCGACTGCATCACCACCGATGAGCAGGAGGTCCGTTACATCCCCAAGCCGCTCTGGGCGATCCTCGTCCTGCTCTTCCCGCTGGTCGGCTCGATCTCCTGGCTGATCGTCGGCAAGGACCGCACGGTGCGCCGCCCCGCGCGCGGCGGCTGGGTCGCGCCGGACGACAATCCGGACTTCCTGCGGACTTTGAAGAAGGACGAGCCGGACGAGGACGATTCCGAGGGGCCGTCTTCCCGGTAGGTGCGGCCTGCGGGTATGTGGGGTTTTCTCCCCTCCCCGCCC
>NZ_JAAAHS010000616.1 GCF_009908195.1 Streptomyces boluensis | reverse complement strand
AGGAAGGAGTTGTTCTGCGAGCCGCCTATGTACGGGCGCGAGGACGCGGGCCACAGCTCCACGATCGCCACCCACCAGCCGCCCGAGACCACCAACGCCACGGCGGCCAGGCCGAGTTGCCCCAGCCTGCGGCGTACCCTCGTCGGCGCGCACACCGCGTAGAGCACCGCGAGCGGCGGCAGGATCAGGAAGGCCTGCAGGGTCTTGGTCAGGAACGCGAGGCCGACCGCCACACCCGCCCAGACCAGCCACTTGGTACGAGCGTGCTCCAGGGCGCGCAGCACGCAGTACACGGTGACCGTCATCAGGAGCGCGAGCAGCGCGTCCGGATTGTTGAAGCGGAACATCAGCGCCGCGACCGGCGTGAGCGCGAAGACAGTGACCGTGATCAGGCCCGCTGCAGCGCTGAAGCGGCGCCGCACTGCCGCGTACAGCACGGCCGCCGTGGCCACCGCCATCAGCACCTCGGGCACCAGGATCTGCCAGGAGCCGAGGCCGAAGAGGCGTACGGAGAGCGCCATCGGCCAGAGCGCGGCCGGCGGCTTGTCCACGGTGATGGCGTTGGCCGCGTCGGACGAGCCGAAGAAGAACGCCTTCCAGCTCTCGCTGCCCGCCTGGACGGCCGCCGAGTAGAAGGAGTTGGCGTATCCGGAGGCGCTCAGGTTCCAGAGGTAGAGGGCCGCGGTGACCGCCAGGAGCGCGAGCAGCAACGGGCGGGCCGAGGGCGGATCGTCCACACGGCCGCGCCAGAGCCGTCGAACCAGGTCACCGGGGCCGCCCGAGCCACGACGACGGCTCGCCGTGGGTACGGGCGCGGTGGGTACAGGGGCGGAAGGTACTGCCGGTTCGGTCATCGGTGGGTCCCGGAGATGGTGGGGGCGGAGTCGGTGGCCGTCGCGGTCGAGGCGCTGGCCGTGTCGGACACGGAGGCGGAGGCGGAGGTTACGGAGGACGGGGTCGCCGTGGACGCGTCCTCGCCGCGGTCCGGGAACACCCAGATCCGGAAGAGCAGGAAGCGCACCACGGTCGCCGCGAGGTTGGCGGCGATCAGCACGGTCAGCTCGGTGGCGTGCGCGACCTGGCCGCCCGCCGCCGCGTCGAGGGCGGCGAGCGAACCGCTGGTCAGGGCAAGGCCGATGGCGAACACCACGAGCCCCTGGGCCTGGTGGCGCACGGCCCGGCCCCGGCCGCGTACGCCGAAGGTCAGCCTCCGGTTGGCTGCCGTATTGGCGACCGCGGAGACCAGCAGGGCCACCGCATTGGCGAACTGGGCACCGCCGCCGAACCCTGCCCTGAACAGCGAGTACAGCGCGAGGTAGAAGAGCGTCGACAGCACGCCCACCACGCAGAAGCCGACCAGCTGCCGCGCCAACCCACCGGGAACACCGGCCAGTTGACGATCCCTCGGGTCGTCTCCGAAGGGGCGCGCGAGCCGGTCGAGGGGAAGCGCTCCGACCGCCAGCGCCCGCCCGACCCGCCATACCCCCAGCAGGTCATCGGTCGCCGTCCGGACGATGTGCACGGTGGAATCCGGGTCGTCCACCCAGTCCACCGGCACCTCGTGGATCCGCAGACCGGCCCGCTCGGCGAGCACCAGCAGCTCGGTGTCGAAGAACCAGCCGGTGTCCTCGACCATCGGCAGCAGCCGCTGCGCCACATCGCGCCGGATCGCCTTGAACCCGCACTGCGCGTCCGAGAACCGGGCGGCGAGCGAGCCGCGCAGGATCAGGTTGTACGTACGCGAGATGAACTCGCGCCGTGGCCCCCGCACCACCCGCGAACTGCGTGCGAGACGCGAGCCGATCGCCAGGTCCGAGTGGCCGGAGATCAACGGCGCGACCAGCGGCAGCAGCGCGTTCAGATCCGTCGAGAGGTCCACGTCCATGTACGCGAGCACCGGCGCGTCCGAGCCCGACCAGACTGTGCGCAGCGCCCGGCCCCGGCCCTTCTGCTCCAGCCGGTACGCCCGCACCTCGGGCAGCTCCGCGTCGAGCCGGGCGGCGATCTGCGGAGTGCGGTCGGTGCTCGCGTTGTCCGCGATGGTGATCCGGAACCCGCCGCGCCCCGCGGAGCCGTACGGGAAGGTCCGGCTGAGGTGGTCGTGCAGCCTGCGCACACAGTCGGCCAGGTCCTTCTCCTCGTTGAAGACGGGGACGACGACATCGAGTACGGGAGTGCCCACGGGGCCTGCGGGGAGATGTTCCCGGGCCGGGAGCGCCTGCGGCCCCAGGGCCGGTGGAGAGTCGCTTCGCATACAGCCGACACTCGCCAACCGCCCTGTCACGCCTGTGTGCTGAGCCTGTGGCCCTTCTGTGAGTCGAGAGGCGGAGGCAGAGGCGGAGGTGGAGGCGAAGGTGGCAAGCGAGGGCGGAGGCGTGCTTGTTTGCCGGTGCGGGGAACGTGTGTGTCTGCATACCCCGTAGGCGCTAGATGCGTTGCCAGACGGGGCTGGACGGGGCTAGATGCGGCGCCGGACAGCGGCAGACACAACCGAGCGCCAGCCAGACGCCAAATGGCAGACGCCAGACGCCAGATGGCAGATGGCAGATGGCAGGTGGCAGGTGGCAGGTGGCAGGTGGCAGGTGGCAGGTGGCGCACACCAGATGCCGGCCGACGCGCCAGACCGCAACACGCGCCACCCACCCGCTAGACAGCCCCCACCACTC
>NZ_JAAAHS010000615.1 GCF_009908195.1 Streptomyces boluensis | reverse complement strand
CCCCCGGCCCCACCACCAGCGCGGGCCGTGCGGAACCGTCGAGCCGCGCGGCGAGTTCGGCGAGTGCGGCCGGGTCCGCGGTGAAGCCGCCGTGCACGGTACGCGGCGCGACCAGGTCACAGGGCGCGTCCCAGTCGTCCTCCGGCACGGACAGGAAGACCGGCCCGCGCGGATGGGTCATCGCCACCCGGTGTGCCTCGGCGAGTGCGGCCGGCACGTCCTCGGCACGCTCCGGCTGACGGCTCCACTTGACGTACGGGCGGGGGAACTCGGCGGGTTCGTCCGCGCCGAGGAACGGGTGCAGCGGCAGCAGCGAACGGGACTGCTGGCCCGCGACGATCACCACGGGCACCCGGTCGCGGTAGGCGTTGAAGACGGCGCCGAGGCTGTGCCCGACCCCACCCGCCGAGTGCAGGCTGACCAGCGCGGCGCGCCCCGTGCCGAGCGCGTGCCCGGCGGCCATGCCCACGGCCACGGACTCCTGCAGCCCGAGGACGTAGCGGAAGTGGGCGGGCCAGTCGCGGAGCATGCGGAGCTCCGTGGAGCCGGGGTTGCCGAAGACCGTCGTCATGCCGGTGCGGCGGCACAGTTCGAACACGGCGTCCCGCACGGTCGTCACGGGGATCATGAGATCAACTCCTTGGTGCGGGCCGGTGGTTGGGGCAAGGGGTGCGGGCGGGTGTCAGGTCGCGCGGGCGCCGGTGTGCCAGCCGAGCAGCCGCCGCTCGACGCCGAGCAGGGCCGCGTTGAACAGGTAGCCGAGGGCGCCGAGGAGCACGATCACCGCCCAGACGGTGAGCAGGTCGGAGCGGCTCTGGGCGTCGGTGAGCTGGAAGCCGAGACCGTTCGCGGTGCCCGGAAGGAGCTCGGAGAACACCATCAGGATCAGCGACAGGGAGAGGGAGAGCCGCAACCCCGCGAAGATCTTCGGCAAGGCGGCGGGCAGCAGGAGCAGCCGTACCCGCTGCGGACCGGTGAGGCCGTACACCCGGGCCGTCTCCAGCTGTACCGGGTCCACGGCGCGGGCCCCCTCGACGGTGTTGATGAGTACCGGCCACACCGCACTGAACACGATCGACGTCAGCTGCATCTGCGTACCGAAGTCCAGGAACACCACGAACACCGGTACGAGCGCGGGCGGCGGCACCGCGCGGGCGAACTGGAGCACCGGGTCGAGCACGGCGTGCGCGTACGCGGAGCGGCCGAGCGCCAGGCCGAGGGCGATGCCGAGGGCGGCGGCGAGCAGGAAGCCGGCGGTCATCCTGGCCACGCTCGGCAGGATGTGGTCGAACGCCGTCTGCGAGAGGAAGACCTGCGACACCGGCCCGTCGAACCACAGTCCGCGCATGTGGCCGGCGATGGTCGTGGGCGGCGGGAAGAACACGCTGCCGTACGCCGCGGCGGCGAACTGCCAGCCGAGCACGGCCAGGGCGAGCACACCCCAGCGGTACAGATGCGTCACCGGCTCACCACCCCTGCCTGCCCTGCCTGCCCTGGCTGTGCAACCTGCCCTGGCTGTGCGGCCTGTCCCGCCCGCCGGGAACGCCGCGCGCACCGCCCCCGCCCAGTACCGTCGGCACTGGCACTGGCACTGTCACTGTCATCGGCCGTTGCCGGGGCTGATCAGTTCGGCGGGGTCGACCGGCTGCTTCAGGAGCTTCTCGCGCACCATCAGGTCGATCAGCTCGCGCAGCCGCTTCGGGTCGGACGTGGCCGGGAACTCGGGCAGGGTCAGGGCGCGGGCCTGCTCGGGCGTGATGCGGGCGTACCCCGGCAGCACCTGGTCGACGGCGCTCCGGTCCCGCTCGGCGAGGGCCTGCGCCTTGCGGACGGCTCGCTGGAAGGCGGCGGCGGTGCGCGGGTTCCGCTCGGCGAACTTCTCCGTGGTGACGTACCCGCTGATCGGCAGCCCCTCCACCGGACCCGCGCCGCCCTCGGCGACCACGCGCGCGCCGAGCTTCTTCTTCAGGTCGGACAGGAACGGCTCGGCCACATGCGCGGCGTCCACCTGCTTCTCCTCCAGCGCGACGCCCATCTGCGGGAACGGGATCTGGCGGTACTCGACCGGCCCGGCGCCCCGGTCCGCGAGTACCGCGTCGAAGGTGAGGGACTGGATGTTGTTGAGGATGTTCACCGCGACCGACTTGCCCTTGAGGTCGGCGGCGGACCTGACGGGGGAGTCCTTCGGTACGACGACGTCCATCATGCCGGGCGCGAGGGTGGCGCCCTCGGCGAGGAAGCGGGGCTTGAGGGTGCCCTTCTCGCGGGCCTGGAGGAACGTCACGTAGTTGGCCCCGGCGATGATGTCGAGCTGGCCGTTGGCGAGCGCGGGCAGCGCCTGTACCGACTGCTGCACGGGCTTGATCCGTACGGTCAGGCCCTCCTGCTCGAAGAACTTCCGCTGCACGGCGAGGTGCAGGGGCGCCACGTCCACCAGCGGGAGCGAGGCGACGGTGACGGTGGTTCGCTCCAGGTCACCCGCCTTGCCGCCGGCCCCGGAGCCGCCCGCTCCGTCGTCCCCGGCGCCGGAGCACGCCGCCGCGGTCAGCGCCAGCACCGCCACGAGTGCCGTCAACTTCCCCCGTGCCGAACCCAGTTGAGCCTGCATGCTCGGGGAGGCTAGTTGCTCGGTGAACCAGGTGCCAGGGGCGGATTTCGGCCTAGCGTGTCGCGCGACGCGGGTGGCGCCGACCGCCACAC
>NZ_JAAAHS010000614.1 GCF_009908195.1 Streptomyces boluensis | reverse complement strand
GTCCCGGGTGGTGCGCGGCCGGGGACCAGCCGGTGGCCGGTCCGTGCCCCGGCTGATGGGGCGGCGGCAGCGGATTCCCCACTGCGTGCTGCATCCGGTGCCACTCCGTCTCGTACAGGCAACTGGCGCTGGTCGGGCGGGCGTCGGGCGGAAACTGCGGGCGCCCGGCTCCCTACCGAACGGTACCTTCCCCGGCCGCCGTTGTGTGAACGGCCGGGGAGAGCCACAAGTGCCCGTAGAACCGGGCCTTTTCGGTCAGGCGGAGACTTCGCCGTACGCCGCGAGGAGGACGGCCGGGTCGGGGCCCTCCAGGACGACGGGCTTGCCGAGGCCGTCGAGGACGATGAAGCGCAGCAGGTCGCCGCGGGACTTCTTGTCGACCTTCATGTTCTCGACGAGCTTGGGCCACTGGTCACCGCGGTAGGTCAGCGGCAGGCCGACCGACTCGAGGACGGTGCGGTGGCGGTCGGCGGTGGCCTCGTCCAACCGGCCCGCCAGGCGGCCCAGTTCGGCCGCGAACATCATGCCGACCGATACGGCGGCGCCGTGCCGCCACTTGTACCGCTCGTTCTTCTCGATGGCGTGGCCGAGGGTGTGCCCGTAGTTGAGGATCTCGCGCAGGCCGGCCTCCTTGAGGTCGCTGGAGACCACCTCGGCCTTGACCTTGATCGACCGCTCGATCAGCTCGGCGGTGTGCGGCCCCGCCGGAGTGCGCGCGGCCTCGGGGTCGGCCTCGATCAGGTCGAGGATCACCGGGTCGGCGATGAAGCCGGCCTTGATCACCTCGGCGAGCCCGGACACGTAGTCGTGCACGCCGAGGGAGTCCAGGGCGGCCAGATCGCAGAGCACGCCGACCGGCGGGTGGAAGGCGCCGACGAGGTTCTTGCCCTCGGCGGTGTTGATGCCGGTCTTGCCGCCGACCGCGGCGTCCACCATGGCGAGCACCGTGGTCGGTACGGCCACCCAGCGCACCCCCCGCAGCCAGGTCGCCGCGACGAACCCGGCCAGGTCGGTGGTGGCACCGCCGCCGACGCCCACGACCACGTCGCTGCGGGTGAAGCCGGACTGGCCGAGCGCCTTCCAGCAGTACGCGGCGACCTCGACGGTCTTGGCCTCCTCCGCGTTCGGCACCTGGATGGCGACCGCTTCGTAGCCCTGGCCGGCCAGGTCCTCACGGAGCGCCTCACCGGTCTCGGCGAGCGCCTCCGGGTGGATGACCGCGACCCGCTTGGCCTGGGTGCCGATCAACCCGCCCAGTTCACCGAGGAGTTGACGGCCGACGAGCACCTCGTACGGGTCATCGCCGCCGACGGGGATACGCGTCACCTGCTGCTCGGTCATGCTTCCTTCAACTCCAGTGCGTCGAGGACCGCCGCGGCGACCTCTTCGGGGGTGCGGCCGTCGGTGGCGACGACGACGCGCGCGGCTTCGGTGTACAGCGGGCGGCGGGCCTCCATCAGCTCGCGCCACTGCTTGCGCGGGTTGACCGCGAGCAGCGGGCGGGCCGCGTTCAGGCCGGTGCGCTTGACCGCCTCTTCCACGTCCATCGACAGATAGACGACGGTGTGGCCGGCGAGCAGCTCACGGGTCCCGGCGTCGAGGATCGCGCCGCCGCCCAGGGCGAGCACCCCGGGGTGCCCGGCGACGGCGGCGCGGACCGCCTGCCGCTCCAGCGCACGGAAGCGCGGCTCACCGTCGTCGACGAAGATCTCGGCGATCTCCCGGCCCTCGGCCGCGACGATGTCGGCGTCGGTGTCCCGGAACGTGCTGCCGAGCCGCTCGGCGAGCAGCTCGCCCACGGTGGTCTTGCCCACGCCCATCGGGCCGATGAGGACGATCTGCGGGGCGCTCACCGGATGCGCAGGTTGTCGAGGTACGACTGCACGTTGCGCCGCGTCTCGGCCACGCTGTCGCCGCCGAACTTCTCCGCCACGGCGTCCGCGAGGGTCAGCGCGACCATCGCCTCGGCGACGATCCCGGCCGCGGGCACCGCGCACACGTCGGAGCGCTGGTGGTGCGCCTTGGCGGCCTCGCCGGTGGCCACGTCGATGGTGGCGAGCGCCTTCGGCACGGTCGCGATCGGCTTCATCGCGGCCCGTACGCGCAGCAGTTCACCCGTGGTGAGACCGCCCTCGGTGCCACCGGAGCGGCCGGAGGAACGCTTCACGCCCTCGTCGGTCGCGACGATCTCGTCGTGCGCCTGCGAACCCGGCACCCGCGCCAGGTCGAAGCCGTCGCCGACCTCGACGCCCTTGATGGCCTGGATGCCCATGAGCGCCGCGGCGAGCCGGGCGTCCAGACGCCGGTCCCAGTGCACGTGCGAGCCGAGCCCGACGGGCACTCCGTACGCGAGCACCTCGACCACACCGCCCAGGGTGTCGCCGTCCTTGTGGGCCTGGTCGATCTCGGCGACCATCGCCTTCGACGCGTCCGCGTCCAGGCAGCGCACCGGGTCCTCGTCCAGCTTCGCCACATCGGAGGGCCTGGGGTAGACGCCGTACGGCGCCTTCGCGGCGGCCAGCTCGACGACATGGCTGACGATCTCGATGCCGGCCGTCTCCTTGAGGTACGACCGGGCGACCGTGCCGAGCGCCACGCGCGCCGCGGTCTCACGCGCCGAGGCACGCTCCAGGACCGGCCGGGCCTCGTCGAAGCCGTACTTCTGCATGCCCGCGAGGTCGGCGTGGCCGGGGGTGATCCGGTCG
>NZ_JAAAHS010000613.1 GCF_009908195.1 Streptomyces boluensis | reverse complement strand
CCGCCTCCCCCGCACCGCTGCGGATCGCGGTGTCCACGCGCGGCCCGCTCGTCGGGGTCCCGGTCACGCACGCGTACGCGACGGCAGCGCGGGAGGCGGGCAAGGTGCTCGGCGGGCTCGGGCACCGGACGGCGACCGAGGACCCGCCGTACCCGTTCTGGCTCGGCACGACTGCGCTCGCGCACTGGACGGCGGGTACGTACCGGGACAGCGAGGGCCTCGACCCGGCACTGCTCGCGCCGCGCACCCGGAGGCACGCGGCACTCGGCGCGCGCTGTGTGCGCGGGGTGGAGCGGGGGGAGCGCCGCGAGCAGTTGCGGCGGCGGCTCGAACCGTTCTTCGCGCGGCACGACGTGCTGCTCACCCCGGCCCTTGCCCGGCGCGGCCCGCTCGCGGGGCCGTGGCACGAGCGGGGCTGGCTGCGCAATCTGCTCACCAACACCCGCTGCTCACCGTTCACTCCGGTGTGGAACCTGACGGGGTGGCCGGCACTCTCGCTGCCGTTCGGGTACCTGGCGTCGGGCGCGCCGTGCGCGATACAGCTGGTGGGGGCGCCGGGCCGGGAGCGTCAACTGCTCGATGTGGCGGCCGCGTTGGAGGAGCAGCGCCCCTGGCAGCGGACGGCACCGCTGCCGTAGCCGCTACCGCCGCTGGAGGCGGACATACGTCAGCCCCCGCGGACGGTGTCCGCGGGGGCTTTCGGTGCGATCAGTCCACGCCCTGAAGGATGTGCGGCTCGGCGAGGTCGTCCTCGTAACCCGCGAGCCTGATGGGCGCCGACCTGGCCCACACATCGAGACTGCCCAACTCTTCGGGCCGGCCCTTGCGCTCCCCGTGTTCCTTCGGGTGCTGATCGCTCTTTGACTTGTCTGGTGTCACCGCGCACTCCTTATGTGTCGGGTAACCCCCGGTCGCTCCGGCGCGTCCCGATACCGGGCGCCGGCCGACTGTGAGGCTCGATCTGGGCAGTTCGGACGCGGTGGCGCCGGTAACTCGTACAGAGCGTGGCCGGGTGACCGGCTTGCCCCGGGACGGGCCATGGGGTGGTGGTGGGACCCCTTTTGGCTGTCCGTTCCGTACAGCGTAACCAAATGAGCGGGCGTCCGCTCGATGGGGCCGAAACCCGTCCCTTTTATCGTGTTTCGTCGCGTCGTTTCAGCCATGATCGGGCAGGCGCCAGGCGGGAGTTCCCCTCACCTCAGACACCCTTGCCGCCCCTGGCACTCCGACCCGAGGGCCGCTCCCCGACCTGCAACGACCGCAGCGAGGCGAGGACGGCGGGGTCCTGCACGTCGAGCCAGTCGACGAACTGCCGGAAGGAGACAAGCCGCACGTCCTTCTTATCCGCAACAGTCCGCAATGTCTCTTCAACGGCATCCATATAGATGCCGCCGTTCCACTCCTCGAAGTGGTTGCCGATGAACAGAGGCGCCCGATTTGTCTCGTACGCCCGGTTGAACCCGGCGAGATACGACTCGGTCGCCTGCCTGCGCCAGGCCGGATAGTTGTACGAGGGGGCGCGGGTGGAGTTCTTCGACTGATTGGCGAGGATGTTGTAGTCCATCGACAGGACCTCGAAGGTGTGGCCGGGGAACGGCAGCGCCTGCAGCGGCAGGTCCCACACGCCGAGCTTCTTCTCCGGCCAGCGCTGCACCCCGCCGGGCGAGGACGCGTCGTACCGCCAGCCCAGTTCGCGCGCGACGGGCAGCAGGTTCTCCTGGCCGAGCAGGCAGGGGGTGCGGCCGCCGACCAGCTCCTTGTCGTAGTCGAAGGGCAGCGACGGCAACCGCTCCCACCCCGTATGCGTACGCCAGCGCTGCACGAACGACTTGGCCTGCTGGATCTCGTCCCGCCAGTGCGCCTGGCTCCAGCGGGCGACCGAGCCGCTGCCGCCGCAGAAGTGCCCGTTGAAGTGCGTGCCGATCTCGTGACCGTCGAGCCAGGCCTGACGGACGTGCGTCAGGGTCTCCTTCAGGTGCGGGTTGGTGAGGTAGCCGATGTCGGAGGCGCCGACCGGGTTGTTCGGCGGCGTGTAGACGCGCTTCTTCTCCTCCGGCAGCAGATAGAGCCCGGACAGGAAGAACGTCATGTGCGCGTCGTGCTCCCTGGCCAGTTCGAGGAAGCGCGGGAACAGGCCGTTACCCACCTCGCCCGCGCCGTCCCAGGAGAACACCACGAACTGCGGCGGCCGCTCCCCCGGCGCCAGCGGCACCGGCTTGGCGGGCTGGTTCGGCTGCCGCCCCGTGAACGCCGTCGACCCGTCCCCGATCAGCCGTGGCGCCTTCGGGGCGTCCGGGGCCTTCGGGCGGGCGGCGCCGCCCGCGGGACCTCCCCGGCTGCCCGCGCCCTCGCGCGACGGCGCGGTGCCACTCCCGCACCCCGCGAGCCCGGCACCCGCCGCGACCCCAAGTCCCAGGCCCAGCGCCTCTCTTCGGCCCACCGCCCGCATGTCACGCTCCGTTCGCTAGCCTCCTGGTCGCCCCCATCTGTAGACCGCACAAACATGTACGAATCACACATTTCGACCCACTCCCCCGGCCCTGGCCGCGCCCTGGCGGCCCGTCATCCCCTGATGCGGTGACGGTGAGTGAGCTCGTGGGCCGGGTGCTTGCTGCATCCGTGTGAGGAATCACGGCACTGGGGTGACAGTGCGTCAGATACGCGTCGGGGCGGGGGCCGGTGCCACGCCTTGGCGCGGGTGCGGGGAC
>NZ_JAAAHS010000612.1 GCF_009908195.1 Streptomyces boluensis | reverse complement strand
AGGTGGGCGGATGCTCGGGTGATGCCGGTCAGGAGGTGGGGCATCTTGTCGGGGGTCCAGTCGACTGCGTACACCGTCAGCTTCGCCACGTCCGCGAACGTGGCGTCCGCCGCGGCCAGGGCGGTGGCCACGTTGAGGTAGCACCGCTCCACCTGGGCCGCGAGGTCGCCCGCGCCCACCGTGTCGCCGTTCGCGTCCCAGGCGACCTGACCGGCGACGAAGACCAGGCGGGAGCCCGAGGCGAGGGACACCTGGTGGTAGGTGTCGATCGTGGGCAGGCCGTCGGGGTTGATGAGTGTGATGGGCATGTCGGCTGGGCCTCCTGGGCAGTGGGTGCGCGCGTTCACGTGGTCTCTTGTGGTGACTCGGGAACCGTAGGAGAGTGACCGCCGGCAAGGAAGAACGCACTTTTTGGTGACTGGGGAACCAGATGGTGAGCAAGCAGGTCAACGGCTCGAACGGCGACGCGGCGGACCTGCGGAGGGCCGACTCGCTGGCGCGGGAGATCTTCTCCGACGTGGCCAACAAGTGGGCGTTCCTGATCGTCGAGGCCCTCGGTGACGGCACCCTCCGCTTCAGCGAGGTGCGCGATGCCGTCGACGGCATCAGCCACAAGATGCTCACCCAGAACCTGCGCATGCTGGAGCGCAACGGCCTCGTCGACCGCCGCGTCCACCCCACCGTGCCGCCACGCGTCGACTACAGCCTCACCGCGCCGGGCCGGGCGCTGCGCGCCACCGTCGCCGGTATGTGCGGCTGGACCGAGCAGTACCTCGGCCAGATCGAGGCCGCCCGGCGACGCTTCGACGAATGATCCGGGGCGAGCCGCCGGCCCCTTCAACCTCCTTGCCCCGCAGGGAAGTTGGTACGACGATTGAGGCTCTTGCGAGGCGAGCGAGGGCGGGGGCCAGTGGTGTACGACGAGTGGGACGTGGGCTCCGCGCGTGACCTCGTCCTCGACGACTGGTTCACCCGGCAGCTCGTGCCCGCGCCCGGACACGTCCACCAGCGGGGCGTACTCGTACTCCTCGGCGGCCGGGGCAGCGGCAAGAGCGGTGTGCTGACGCGGTTCGAGGAGCGGGCCGCCAACACCCATGCCGTACGCGTCGACTGCGAACAGCTCCCCGAGAGCGTACGCAACCCGGTGGACGTGCTGGCCCGGATCGTGTTCGGGCTGAGCGCCACCGTGCCCGCGCTGCCGCCCCTGCAGCTGCCCGCGTACGCCACCCTGCGGCTCGCCCTCGCCGTACGCACGGACCGGGCCGACCGCGAGGCCGCGCTCGGCGAGTTGAGCGCGGCCCTCGACGACGGGCGCGGACGTGAGCAGTCCCTCGACCTGTTCGTGTCGCTCGCGGAGAAGCTCGGCTCGGTCGCCGGGATGCCCACCCTGGGGCTCGCCGCGCTGCCGTTCCTCTCCGAAGGCCTCAAGCGCTGGCAGCGGCACCGCATCCGGCGCGCCCTGCTGCGGCACGTCGACGCGCCCGCCTCGCCCGAGGACTTCCTCGTCGGACTCGGCCACGGCTTCCAGCACGGCGACGACCAGCAGCGCCGCCGCGCCCAGGAAGTGCTGACGCGCGCCTTCCTCGACGACCTGCGACGGGCGTACGGCACCGGCAGAGGCAGCGAACTACGCACCCTGCGCAGCCTGTTGCTGCTCGACAACGCCGACGACGAGCGCGGCCAGGCCTTCCTTGAGACCCTGCGCGCGGCGCGCCGCCACGGACCGCCCGACGGCGACCCGCTGGTGGTGGTGGCCACGGCACGCGAGCGGCCACGCCTCGTGGAACCCCTGAACGTACCGGCGGGCCGCCTCCTGACCTGCTGGTCCTCGCAGATAGTTGAGCCGGGCCCCGCGCGCACCGGTGGCGTCGACGCCGAGGAGGAGCGGTTCGAGCCGCTCGAAGTACGCGGCAAGCCGCACCTGCGCGTCGCCCAGCTCCGTACCCTGAACCGCGCCGAAGTGGCCGAACAGTGCCGCCCGCTCGTCGACCGGCTCCCGGCGACCGCTGGGGTGGACCGGCCGGCGGACTGGCTGGGCAGGATCGTCCACGACCTGACCGGCGGGCACCCCTTCGCCACCGCCGAGACCTTGCGGGAACTGCTTCAGTTCGACGACCAGGTCCCTGTCGTCACTCGGCTGCGTAAGCTCTACTCCCTTACCAGGGACCGGAGTTCGGTGGCCGAAGCGGCGTACCGGCGCATGTTCGGTGACGTGCCCAACGCGGTGCGCGCCCCGCTGCCACGCGTCGCCGCGGCCGCCGTTCCCGTACAGGCCCTGGCCGCCGACGCGTTGTGGGGACGCGGCAGCCATCAGCTGTTCCAGGTGACGGAGTTGATCGGCGACGAGCTCCGCTGCGACGTCCAGGCCGTCGACGGCGGCGACATCCTCCTGCTGCCGCCGATCGCCCGCCGCCACCTCCTGCAACGCCTCGCCCAGAGCGACACCGGCGCGGAGGCCGGCACCTGGACCGGCGCCCACCGCAGGCTCCGCGACTCCGTGCGCGACCGGGACGCCGCGTACCACCAGCTCGCACTCGGTGACGTACCGGCCGCGACCCGGTACCTGCACGACCTCCTGGAACAGGTGAAGGACGGCCGGGCCGGCATGCCGCGATGGTGCCGCGCGCTCTCCTGGGTGCAGCGCGCACCGCACCCGCGCCTGTGCACACCCGGCGACGGCCGCGAGGAGTACGAGGCGGGCGTCGCACGCCTCGGCAACCGGGTCC
>NZ_JAAAHS010000611.1 GCF_009908195.1 Streptomyces boluensis | reverse complement strand
ACCTATGGGCCCGCCGACCGCCCCACCCACACGCCGCCCGACCCCCGCGCAGGCGCCGGGCGGAGGGCCGGGTCCGTCAGACCCGGCAGAGGATCTCGCCGTGCAGTACGGCGAACCAGCCGTCCTCGCGTGTGCCCCACTCGCGCCACGCCTCGGCGAGTGCCTCCAGGTCGGCGGGCGTCGCGTGGCCGGACTCGGTGGCGCGGTTCGCGTACGTGGAGGCGGTGGTGCGCTCGGCCCAGAGTCCGGACCACCAGGCGCGCTCGTCGGGGGTGCTGAACGTCCAGGCCGAGGACGTCGCCGTCACTTCGGTGAGGCCGGCTTCCAGGGCCCAGGATTTGAGCCTGCGGCCCGCGTCCGGTTCGCCGCCGTTCGCGCGGGCGACCCGGCGGTAGAGGTCCAGCCAGTCTTCGAGGCCCGGCACCTGCGGGTACCAGGTCATCGCCGCGTAGTCGGAGTCGCGTACGGCGACGATGCCGCCGGGCTTCACCACCCGCCGCAGCTCGCGCAGCGCCTGCACCGGGTCGCCCACGTGCTGCAGCACCTGATGGGCGTGGGCCACGCAGAACGTGTCGTCGGGGAAGTCGAGCGCGTGCACGTCGGCGACCGCGAACTCCACGTTGTCCAGGCCGCGTTCGGCCACGGCGGCACGTGCGGTGTCGAGGATGCCGGGCGCCGCGTCGACCCCGGTGACGCTGCCCTGCGGGACCAGGGCGGCCAGGTCGGCGGTGATGGTGCCGGGGCCGCAGCCGACGTCCAGGATCTTCATGTGCGGCTTGAGCTCCCCGACGAGGTACGCGGCGGAGTTGGCGGCGGTCCGCCAGGTGTGCGAGCGCAGCACGGACGCGTGGTGCCCGTGGGTGTAGACGGCG
The DNA here is from genome assembly GCF_009908195.1 of Streptomyces boluensis. Classification (GTDB taxonomy): domain Bacteria; phylum Actinomycetota; class Actinomycetes; order Streptomycetales; family Streptomycetaceae; genus Streptomyces; species Streptomyces boluensis. The sequence goes on along the minus strand of NZ_JAAAHS010000611.1, from coordinate 1,856 downwards.
GTCTCCTTCGGCATGACGCGGTCTCCTTACGCGGTGGCCCCGGGGTCCACACTCCGGGTGCGATGACCGAACCGTACGCGAGCATGTCGAATATTGAGACCCGAATCTCGGAGTGTGGACGCCGCGGTGGGTGCGAGTACGGGTGCCTGAAACGCGTTTGCCCTGGCGGTGGCCGCGCACGGAGAATGCGGAACCATGGGTCACTTGGAAGCCGCGCACCTCGAGTACTACCTCCCCGACGGGCGCGCCCTGCTCGGCGATGTCTCCTTCCGGGTGGGCGAGGGCGCCGTCGTCGCCCTGGTCGGACCGAACGGCGCGGGCAAGACGACCCTGCTCCGGCTGATCTCCGGCGAGCTCCAGCCGCACGGCGGCACCGTCAACGTCAGCGGTGGCCTCGGTGTGATGCCCCAGTTCGTGGGCTCCGTACGGGACGAGACCACCGTGCGCGACCTGCTCGTGTCGGTGGCGAACCCGCGTATCCGCGAGGCCGCGAAGGCCGTGGACGCCGCCGAGCACAAGATCATGACGGTCGACGACGAGGCCGCGCAGATGAGTTACGCGCAGGCGCTCTCCGACTGGGCCGAGGCCCAGGGGTACGAGGCCGAGACCATCTGGGACATGTGCACCATGGCCGCCCTCGGCGTGCCCTACGACAAGGCCCAGTTCCGCGAGGTCCGCACCCTCAGCGGCGGCGAGCAGAAACGCCTCGTCCTGGAGTCCCTGCTGCGCGGCGCCGACGAGGTCCTGCTCCTCGACGAACCGGACAACTACCTCGACGTACCCGGAAAGCGCTGGCTGGAGGAGAAGCTCAAGGAGACCCGTAAGACGGTGCTCTTCGTTTCCCACGACCGGGAGCTGCTCGCCCGCGCCGCCGAGAAGATCGTCAGCGTCGAGCCGAGCCCCGAGGGTGCCGACGCGTGGATGCACGGCGGCGGCTTCGGCACGTACCACGAGGCGCGCCGTGAACGCTTCGCCCGCTTCGAGGAGCTGCGCCGCCGCTGGGACGAGAAGCACGCCCAGCTGAAGAAGGTCGTCCTCAACCTGCGCCAGGCCGCGTCGATCAGCCACGAGCTGGCCTCGCGGTACGCGGCCGCCCAGACCCGGCTGCGCAAGTTCGAGGAGGCGGGTCCGCCGCCCGAGCCGCCGCGCGAGCAGGACATCACGATGCGCCTGCACGGTGGCCGTACCGGCGTAAGGTCCGTGACCTGCAAGGGACTTGAGCTGACCGGCCTGATGAAACCGTTCGACCTGGAGGTCTTCTACGGCGAACGGGTCGCGGTACTCGGCTCCAACGGCTCCGGCAAATCGCACTTCCTGCGGCTGCTCGCCGGGGACGAGGTGGCGCACACCGGCGAGTGGAAGCTCGGCGCGCGCGTGCTGCCCGGCCACTTCGCGCAGACCCACGCGCACCCGGAGCTGTTCGGCCGCCCGCTGCTCGACATCCTGTGGCGCGAGCACTCCCAGGACCGGGGCGCCGCGATGTCCCGGCTGCGGCGGTACGAGCTGACGGGGCAGGCGGAGCAGAAGTTCGAGCGGCTCTCCGGCGGCCAGCAGGCCCGCTTCCAGATTCTGCTGCTCGAACTGGAGGGCTGCACCGCGCTGCTCCTCGACGAGCCGACGGACAACCTCGACCTGGAGTCCGCCGAAGCTCTGCAGGAAGGTCTGGAAGCGTTCCAGGGCACGGTCCTCGCCGTCACCCACGACCGCTGGTTCGCCCGTGCGTTTGATCGGTATCTGGTGTTCGGCAGTGATGGTCGTGTCCGTGAGTCGGCGGAGCCGGTGTGGGACGAGCGGCGGGTGGAGCGGGTCCGCTGACCCGCCTGCTTCTTCCCCTCCCCGCCCCTTCCCGAAAGTCC
>NZ_JAAAHS010000610.1 GCF_009908195.1 Streptomyces boluensis | reverse complement strand
CTGGCCGGTCGGCACCCGGCTGCCCGGCGAGACCACCCTCGCCAAGGACCTCGGCATCGGCCGCTCCACCCTCCGCGAGGCCCTCCGCGCCCTCGCCGGCGCCGGACTCGTCCAGGCCCGCCAGGGCGCCGGAGTCTTCGTCACCGCACTCGAACCCGCCGAGGACTGGCCCGCCCGACTGCGCCGCGCCACCGTCGTCGACGTGTACGAGGTCCGCATGCTCGTCGAGGTCGAAGCCGCCCGCCTCGCCGCGCAGCGCCGCACCCCGGCCGACATCGAACTCCTCACCGCCGCCCTGGACGCCCGCCGCGCAGCGGCCCCGGCGGACGACGCGGCCTTCGTGGATGCCGACATCGCCCTGCACGCGGCCGTCGTCGGCGCCGCCCACAACCCCGTACTCACCGACCTCTTCGCCGAGTTCGCCCCCGCCCTGCGCCAGGCCCTCATCGACCTGGTCGACCTCCTCGACCTCCGCACCCCCGACCCCACCCCGGGCGACGACAGCCACGCGGCCCTCGTCCACGCCATCGGACGGGGCGACGCGGAGGGGGCGGCGGGAACGCTGCGGGAGGAACTGGGCGAGACGCTGGGGCGGTTGAGGGGCTGAGCCCCTCCGGCTGGGGGGCTTATATCGGCCGAGCCGGAGTCACCTCCCGCACATGAACGAGCGCGTCGAACCAGTCGGCGAAGCGGCAGGCCAGACCCGTAACCCCACACGGATTCGAGTCGTTGTTCGGTTCGTGAACGTTGATGCAAGCGGTGCGCGGTTGGGTTCGGTGCGGGTGTGTGTGGCGGTAGGAAAGGGGTGGAGTTGCGATCGGAGTTCGGACAGGCACCGGCTCACGAAGGGGTTCTGCCGGACTCATTACGACCAGTTCCATCGAGGGCGTGGCTTGTCACCGCTGGCCTCCGAGGAGGACGAGGACTGCGGGTTCGAGGGTTGTGCGCGGGCGGTGTCCGCGAGAGGGCTCTGTAATGCGCACTATCAACAACAGCGGTTGGGGCGGCCGTTGGTGCCTTTGCGTAGGCGCAGGGACAACGGTGCGTATCAGGCCATGCTCAAGAGTGGGGTCATGGAATGCCTGGAGTGTGGGGAGTTGAAAGAGCTTGACGAATTCTCCGTGCTGAATACGGCTGGGGTTCCTCGCCCGTACTGCAAACCGTGTAACGCCGAGGTCGTTCGCCTTCGGAACTACGGCCTCACGCGAGAGTTCGCGGATCGACTCTTCCAGCACCAAGGAGGGAGGTGTGCGATATGCAAGGTGGTTGAGTTCGCGCGCGGTCGGACTCCCGATGTCGATCACGACCACGCGTGCTGTCCGGGGAGGAGGAGCTGCGGAGAATGTGTGCGGGCCCTCGTCTGCTCCAAGTGCAACGCATATGGCCTTGCCTGGTACGAAGCGCTGCCCGCCGAACTCAGGACGTACGGAGTCCTGAACGACTACCTGGCTGACCCGCCCGCCCGGAAGTTGAGGCGAGAACTCAGTCGGTAGTCGCCCAGTCCTTCATCGCCGCTCGGCTGGAGAAGTCTGCGACGTTCTTGTCGAGCGGCGTCGAAGTGTATTGGTGGATGCGCCACTTGGCTTTGATGCGGGGCTTTCCTGCGGTGACGTAATCGGCTATCCAGAGGGCGTCGCCGGCGTAGGACGTAACGTCGACATTTAGCCAGAAATCGCGGTTCGTGTAGAGGATGGACCGATTCGCAGGCCGAAGCCGCTTCACCTCCTTGATGAACTGATCCTTCTGCGCATTGCTCGCGTACGTCCCCTCGCCCGTCCGCTCCCAGTCGCACGCGAGAATATCGCCGCCTCTCTCCGCCGCCTTGGAGACGAAATACTCCGCCTGGGCCTTGATGTTCCCCGGCCACAGAAAGTGGTAGAAGCCCACCACGCAGCCCGCGTCGCGAGCCCTCTTCGCCTGGGCGTTCATGCGGGGATTGATGTAGGAGCGGCCCTCCGTCGCCTTGATGATGACGAAGTCGACACCTTCGGTGCTGAACTCGGACTGGTACGAGCTGACGTCTATCCCGCGGATCATGAGGGCTGCCTTCCGGTGGTCGGGCCGGGTGGTGTGGGTCTGGGAAAGTGCCCGGCCGTACACGCCTCGAAACCCGTACGCGCGGCAGGGGCGGAAGTGGTGAAAGGCTTGCCCATTTCGTCCACGAGGCGGGCACAACGGGAGCCCGGTGACGGGCAGTTGTCCGGTCCCGCAGAAGTCGTGAACCGTGTGGTGAGGGCGCTGTGGCCACAGTCACCACGGTGAGGCGTGCGGTGTGTGAGAACCTGGAAGCAGAGCCCGACCGGCTCCCGGACGAGGTGCGCCGTACCCGGATCTTGACGACGGCGCCGAAGGGAGCCGTTCCGTCATGGCTTGGATCGTTCTTGTCGTCTCCGGTGTTCTCGAGGCTGTCTGGGCCACCGCGCTCGGAAAGTCGGAGGGTTTCAGCCGGCTCGCGCCCACCGTAGTCTTCGGTGTGGGTCTCGCCCTGAGCATGGCCGGTCTCGCCTTCGCCCTGCGCACACTGCCGGTGGGTACCGGTTACGCGGTGTGGGTCGGCATCGGTGCCGTGCTGACCGTGGCCTACGGAATGGCGTTCGGCGGAGAGCCGGTGTCGGCCCTGAAGCTGGCGCTGCTCGCGGGCATCGTGGGCTGCGTGATCGGGCTCAAGGCGCTGCACTGAGTGGGTAGTTGACGTACGAGGAGGGCGCCCCGGTCCGTGACCGGGGCGC
>NZ_JAAAHS010000061.1 GCF_009908195.1 Streptomyces boluensis | reverse complement strand
TCGGGAAGGGGCGGGGTGGGGAAATTCACCGGGCCCGGGTGCTCATTTCACGCAACGCCTTGCGGTCCAGCTTGCCCACGCTGGTCAGCGGCAACTGCCCCACCACCCGAACCTCCCGCGGATACTTGTGCGCCGCCAGACGCTCACGGGCGTACGCCACCAACTCCTCGGCCGGCACGTCCCGCCCGCCGCGCAGCATCACGAACGCCACGACCTCCTCGCCGAGCCGCCCGTCCGGCCGGCCCACGACCCCGGCCGCCGCCACCTCCGGGTGGGTGACAAGCACGTCCTCGACATCGCGCGGAAAGACGTTGAACCCGCCGCGCAGGATCAGGTCCTTCTTGCGGTCCACCACATACAGGAAGCCGTCCTCGTCGAACCGCCCGATGTCGCCGGTGTGCAGCCACGCGTCCCGCACTGTCCGCCCGGTCAGCTCCGGGGCCCGCCAGTAGCCGCCCATCACGCCCGCCGAGCGCACACAGATCTCCCCGGCGCCGCCCACCGGGACCGTCGCGCCCGCGTCGTCGCGGATCTCGATGTCGTAGCCCGGCAACGGCTCCCCGACGGACCCCGGCCGCACTCGTCCGGGCCGGGTCGTGGCGATCACCGCACCGGACTCCGTACAGCCGTAGCCCTCCAGGATCCGGCTGCTCGGCACCCGCCGCTCCCACTCGGCACGCACCTCGCCCGGCAGCGGCGCGGCCCCGCAGCTGATGTGCCGCAGCTCGCTGAGGTCGGCCCCGTCGAGCGGCTGGGCGAGCAGCATCTGCACCATGCTGGGCACCAGGGTCGTCCGGTGCACCCGGTGTTTCTGCGCGAGGTCCAGCCATTCGGCCGGGTCGAACCACCGCTGCAGCACGGCCAGTTGGGGTTCGAGCGCGTGCCAGCCGATCAACGTCACGATCAGCCCGTACGCATGGGACAGCGGCAGCGGGATCAACGTACGGTTCAGGCCTTCGTCCTCGCCGCTGTCGTGCGCCACCGAGTGCGCGCTCCGCGAGCAGGAGTACAGGTTGCCGTGGCTGAGCATCACGCCTTTGGCGCGGCCGGTCGTCCCGCCCGTGTAGAGCAGCGCCGCCAGGTCCGCGCCGTCGCGCGGCACGATCGGTCCCGGGTCCGCCGCCTCGACTTCCGCGAACGACCGCACGGTCACCGTCGGCGGCAGCGGCGGCACCGCGCCCTCCGTGTCGTCCACGACCACCACGTGCCGCAGTTCAGGGGCGGCGGGCGCGGCGCCCGCGACCGTCGGCAGCAGCTCGGGGCTGGTGACGAGCACGGCGGCCCCGGAGTCGGCCAGGATGTGCCCGAGCTCGTCCGGGCTGACCAGGAACATCACCGGCGTCACCACACCGCCGGCCCGCCAGATCCCCTGGTACGCCAACCCCACCTCGGGACAGTTCGCCATCAGTACGACGACCCGGTCACCCGGCGCGACTCCGAGCCGGGTGAGGCCTGCGCCGACCCGTGTGGCCCGCTCGTACAGCGGCCCGGAGCGGTACGCCCGGCCGCCGTACACCAGCGACTCGTGATCGCCGAGGCGTTCTGCGGCGGACTCGGCGAGCACGGCGAGGTGAGGGGAGCGAGAGAGCATCGTGGGAACCCGCCTTCCGCGAGGGAGCGTTCCTGACACCGCGTCATGGTCGCGCAACTCGCCCGGACAGTCGAGGAGTTGGCGCGACGGGCTTGCATGCCCTGCCGGGAGGCGCCCGCACCGCCGCTCCTGCCCCCGCCCGCACCCGAGGCCGCGCACCACGGCAACCACACCGAAGCAGACGTGACCGCGGCCCAGCTCCGAACGGCTGGAGCGCGTGCCCCGTTCGGCTGGTCCTGTGCATCGCTGTGCGCCATGACCCGACCGGCACGGGCAAGACGCGGACGCACGCGTGCCGGCGTTCAGCTCGGCGCGGTGCCCCTGGAGGAAGCATGACCAGAACCTTGAAGTCCCTCGCCCGCCTCGGGCGATCGCGGTACCTGAAGTTCGCCCGGGTCGGGCTTGTCAGCGCGGCCCTGCTGGTCCCGGGCACGACCAACGCATCCGCCGCCGAGCTGCCGGCCGAGGCCAGGACCGTCCTGGAACACATCAAGGCCACCGGCACACTGTCGGACAGCGATCGCGCCACACTGCGCAAGTATCCGGAGGCGGCGAACATGGTCGTCGATCCGGCGGCCGGCACGACGCGTTTCCGGACGGTGGCCGACCCCGCGAGGGCGCGAGGCGTCAAGGGCCAGCAGTGCTGATTTCCGAGGGTGAGCATCACGCGAAGACCGCGCTCGGATTCACGTACTACAAGTTCTTCCACCGCGCCGACTGGTGCTCGGACGGGCAGAACGTACTCGGCGTGCACTACCGCGAACATCGGCTCGACAAAGTGAGCTCCCACGCGGTGTGGAAGGGCCTGACGGAGAACTCCGTCACCCCGTCCCCGGCGCGCGACGTCCGCTCCCGCATGAGGGGACATTTCGAGAACTGCACCCCCATCGGCTGTATCAGCGATACCCATCCCTGGGTCGAACTCAACCTTCGGGGCGACGGCTTCTGGTCTCCCGCGTCGGGCGAGAACTGATCCACTGCTGTCCGGCACCTGCCGTTCGGATCTGGTCTGATCCGAACGGCAGGCCCTGGACTCCCGGCTCAGCGAACGCGGTGCAGCGTCACGAAGTCGAAGCCACCGGGGCGGGCCAGTACGCCGGGCAGCGACGGGTCGTCGTGCACCACCCAGGCCTGCCGGCCAAGCTCGTCCGACCACGGCACGCGCCGCCGCCAGGTACGCGCGGCGAGCAGCCGCTGCCCCTTCGAGACCGCACCGTCCCCGGCGTCCTCGGCACCCTCGGCGTCCTCCTCGGAACCCACCTGGACCTGCACCGGGATCCCGACCGGCACCTTCGCGTCCGGCACGCGCACCGCCGTACAGGTGCGCCACGGGCCGGACTTGAGGACCCGCGAGACGGCGAGCAGCCACTGCAGCTTGCGCGCCGGACCGAGCAGCAGGAAGGCCGTGATCATGGAGAGGAAGGACGCGACACCGGTCACGAGCTGAGCCCCGTCCCGGTCCGGCCCCACGATCGCCGTGCCCAGACAGGCGAGCCATATCGCCGCCCGGATCAGGAGGTTGGTCAGGGTGACCCGGAAACTCTTCGACCACAGCTGCTGGGTCGCCGGGTCGTCGAAGGCGTGCTTGGCCAGGGGGAGGGGGACGGCGGACTTCACGTACTGCTCCTTTGCGCACTTCATCGGGTTGTTCGTACTCGTACAGGTGGCGTGCTGCCGGCGTATGTAGCGGAGGGGCGGTGCGTCAGCCGCGCAGGCCCGCTCCGAGGGAGGCGAGGCCCGCGCGCCTGGCCCGTGCCATCCGCTCCCGGTCGCGGGCGATGGCCCGGTACTCCTCGGGCGGCGTGCGGCTGCCGCGCTCCAGGGTCATCAGCTCCTTGCCGCCCGGTTCGGCGATGACACCGCCGAGCTCGGGGTCACCGGCGAACCAGGCACCCTGTTCCATCGCGCCCGTCCAGCGCTTGCGCTGCAGCGGGTTGATCGCCCGCATCGCCTTCGACCAGTCCCCGTCCGGCTCGACCCGCAGCTGTACGGGGAGCGCCATCACGTCCCGCACACCGGGGCACGGGCGGACGGCCGGGCGGTACTCCCACGGGTACGCGCGCAGCACCCGCCGGATCCGGCGCAGCCGCAGCACGGGGCCGAGGGAGTACAGGGCGGCGGCGAAGATGAACGGTGCCGCGACGACGCACACGAAGCCCGCGATCCGCATCCACATGGGCGGCGAGCCCGGCCGGTCGCCGAGCAGGCCCATCACGGTCACGGTGGCGAGCAGCAACAGCACGACCAGCGGCAGCATCGCCCCGGCCCGCAGCCGCGCCCGCTGCCAGTTGCGTCGCGTCGCGGCGTGGTCGAAGGCGCACTTGTCCGACGGGACCGGTACGGCGGATGGCATCTGAGGGCTCCTGCTTCGGGTGCTGCGAGTCTAGGACACGTGTCCGGCCCCGCTCCGACGGCAGTGACCCCTTGCTGTCCTGAGTTGTCCTGAGGGTGCGCATAGGATGCGTGCTTTGTTCGTTGTCGTCGGAAAGCAGCCAGGAGAGTCCCCTGTGACCGTAGCGATCGACCCCGCCACCTCGGATGACGCGCCCCTGCACCCGCAGCGGTCCGCCGCGGACACGGAGCCGCGCCCCGCAGACGGGACTGCCGGGACAGCCGGGCCCGACGCGCCCGCGGCGCAGGTCGTCGGGGACGCGGCGCTGATGGCCGGAGCGGAGTGGACCCCGGTGGCCGACGACGAGCCGAGCCCCGAGCCGGCCTCCGAGCCGACCTCCGAGCTGGACCAGGAGCTGGACGGCCAGGAAGCGGACGCCGAGTCCGTGGTTCCCGCCGAGGTCGACGAGCGGATCGCCCGCGACGCCCACGAGTTCGGCGCGTACGCCCGTACCGGCGGCTGGACCTTCGCCCTGAAGGTGGCCCGCAGCGTGCGGCCCGGCGGTCAGGGGGCGGGGGAGACGCCGAAGGTCTCCGCGAAGGCGTTCGGCGCGCTTGCGGGCTGCTCGCCGGAGCGCGTCATGCGCTTCTACAAGGCCTGGGACCTGGCGGCCGACGACGGGGTCGTCCCGCAGTTCGAGGCCCTGGCGCCGGGGGTGGACATCGAACTCCCGGACGCGGACGTCTGGCTGCAGTACTACGTGTCCCGCAACAGCGCCGGCTCCGTACGCGGCACCGCCATCAGCGCGGCCGCCGAGGCCGAGGGCATCCGCCCCACCAAGGCCCTGGAGGTCGCGGAGAACCCGACCGCGCTGCGCGCCGCGATCCTCGCCGACCCCTCCACCGCCCAGGCCGCGCGCGCCGCGCTGCTCGACCGGATCAAGGAGGACCCGGCGCTGCAGACCGAGCTGGCCCGCGACATCGCGCGTACCGACGTGCTGAAGAAGGCCGTGGCCGAGGAGGCGAAGGCGGCGGACCGGATCGGCTTCGTCCGGCAGATCGCCGAGCAGGGCGAGTTGAAGACCCCCGCGGGCGAGAAGCTGGCGGCCCCCGCCGACCTGCGCGAGGAGGCCGAGCGCCACCTGTCGCTGCTCGACGAGCTCGACGGCGACGAGGAGTCCGGCGAGTGGGCGACGGAGGCGTACGACACCGTCAAGAACCTGGCCACCGAAGCGGTGCAGGAGGCCGTCGCGCGCGACCCCGAACTGCGGGTGCGGGAACGGCGATCGAAGTTCTACAGCAGCCTCGACAAGGCCACGAAGGTCTTCGAGGAACTCACCCTCGACGACGCCGACGACATCTACGAGGACGACATGGTGCAGCGCCTCGAAGACCTGCAGGAGGCCATCGGCGCCTGTATCGAGGCCCTGCGCAAGGCGGCCGACGGTCAGTGACCGCGCGCGGTACGGGGCACACTGGGGGCATGTCGTCGTCCCCGCGCCGGGCCTGCCCGGAGTGTGCCCGTGAAATCGCCGTCGTGGCGGGCCGGTTGTCCCGCCACGACCCGCCCGCCGGTACGGGCGCCATCGGCCTGGTCTCCTGCCCCGGCTCGAAGCGCCGCGTCGCCCTCGACAGCGGACAGCGCACCCTCGACGGGTACGCGGTACCGGACTTCCCCGGCCAGCTTCCGCTGTTCTGAGCCGGGCCGGTCCGCGCTCCTCGTTCGGACCGGTCCGCGCCGCGCTCCGGGCCTGGCATGATCGAGGGATGTCTGAACGCATGATCGCGGCCTGTGACGGAGCCGCGAAGATCAATCCTGGTCCGGCCGCCTGGGCGTGGGTGCTCGCCGACCCGGCGGGCACCCCGCAGCGCTGGGAGGCGGGCCCGCTCGGTCACAACACCAACAACGTCGCCGAACTCTCCGCGCTCGCCGAGCTGTTGGAGGCCACCGACCCGGCCGTGCCGCTGGAGATCCGGATGGACTCGCAGTACGCGATGAACGCGGTCACCAAGTGGATCGCGGGCTGGAAGCGCAACGGCTGGCTGACCGCGTCGAAGAAGCCGGTCGCCAACAAGGACCTCGTCGTCCGGATCGACGCGCTGCTCGACGGGCGCGACGTGAAGTTCGTGCACGTCCTCGCGCACCAGGTCGACGGCGACCCGCTGAACGCCATCGCCGACGCGGCAGCCAGCATCGCCGCGACCGAGCAGAAGCCGGCCGGTACCGCGCACGGCTCGGCGGCGTTCCCGGAGCCGAGCGCCGAGACCGAGGACAAGCCGCGCGCGGCCCGCCCGCGCAAGAAGGCGGCGGCCGGCCGGGCGCAGCGCACCGGTGGCGGGCCCGTGATCAAGGCCAAGTTCCCGGGGCGCTGCGAGCACTGCCAGTCCCGGTACGACGTGGGCGAGAAGATCACCAAGATCACGCGCGGCTGGGGTCACGAGGCCTGCCGGGAGGCGAGCCCCGCGAGCTGAGCCGCTCTCCGGCCGGGGTGGGGTCCGAGCCGTTCCGGCCGGGGCGGCGCTCCATCGGCGGCTGGTCTGGACCCATTGACGAATGGTCTGGACCAACTTACGTTGTCCGTGCTCACGCGTCTCTCAACTCTCCGGCGCCGCAGGCCGGTTGGCCGTGGCCGGAAGGGAGCACGGCATGTTCGCTCGGACAGCGCGCCTTCTGGGGGCCGCCCTCGGCCTCCTCGTCGCCGCACAACTCCCCGCGGCCGCGACACCGGCCGCCACACCGGCCGCGACACCGGTCGCCACATCGGCCGCGGCACCGCCCGCCGCGCAGGACGAGGTGTGCGCGGTGAAACCCAGACCCACGGGCAAGGTGCTCCAGGGCTACTGGGAGAACTGGGACGGCGCCGCCAACGGTGTGCACCCGCCGTTCGGCTGGACCCCGATCACCGACTCCCGGATCGGTCAGCACGGCTACAACGTCCTCAACACCGCGTTCCCCGTGATCCGTTCGGACGGCACCGTCCTCTGGGAGGACGGCATGGACGCCACCGTGAAGGTCGCCACCCCGGCCGAGATGTGCGCGGCCAAGGCGGACGGCGCGACCATCCTCATGTCCATCGGCGGAGCCGCCGCGGGCATCGACCTCAACTCGGCCAGTGTGGCCGACCGGTTCGTCGAGACGATCGTGCCGATCCTGAAGAAGTACAACTTCGACGGCATCGACATCGACATCGAGACCGGCCTCACCGGCAGCGGCGACATCGGCCAACTCTCCGCCTCCCAGGCCAACTTGATCCGCATCATCGACGGAGTCCTGGACCGCATGCCGCCGGACTTCGGCCTCACCATGGCCCCCGAGACCGCCTACGTCACCGGCGGCAGCGTCACGTACGGCTCGATCTGGGGCGCGTACCTGCCCGTCATCAAGAAGTACGCGGACAACGGCCGGCTGTGGTGGCTCAACATGCAGTACTACAACGGCTCCATGTACGGCTGCTCCGGCGACTCCTACGCCGCGGGCACCGTCGAGGGCTTCGTCGCCCAGACCGACTGCCTCGACAAGGGCCTCGTCGTCCAGGGCACCACCATCAAGGTGCCTTACGACAAGCAGGTCCCCGGCCTGCCCGCTCAGCCCGGCGCGGGCGGCGGCCACCTGCCGCCCGACCAGGTCGCCCAGGCCTGGCGGCACTACGGCGGCGCGCTCAAGGGCCTGATGACCTGGTCCCTCAACTGGGACGGCTCGAAGGGCTGGACGTTCGGCGACAACGTCAAGGCGCTGCAAGGGCGTTGACATGCCAGGGGCCGTCCCGCAGCCCGTCACGGGGCGCCGGGCGGCCCCGCCTCCCACGGCTCGGCGACGGCGCCGCCCGGCTCCCAGCCGTAGCGCTCGAGCCGGTCCGCGGACTCGGGACGGCCCGCCGCCCTGAGCAGTTCCACGGCGCTGTGCAGCGCGAACACGGTGCCCGCCTCCGCCGCCCGGTAGTACCAGGCCAGCGCCTCGTCCGTACGGCCCGCGCGCTGCAGCAGCTCACTGCCCTGCCGCAGCGCGCCGGTGTCCCCGGCCTCCGCCGCCCGCTCGTACCACTCGAGGGCCTCCTCGGTCCGGCCCGCCTCCTGTGACAGCTCCGCCGCCCAGCGCAGCGCGAACGTGTCACCGGTCTCCGCGACCCTGCGGTACGTGGCCAGCGCCTCCTGCGGGCGCCCCGACTCCCTGAGCAGGTCACCCACGAGGGAGAGCACGAACTCGGCGCCGTCCGCGGCCCGTTCACGCAGCCAGCCGATCACCTCGTCGTGCTGCCCGGCCTCGCGCATCAGATGGGCCGCCTGCCAGAGCGCGTCGACGTCGCCCTGCTCCGCCGCACGCCGGTACCAGAGCACAGCCCGGTCCAGGTCGCCCGCCGCGTGCAGCGCGTACGCCGCCTGCCACAGCGCCTCCGTGTCCCCGGCCGCGCCGGCCCGCTCGTACCACTGGAGCGCTTCGTCGACCCGGCCCGCCTCGTACAGCAGGGTCGCGCCCTGGCCGAGCGCGCTGGTCTCACCGGCCTTTGCCGCCCGCTCGTACCACTGGAGCGCCTCGTGTGTGCGGCCCAGGTCCTGCAACAGGAACGCGGCCTGCCACAGGGCGCCCATGTCGCCCGCGGCGGCGGCCCGGTCGTACCAGAGCAGCGCCTCCTCGGTGCGGCCCTCCTCGTTCAGGAGCGAGGCCGCACGCGACCACGCGTCGACGTCGCCCGCCTCGGCCCACGCCCCGAGCCGGTCGACCGCCTCCTCGAACCGGCCCGCGCCGCGCAGCAGTTCGATGATCTCCTCCGAGGCGTCCTGCTGACCGGCCTCGTCCGCCCGCTCGTACCAGCGCAGCGCCTCCTCGAACCGGCCCGCGCGCCGCAACAGGTCACCGGCCTGAAGGAGCGCCGAGGCCCGGCCCGCCGCCGCGGCGTTCTGGTAGCAGTCCAGGGCCTCCCGGGTGCGGCCCACCTCTTCGAGGAGCGACGCGGCCTGCCACAACGAGGCCAGGTCGTCGCCCGCCGCCCAGCCGCGCAACACGTCGATCGCCTCGTCCGCCCGCCCCGCGTCGAGCAGCAGATCGGCCGTACGCCGCCGGGCGCTCGGATCGCCCTCGGCCGCCGAGTCCCGCAGCACATCGAGCGCCCTGTCTGTACGGCCGCACTCCACCAGGAGGTCCACGAGCGGGCGCCGGGCCCGGTCGAAGCCCTCCGCGTACCACCGCTCAAGGCGCGTGATCGCCGCGTCGTCGGGCCCGGTGTCGCGCAGCAGGCCGACGGCGCGCAGCAGCGCCGACTCGTGCCCGGCCTCGGCCCGTTCACGCAGCGACTCAAGGGCCTCGTCCACCCGGCCCGTGTCGCACAGCAGCCGGATCCGCTCGTCGAAGGCGAACCCGTCGCCCGTACCGGCCCGGTCCCGCAGCCAGGCCAAAGCCTCCTCGGTGCGCTCCGTGCCGCGCAGCAGCGAGACGGTCTGCACCACCGCGTCGGTGTCCCCGGTGTCCGCCGCGCGCCGGAACCACGCCAACGCCTCGTCGACCGCCCCGTCCTGGCGCAGCAGCGCCGCGGCCCGGCGCATGGCGTCGATGTCCCCGGCCTCGGCGGCCTGCCGGTACCAGTGCAGCGCGTCCTGGGTGTCGCCCGCCGTGTGCCGCTCGTACGCGATCCGGCGCATCGCCGCGATGTCCCCGGCCCCGGCGCGGCGGTGCAGCCACGCCGCCGCGTCGGCGCCGCGACCGGCCTCGCGCAGCAGATCGAGGGTCTGCTGCAGCGCCTCCGCGTCCCCCGTCTCGGCGGCCTGCTGGTACCAGCCGATCGCCTCGTCCGTACGGCCTGCCTCCCGCAGCAGCGCCGTGGTCTGCCGCAGCGCGAACGCGTCCCCGGCCTCCGCCGCCCGCTGGTACCAGCCGATCGCCTCGTCGTTCCGCCCGGAGTCCCGCAGCACCTTCGCCGCCTGCAGCAGCGCAAGCGCGTCCCCGCGTGCCCCCGCCACCGCGAACGCGCGTACCGCCAGGCGCTTGAAGCCGCGCAACTGTGCCGAGCGGGCGATGTCGACATGCCCGCCGGAGGCGTGCTCGACCAGCGCGTGCCACAGCTGCGCGGGCGGCCCGACCGCGCGACGGCTGGTGCGGCCCTCCTGCTCCAGGTAGTCGGCCAGGACGTAGTGCGGCTGTGCCGGGTACGGGTCGCCGGGGCGCGGCCGGATCCGGGTGAGCGGGCCGCGCGCGCCATGGCACGGGGACGCCGTGTACGCGAGGGCCTGTTCGAGCCAGTCCTCGCCGAGGGTGTCCCACTGGCCGTCGGTGAGGTACCCGGGGGCGGCCGTCTCCAACAGGGCGTGCGGCAGGGCCCGGTCGTGCCCGAGGCGGCGCGCGTCCATCGCCGTGTCGATCAGGGCACGGGCGGGCGGCGGCGCCACCCGGTAGCGGTCCCGCAGGGACGGGGCGCCGGCCAGGTACTGCGTGATCTGCCCCTGGTCGGCCTCTGCCACGGCACGCGCGAGCCTCGGGTCGGCGTCGGCGAGGTCGCGCAGCGCACGCAGCGTCGGACCGGTGAACGTGCCGGGCACCGGGACGACGGTGCCGCTCAACAGGGCGCGGGCCTGCGGGTGCCGGTCGGGCACCCCGGACGTGGGCGAGTCGGTGAGGCTCGCCCAGTACTCAGGCCACATGGTGCCGAGGACCAGGACGGGGGCGCGGTTCGGGTCGGCGAGCAGCCCGCGCAGGCCCGCGGCGACGCGTTCCCCGACGGCGTCGGCGGGGGTCAGCAGATAGTGCTGTGTCTCGTTCAGCCACACGACGGTGCGCGGCGCGACCTCGCTCAGGCCGCGCAGCAGCGACTCCGGGCGGTCCGGTGCGAGCGGATGCCACAGCCGCCAGCCGGGCGGCAGCGCCTGGATCGCCTCCCAGCATGCCCGGGTCTTGCCCGAGGAGGACTCCCCGACCAGGACGAGGAAGGAGCTGATGCCGTCCGCCGCGCTCCGGATCCCCTCCCGCAGCCGGGCGTCGTGCGTACGTTCCACGTACGCCGGAAGCAGCGGCAGCCGGTCCGAGCCCGCCACGGGGTCCACCTCGATCGCCCGGTGCACCTCGAGGGAGTACGGATCGACGAACTCGTGGACGGGCCGTCCCGCCACGGACCCGCCGGGCCCGACGGGTTCCGCGTCAGCGCCGGGCCCGGACTCCCGTACCGGACCGGGGAGTTGACCGGCATGCGGCAGTACGGCGGCGCCCGCCTTGGCCTCGGCGCCCTGCTCCGCCGCCATCAGCGCCGACCAGTGACGCGGCTTCGGCGCTTGTACGCCCGCCCAGCGGGCGAGCACCCCGGCCACCTCCAGAAGCCCATCGAAGTTACGGGGCGTGTGCTTGCGGTTGAACCAGTCGCTGATCGTCTTCACCGAGACGCCGGACTCCTGGGCGAGCCTGCTCTGCACCAGGCGCAGGCCATGCTCCGCGAGCCGGTCCTCGGCGTGCCGGCGCAGGCGGTCCAGCTCGTCGAGCACCGGCGAGCTGCGGACCTGACCGCGTTCCGGCCCCGATGACATCGACCCTCCCTCGCCCCGCCGGTTTCCGACTCGGAATTCCGACTCCTCTCCTGACGTGCAGGTTACGCAGTCGGAATCCGAACTGCTCCGAGATGGCTGGGACTTGATCCCGTACGCCCCTTCACTGAGGTGTGTCGGCCGGCGCCGCGCCGGTCGCACAGGAACAGGAAGGCGGCACCATGAACACCCCGCGCGAGCACAGGACCGGCGGACCGCGTCAGCACCACATGGGGCGCCGCCTGACCCGCGCCGCCCTGTTCGGCGCGGTCAGAGGCGCCGCCATGACTGCGGGTTCGGCGGCCATGGGCCTCCTGGTGTGGTGGCTGCGCTCGCACTGAGACCCACGAACCGGCCGCGACCGGACCCCCGGACCGGCGTCCGCGCTCAGTGGTCGATGTCGCAGCAGCTCCCGTGCCGCAACCGGTGCCCGACTTCGCGCCAGTGCCCGGCCGTCCCGGCCCGTGCGCTCGTGCCGGGGGCGGGGAAGGAGTCGACCAACTCCCGTTGTGTGTACGGCACTCCGCCCCGCAGTACCGACTCGGTCCGCACCAGCGAGTCGAAGTCGGTGAACGGGTCGCCGTCCACCACCACCAGGTCCGCGCACCGCCCCACTTCGAGCGTGCCCAGGTCCCGTTCCGCGCCGAAGACCCGCGCGGGCAGCACCGTCGCCGTACGCAGCGCCTCGGCGGGGGAGAGCCCGAAGCGGTGCAGGGCGCGCAGGGCGAGGTGGAGGTGCAGGCCGACCGCGACCAGGGGCTGGTCGGTGCCGAGCGCGACCAGGCCGCCGCCGGACAGGATGCGGTGGTAGACCTCCACCTCCCCGCGAACCGTGGCGAGTTGGGCCTCGCTCGGCGGCTTCGCGGCCGCCGCGGTGACCGTCGCCACGTCCCACGGCGGCATCAGACGGGTCACCCGCTCGTCGCGCGCGAGCGCCGGATCTGCGCCGACGAGCGGCCCGGCCGTGAAGGGGGTCGCCACCAGATGGAAACCGCCGTGCGTGTAGATCTCCGTGACGTCCTGCGCGGACCGCCCGCCCGCCGTGAGCGAACGGCCGGACTCCTGGCGCTGGGTGGCCTGCAGATGGGTCGTCAGATCCTGGCCGAGCTGCATCCCCGGCGAAAGGAGATGGCTGCCCGCGCGCACCCCGAGCTCCTCGTGCGCGAACCGCGCCGCCTCCGCCATCACCCAACCCGGCGCCCGTACATACGTCTTGACGAAGTCCCAGTCGAGTGCCGCCCCCCGGCGCAGCGAACGCGCGAGCCCCGCACGGGAGTTGTGCGCCCGCGCCATTCCGTACGAGGGCCGGGCGCCGTCGAGCAGCTCCCCGGTGGTGAGCAGCCGTGGCCCGGCCAGCTCACCCGCCGCGATCGCCTCCCGCAGCCGCGCCTGCTCGTACGCGAAGCCGCCGAAGGACGCCGCCGTGGTGATCCCGTACGCGAGTTGCAGCGCCGTCTGCCGACCGCCGTACGTGGCCTGCCACGGGTGGGTGTGCGCGTCCCACAGGCCCGGCAGCACCGTCCGCCCGGAGGCGTCGACGCGGCGCAGCGCGGGCCGTCCGGAACGGTGTGGCTCGACCGCCGTGACGCGCCCGCCGCGCACCACCAGGTCGACGTCCTCGCGCACCGTGCTGTCGTCGCCGCTGCCGTCCCACAGACGCCCTGCGTGCACGACCGTGTCCGCGGGCGTGGGGCGCCGGTGGTCGAACGGGACGCGGACCGTGCGGGGTTCACCGTCGGCGAGGTCCACGAGGCGCAGCCGGCCCGCCGACTGGTACAGGATCCGGCGGCCGTCCGCCGACCACGACGGGTGGTCGGCCGGCTCGTCGCTGACCATCCGGGGCGTGCCGTCCGGCGTGCCGTCGGCCGTCACCGGAAGAAGCCACAGCGCCGACTCGGCGACCACCGCGAAGTGCCGCCCGTCCGGCGACCACACCGGGCCGCTGCCGTACCGGTCGGACAGCGACTGGTGCGGGGCGATCGTGTGCAGCCGCGAGGAGCCGTTCCGCACGTCGACGATCCGGACCGCGTTGTAGCCCTCCCGGAAGCGCTGGTTGAGCCGGGCCAGATCGCAGAGCGCCACGTACCGGCCGTCCGGCGACCAGCTGGGCCGCCCCGGCGCGCCGCCCGCCCCGAGCGGCGCCGCCACCTTCCGTTCTTCGCCGGAGTCCAGGTCGAGGACCATCAGGTTGTACGCCATGTCGAGCGTCGCGAGCCGCCGCCCGTCGGGGGAGAGCGCGGGGTGCACCCGGCCGCCCCGCACGAGCACCTCCTCCTCGCCGGTGCGCAGGTCGCGGCGGCGCACCGCGTGCAGCCCGTCCCGGTCGTCGGAGTACAGCAACGCGCGGCCGTCCGGGGACCAGGCGGGTGCCAGCGGGTAGCGGGTGACCGGGGACCGCACGATGCGGCGGGGCGCCCTGCCGCCCGAAGTGTCCGCCAGCCACAGGGAGTTGAGCGCCGCGAAAGCCACCTGGCGGCCGTCGGGCGAGAGCGCGGGCAGATGCAGCGCCCGCACCGGACGGGTGCCGCCCGGCTCCACGTCGTACCGCTTCACGCGGTAGTGGGGCCGGTCGACGCGTCGCTCGCCGCGGAACGGGATCTCCTCGTACGCGTCCGGCGCCGTCGGCCGGACGAGCCGGAAGTGGCCGTCGACGGTGACAAGCAGCGTGTCGCGGGAAGTCCAGCGCGGCGGCACCGCGTGCACATCGCCGCGCACCGCGACGGGCGCGCCGTCCACGACGAGCGTGCACGAACCGTTCGGCGCCGCGGTGGTGCGCAGTAGCGCGAGCGTCCCGGCCGGGGAGAGCGCGGGCGCGAGGAGTTGGGTGCCGGGCAGCTCCTCCGTGTACGCGGAGGTGACGGGGCCGGTGCCGTCGGCGCGTACCGACGCGACGGTGCGCGCGTCCAGGCCCGCCGCGTCCGGGAGCACCCGGGCCCGCACGAACAGCACGCGCTCGCCGTCCGGCGACCAGGTCGGGTCGAAGTCCTCCCAACGGCCGTCCTGGTGCGGCCCGTTCTGGCCCGGCACCCCGGTCAGCCGGGTCAGCTTCCCGGAGGCGAGTTCGAGGATCCAGATCCGGTACGGGCTGCCCGCCACCGGGTCGCCGCCGCGCTCGGAGGCGAACGCGAGCCGCTCGCCGTCCGGTGACCAGGCCGGGCCGCGGTCGTCCCACGGGCCCTCGGTGCGCTGTGTGAGCTCCGAGCCGTCCGGCCGCATCGTCCAGAGGTGGAACCCGCCGCCCTGGTACGCGCACACCGCGAGCAGGCTCCCGTCGGGCGCGAACACCGGCCTGGTGGGCTCCAGTTCGACCGGCGTCAACGGTTTCGCGGTGCCGCCCGCGCGCGGCACCGACCAGAGCACGCCCTGCACTTCGGCGACCACGGCACCGGACGGCGCGACGGTCGCGGCGCCGTTGGTGGCGGCGGTGAACACGTAGCCCACCTCGCGCGAGGCCGTGGCCGCCGCGGCGGGCCTGGGCAGCGTGACGGTCCCGGCGAGCGCGGCGGCCGCGGCGGTGCCTTGCAGGAACCGGCGCCGGGAGACGTCCGCCGGGGTTCTCGGGGCCTGGGGTGCGTCCGCGAAGTCCAAGGGTCCTCCTGTGGAATGCGCGCACCGCGAGGGCCGAGCGCGCCGGGGATCGAACACGGGCCGAGCACACCTGCGCGAGCTTGATCGCGGGTGCCGGCCGAGTCTGCCCAGGCGTACGTGCCTGACGGAACATCACGTTGAGCCGAAGCGGTCCCTACCACCGGCGATTTCCAGCCGATCGGCGCAATCGGCGAGGCGGGGTGTGACGGTCACTCACCCTGGCGCGTGCACCCCGGCCGCACGTTCAACTCAGGCCGTACGGCGGCCCGTTGACCCCGAGCGAGGGGAGACGCCCCTAGGAGGCGGCGCCCGCGGAAGGCGCATCCGTGCCCGTACCACCCGGCGCGTCCCGGCGGCCGTCGTACCACTCCCGTACCAGCGCGTCGTAGATCGGAGTGACCGACGACGGCCGCGCCCGGTCGTCGTGGCGCGGTGCGCCGAGGGCGGTCGGGGCGGGTGCGGTGCGGGTGTCAGCTGCTGTGGTCACCGCGGCACCGTACGGCATAACCCCTGCTCAGGGCTGTGATCGAACTCTCTCCGGGGCCGATCCGGGGGCGGGTCCGGGGGCGAACCTGAACCCGGTCGCCGACCGTCAGCCCGTACTGTCCGCGTGCGTCAGCGTCTCCCAGGCCACGAACAGGTCGTCCGTGCCCGCCGGGCGCATCCGGTGGACGAGCCGGTGCGCCTGCGGGACCGGCACGTCGAGCCGGTCGCGGATCTCGCCGTACAGGTCGACGCCCTGGTGCCAGGCCGTCTCCGCGATGTGCGCGGTCGCGGCGAGCGCGTACCCGATGTGCTTGAAGTTGCGGCAGGTCTCCTGAGCGATCCCGTCGGGGAAGCGGGACTGCCCGAACCAGTAGCCGACGAGCTCCGCCCGGGAGCCGATGTCCGTGTCCGGCGGCGGCTTCGGCAGCGGCCCGTCGCTGTGCAGATAGAAGTACGCGGGCACCCGCTTCCGGAACCGCTGCACCGCCTCGTCGAACGCCTCGTGGTCGTCGAGGAACACGGCGATCCCGAGCGCCGCGTCCGCCATCGTCAGGTCCCAGTTCCCGTTGAACTCGGCCTTCCCGCCCGCGACTTCGGGCAGATACACCTGGCGCAGCATGCGGGCGAAACGCTCGGCCCGCGCCTTCGGCCAGCCCTCGTACGTGGCCCGGACGATCTCCCCGGTACGCGCCCACGTCGAGCCCGCCCAGGCCGTCTGGAGCCCGGCGTTGCCCTCGGTGTGGTCGGTGATCTCCGCCGACCAGCTGTCCATGATCTCGGTCGCCTTGACCGCGTGCGCCACGTCCCCGGTCACGTACCACAGGAGCGCCTGCGTGTACGCGGCAACGGCGTCCTCACGCTCCTCGACACAGCCGTGTCCCGGCCGGGTGTCGGGCGGGCACTCCACGACGCGCTCCGGCCGCGCCTGATAGCCGTCGTCGGCGTACCTGCTGCGCGCCATCGCCCTGTACGCGCCGGTCCACGGCTCGTCACCGGCCGCGACCCGCTGCTTCGCCAGGTCGAGCTGGGCCCGGTCCACCAGGACACCGGGATGCCGGAAGTCCCGGCCCGGCGGCCTGATCCGTACGGGTGTACGGGGCGCCGCGGCGGAGCACGACACGAGCAGGACGAGCAGGGGGGCGAGTAACGCCGCGCACGCCTGCGTGGCCGCCGTACGGTGTCCGGTCACCGCCATCACCTCCGGGACGCTGAAGGCCTCAGGGTGCGCCCGTACGCGGGACCCGGCAACGCGAGCGGATCAGTGCCAGGCCTCGGGGGCGAATGCCGAAAGGAGGGTGTCGACGCGCAGCCGCAGATCCGGGAACTGGGCACCGGCCACGACGACGGAGACCACCTCGCCGTCGCCGCCGGGGGAGTGCGCCACCCGGAGCTCGATGGCCTGCGTGGTGCCGCTCAGGGAGTGCGTGAACCAGCCGCCCGGGTGGTCCGTGCCGTCCGTTCCCGCCAGACCCCGCGCGACCACGTCCGCGTCCGCCCCGTCCAGGTCACCGTGCACGTACATGGTCAGCAGCTGCACGAACGCCTCCAGGTGCGCCCGTTGGATCGTCCCCTCCATGTCGTGCAGCGCCGGGTCCGACGCCTCGTCCAGCGGGGCGTGCGCGCGTACACCCGCGCTCACCGCGTGCTTGTCGTCGCCCCTCAGCCGCAGGTGCGCCGACAGGTCGAGCCGGCGGCACGCGTTCTCCGGGTCGTACGCCGCCTCCGGCAACTGCGGGACGCGTTTGCGGCCGGTCTCGTCGAGGACGTACGGCACTTCGAACGCCCTGTCCCAGCGCTCGGTCTCGGGCGCGAAGCGGGCCTCGGCCGCCGCCGCGTCCACGCCCAGATACGCGGCGATCTCCTCCCACGAACTGCCGCGCTCACGCTCGTACACCACGGCGGCGGCCAGGAGTTGACCGGCGAGCCCGGCCAGGGACTTGGCCTCGCTGACGCGGCCGCCCGGTCCCGTGTACGCGTCGTACCGCGTGACCGCCAGGTTGTCGGCCGTCCTGGCGAGGGCGACGGAACGGTCGCTGAGCACAAGGCGCGCCAGACCGGACCGGGAGAACCGGCCGCGGTCTTCGTCGTACGGAGTCGTCTCGTTCACACCGCACAGCGTTCCACAGCCCGCGCGGGCACACCGCCGACCGCCAACGCATCGGTGCCATGGGCGAGTTCGCGCGTTCCGTCGGCCGTCGTACCCGGGCCGCGCATCCCCGGGGCCGTACCGGCCGCGGCCCGGACGTGACGAACTCCAGGTGCGAGCTCAGTAGTTCTAGCCTCCGGTTCGCCCGATGAGTGACTCGACTCCGTCCAGCAGCCGCGCGAGCCCGAACTCGAAGAGAGTGTCGAGTTCGAGGTCGAACTCCCCTTGGTCGAAAAGCGTGGACAGGACCGGATAGGACCCAGCGGTCTGGATCGTCTCCATCCGCGGTTCGTTGGAGGCCATCCACTCCTCGGGTGTCATGCCGGTGTCCTGCCGCGCTTGCGACTCCAGCTCGACGGCCGCCGCGATGCCCTGCGCGTACCCGAGAAGCGCGAGGTGGACGTGGATCATCTGGGTCGGTGTCAGCCCCAGGCCGTTCAGGGCACTGAGGACCCGCTCGGTATAGCGCATCGCGTGGGGCGAGGCCATTGGCCGGGTGAGGCCGGCCATGGCTCGTGCCAGCCAGGGATGGCGCTGGTACAGGCCCCACAGCCAGCGTGCCTCCCGTTCCAGTCGCGCGCGCCAGCCGGGCGGTCGCGACCCCGGTGGTTCTCCGTTGAACGCCGTCTCCGACATGAGCCGTACGAGCTCGCCCTTGCTCGGGACGTGGCGGTAGAGCGCCATCGTGGAGACGCCGAACTCGGTCGCGACTCGGCGCATGGAGAGCGCGGCGAGCCCTTCGGCGTCGACGAGAGCGATCGCGGCGCGGATGACGCGATCCCGGGTGAGTCCGTGGTGGGGAGTCAAGGGCCGTTCTCGTCCTGACTCGGCGACCACGGTGCCGACGCCGGGCACGGCCCGCACCAGACCCTCCTGCTTCAGGGTGGCGAGCACCTTCGTCGCGGTCGCCATGGCGACGCCCCACTCCTGGGTGATGCTCCGGGTGGAAGGGACGCGGGCACCGGGCTCAAGCTCGCCCGAGTCGATACGCCGACGGATGGCGCCAGCGATGCGGAGATAGGGCGGTTCGATAGCCATGACCGCACTGTACTAGTGCACTCGTAGGGCATTCAGGCTGCTCAAAACCGAGAATTGGCGGAGTGCACTAGGTATCTGTTTGCGGCGTACGCCACGCTCCCGGTTCCCTGCCGCTCATGGAGAACACACCCAACCCCCGCGCGGGGCGCAAGGAATGGACCGCCCTCGGCGTCCTGATGCTGCCCCTGCTCCTCGTCTCGATGGACGTCTCGGTCCTGTACTTCGCGATTCCCTACGTCAGCCAGGACCTGGAACCCGGCGCGACGCAGCAGCTGTGGATCCTCGACATGTACGGCTTCGTCCTCGCCGGGCTGCTCATCACGATGGGTGCGCTCGGCGACCGGATCGGCCGGCGCACGCTGGTACTCGCGGGAGCGGTGGTCTTCGGAGCGGCCTCGGTCGCCGCCGCGTACGCGCACACCGCTGAACTGCTCATCGCCATGCGCGCGTTGCTGGGTCTCGGCGGCGCCGCTTTGATGCCCTCGACCCTCGCCCTGATCCGCAACCTCTTCCACGATGAGAAACAGCGCGGCAAGGCGGTGACCCTGTGGACCGCCGTCATGACGACGGGCATTTCACTGGGGCCCGTGGTCAGCGGTCTGCTGCTGGAGCACTTCTGGTGGGGCGCGGTCTTCCTGATCAACCTGCCCGCGATGGTGCTGCTGCTCGTGCTGGTGCCGTTCCTGGTGCCGGAGTTCAAGTCAGCGAAGCGCGAGCGCTTCGACCTGCTGAGCGCGGTGCTGTCCCTCGGCGCTGTGCTCCTGGTCATCTACGGCATCAAGCAGTGGGCCCGGCACGGGTACGAGCCCCTGCCCGCCCTCGCCATCAGCGTGGGGCTCGTGCTCGGCCTCGTCTTCGTACGCCGCCAGAAGCACCTCGCGCATCCGATGATCGACGTCGGCCTGCTCGGCCGGCGCACCTTCGGCGGCCCGGTGTTCGCCAACCTCCTCGCGATGTTCGCCACGGTCGGGATGGCCGTCTTCCTCACCCAGTATCTGCAGTCCGTCCTCGGCCTGAGCCCGTTCAGCGCCGCGCTGTGGAGCCTGGTACCGGCCGCCGGAGTGGCCATCATGGCCCCGGCCGGAGCTGCGCTCGCACAGCGCATGGACCGTGCGTACGTCATGGGCGGCGGCTTCCTCCTCTCCGCCTGCGGGTTCCTCTGGCTGACCCAGGTGCGCACTGAATCGGCACTCTGGTTCACCCTCGCCGGCGCCTCCCTGTACGCGGGCGGCCTGGTCGCCGCCATGACCCTCGCCAACGAACTCGCCCTCGGCGCGGCCCCGCCGGAGCGCGCGGGATCAGCCGCGGCCGTGCTGGAGTCGGGCCAGGAGCTCGGCGGAGCGCTGGGCATGGCGATCCTCGGGTCCATCGGGGCAGCGGTGTACACCCGCGACATGACCGGAGCACTGCCCTCGGGAGTACCGCAGGCCGAAGCCGTCCGCGAAACGCTGGGCGGTGCGACGGCCGCCGCGGGCCGGCTGCCGGACGGGACCGCAGATGCCGTACTGGCGGCCGCGCGTGACGCGTTCACGCGCGGGATGAGCTTCGCAGCCGTAGGCGCGGCCGTCGTCATGGCCGGTGCCGCCCTCTTGTCGTTCACATGGCTGAGGGGCGCAGGCAGAACGACGCGCACGACGGGATCATCTGCCGACCCGCAGCCCGCGACCCTCGCGTCGTGATGGCCGCGCCCTTTCCCGGTGCCGTCAGGCAACACCCGCGAATACGAAGAGTGTTGAACGGTCACCGTACGTAACATCGATTGTGCCTGTTGATCATCAAGGCGCAACCGCCGGACGGAAGAATCCTCGGGCGGAACAGCAGGTCGCGCCACCCCTACCCGGGAGAAGCATGACCGTCACGATTGTCGTCATCGCGGCCTCGTTCGCCGTAGGCCTGCTGGCCAACCGGCTGTTGAGCCGCCGGATGCTGGGCGACGAGGCCGAACCACTGACCGTGAAGGACCTGACGGGGCCGCTGCAGACACTCGCCGTCCTGGTCCTGGCCTTTGTGCTCGTGATGGCCGCGGACTCCTTCGGCGCGGCCGAGGAAGCGGCCCGCAACGAGGCCGCGGCGGTTGAGCAGATGTTCGAGGTGGCCGAGTTCGTGCCGGAGGGCGTGCGGGAGCGCCCGCAGGCGGTGGCGGTCTGTTACGCGCGCTCGGTGATCCACCAGGAGTGGCCGACGATGAAGGACGGTCACCACTCGCCGGTGCCGGACGAGTGGGCCAACCAGTTCGGCGCCTCGTTGAAGCCACTGAGGAACACCACGGAGTTCCCGATGCTCCTGGCGGCGGACGACGACCGCTCCAAGGCGCGGCGGGACCGGCTCTCCCAGTCCACTCCGGCGATCCCGGACGTCATGTACTGGTTCATGCTGGTCACCCTGGCGCTCACCGTGATCGCGGTCGCCTTCATCCTGCCGACCCGACGAGCCGGTGCGGAGATCGCCACCCTCGCGGTCTTCACCGCGCTGCTCACCGCGTCCCTGCTCGTCATCCACGATGTCGACCGGCCCTACCGGGGCGTGATCAACGTGGACTCCGTCTCCATGAGCGTGACGCTCGACGACATCGCCAAGGACTTCGTGGCCACTTACGGTGCGGGCAAGGTCCCCTGCGACGAACAGGGCCTGCCGGCTTGAGAGTTGGGCGTCGGGGGACGGGTGTCAGGTGCCCCCGCACCCGTCACCGTCACCCGACGCCCCGTCACATCGGCAGCAGGCTGCGCACCGTGAGACCGAGGCCGACCGTCAGCACCACCAGAGCCGTCAACAGGCTCCCGTACGGGGTGAATCGGCGCAGCCGCGGCAGATGGCGCTCGCCCACAGTGGCGAGCCGACTGCCGCCGCCGGCGAGCAGTACTCCGGCCGAGGTGAGCGTGGCGGCCATGCCCAGGCCGTAGCCGAGTACGAGCAGTACGCCGAACGTCGTCCTGCTGAGCGCGACGGCGCCGAGCAGGACGACGAGCGCCGAAGGGCTCGGCACCAGGCCGCCCGCGAGGCCGACACCCAGGAGCGACGGCAACCCGAAGGAACGGCGCCGGGCGGCGGGCTCGGCGCCGTGGCTGTGCTCGTGGTCGTGCTGGTGCTCGTCGCCATGGTCGTGGTGATGGTGCCCGTGACCGTGATGGTGGCCGTGGCCGTGGCCGTGGCCGTGCCCATGATGGTGGCCGTGGCTCCACAGTGATCCCCTGCCCCCGCCCCCGCCGCGCAGCGCCCGTACCGCCGTGAGCGCGAGCAGCGTGCCGATGGCCGCGATCACCGCGCCGCTGACCGCGCCGAGCCAGCCGAGCAGGTGCTCGCCCACGAGCCCGCCGGACGTGGTCAGGACGAGGCCCACGATCAGAACTCCCGCCGTATGGGTGGCAGTTACCGTCGCGCCGACCGCGAGCGCGGCCCGTACCCCACCCTCGCGTCGCGCCAGGCACGCGGCGACGGCGAGCTTCGCGTGGCCCGGAAGCGCCGCGTGGCCGGCGCCGAGCAGCACCGTGAGCAGGACCGCCGACAGGCCCACGGGCAGGGTGAGGTCGCGGCCCGCGGTCAGGTCGGTGAGCTTGTCCTCGAGGCCGGGGAAGAGCACCGTGCCTTGGGGGAGTGCCGGGGCGGCCGCCGGACGGTCCGTGCCGTCCGCCGCGCCAGGACCCATCGCCGCGCCCGCCCCCGAACCGGGCGCGGGTTCGGTGCGGACGGCGGCGCGCACCGTGTCGAGCGGCTGCTCCCCGGCCGTGGCGGGATAGCGGCGCAGGCCGCCGCTCACGCTGGCCGCGGGGACCGAGGAGTCGACGAGCCGCACCCCGTTCCCGGATGCGGTGATCTCCTTCCAGCCGGTACGCGCCGGGTCGGCGGCTGAGCGGAAGGAGAGCGCGGTCGGCCGGGCCAGGTCCGCGTCGGCGCGCAGTACACAGGTGAGCCGGGTGATGGGCAGACCGGCGGTGCCCTTGCGGTACTTGAGGGCGCTGCGCTCGACCCGCAGGGCGAGCGTCCGGCCGTCGGCCGAGATCCGGGTGTGCCGGGCGAGGCGGGCGCAGCGGTCGGCGGCTCGGGACGCTGTCTCCGCCGCCGAGATCCGTCCGTCGCGGTCGGTGTCAGTCGTCCCGTGGTCCTGTGCGGTGGGGATCTCCGCACTGTCCACGACGGCCGTGTCCTCGACCCGGTCGGGCAACAGCCGCAGCCCATCGTAGTGGTTGAGGCTGAAGTTGCCCAAGGGGTGGGCGTGCGCGGCCGGAGCGGCGAACGCGACGGCCAGGACGGACAGAAGGGCGGCCAGAGCCGCCGAGACGGCCGACCGGAGCCGACCGTCACCTGGGTTTCTCTGCACGTGGAATCAGCTGCTTTCGGAGCCCTTGGCGAGCATGCGGGTCGCCCGGGGCGCGTGGACGGGGGAGAAGTGCCGGTTCAGGGCGAGGGCTTCGCGGAGGTGCCGGTCGGCCTCGGGCAGGCCGAGGGCCTTCTCGATCGCCCCGCGGTGGTACCGGAACAGCGCGCTGCGCATGCCGGTCGCGGCCGCCTTGCGGGCGTACCCGACGGCTTCGGCGTCCCGCCCGGCACGGTGCAGGGCCCAGGCGTACGCGTCCGCGGCGATGACGCCGCGGGTGTGCTTCCACTCCTCGCGCATCAGCCGCACCGCGACCTCCGGGTCCCCGTGATCCGCCGCGTACAGCGCGAGGTGCGGGTCGACCGGGCCGCCCGCCGCGCGCAACATCCGTACCTGCGCGTCCAGAGCGGCGCGCCAGCCGCGGACCTCGGCCTTGGTGGCCGCTCCGGCGTGCCGGTCGGACTCGCCCAACTCGACGGCCTCCAGGAGGAATTGAGGAACCGGAGTCCGCTGGATCAGCCGGTCGTAGTGGTCCAACGCCGCCTTGGTCCGGCCGTGCGCGCCGTGCCACCGGGCCAGACCCGCCAGGGCGTACGGATGGTCGGGAACGGCGGCGAGCGCACGGCTGAAGTGCCGCTGTGCGCCTGCCAGTTGCCCGGAGGACCAGGCCAGTTCGCCCAGCCTGTCCTCGGCGAACGCGGTCTCCTGCGGGGTGCCCGCGCTCTGGGCCGCGCGCCGCAGCGCGATCGCCGCGTCCTCGGTCCTGCCGTGCGTCTCCAGGTCGTACGCGGCCCTGGTGTACGCCGCGGAGCCCGGGTCGATGTCGAGCATCCGCTGGACCGCCTTCCGGGCGGCCGGGTAGTTGCCGAGCTGGATCTCGGCGTCGGCCAGTACGGCGTACCCGTCCGGGCGGTCCGGAGCAAGCCGTGTGCTGCGCAGCCCGTATGTACGGCCCTGCTCGAACTCGTGGCGGGCGTTGGCGAGTTTGCCCCGGCCGGTCACGGCCGCGTAGTTGCCCTCGTCGAGTTCGAGGGAGCGGCGCAGCGCCCGGTCGGCCGCGTCGAGGCGGCCGGCGTCCAGGGTGGTACGGGCCGTCTCGATCTCCGCGTCGGCCAGGCGGGCCCAGACCACCGGCTCCCCGGGGTACTGGCGGGCGTGCTTGCGCGCGGCTGTCACCTCGGACTCGGCCGCCCCCGGCGCCCCGGCCGCAGCCGGGGCGCCGGGGCGCGGGGCGGCGCCGTCGCTGCGGACGTCGGGCCCCAGGGACAACAGGCCCGCAACACACCCGGCGACAACCAGAGTTGCGCCCACGACGGCGCCGACCCGCCTCACAGGAGAGCGTTGGGGACGTTGAGGTACGGGAACGTGGACTTGGCGTCGGCCGGCTGCTGGTCGATGATCGGCTTGGGCAGCAGGCCTTCGGCCGAGCGGCCGCCGGGCTCACCCATGAGCATCCGGATCAGCGGGCCGTCGATGTTGTCGTTGATACGCCGCCCGTTGGGGAAGCCCTGCTTGTCCCCGGCGATCAGACCGTCGGGGTGCGGCGTCCCGGTGACGGGCGTGGTGAGGTTCAGGCGCAACTCCTCGGCGAGGGCGATGCGTCCGGCGTCGGCGTCCGCGTTCATGGTGTGGGTGTTGAGGTCGTAGCCGAACTTGGCGCCGTTGCTCGCGCCGATGCCCTTCAGGAACAGCGCCTGGATGTCGTTGCGCGGCGTCGCGGGCGCCGGGAAGTTCTGCGCCGCCGCGATCCGCCGGGTCGGTACGGGGTCGAGGCTGGTGGCGAGGAAGTCCTTCGCGTCCTGGTCCTCCCGCGGCGTGCGGTGCTGGAAGCGGTCCTCGGGCCCGTCGTCCCGCTGCATGCCGATGGTGGAGCCGTACAGGCCGAACGCGACGTGCGGGGTGCCCTGTCGGGAGACCTGGCGGTACGACGGCGCCTGCCCGGCGAGGCCGCGGCTCAGATCGGCGCCCGGCCGGGAGACGGTCGACCAGACCCCGACGACCGGGTTGCGCTTCGGGTCGCCTTTCAGGGCCACCTCGCTCTTGGGGACCTGCAGGACAAGGCTGTTGACGTTCATCTGCGACAGCGGGTTCGCGTCGGGCATCCACTTCGGTACGGGGCCCGCCGTGCCGAGGGTGTACAGGCCGAAGGCCTGGGTGTTGGCCTTGAACGCGTCGGCCGCCTGGGAGGCGAGGGTCTGGCCGCCGCCGGGGAGCTTCTCGACGGCCTGGTCGCGCAGCTTCCCGTAGTCGGGCATGAGGACCCGACCGGCGTGCGTGGGGGCCGCGGTCCCGTCGACCAGCTTCTCGGCCTTGCCCGCCCGCACGCGTTCCAGGGTGTACGTCTGGCGCACTCGCAGGGAACTGCTGCTGAGCGAAGTGACCGGCAGGGGGCCGACCTTCGGCAGCGGCGGGAACGCGGGCCGGTCGTCCTTCGTGCGGAAGGTCCAGCGGTACGTCGTGTCCGCCGTACCGTCGCCGTCGGCGTCCGTGTGGATCTCGTACCGGGCGCCGTCGGCGAACGGGAAGTCGACCACCGCGTTGGCCGCGGTCGCCGGCACCTGGAAGGGCCGCACGTTCGCGACGAGGGTGACGGTGTCGGTGTTGTCGGGGCTGGTGAAGGCGTACACGTCGGTGAGGTCGGCCGCGGTGTCCTTCACGGACGAGGGGGCGTCGACATGGCCGCCGGCGGTGCTGCTGCCGGTCAGCGGGCCGGAGAGGGCGGCGGCGGTCAGGGCACCACCGACGGCGAGAATAGCGATGCGTTGAGGGGACTTTCTGACAGTTCCGAGCATGAAGATCTCCATGACGCTAGGTGACGGGCTCTCCACCCTGGATCAAGCAAGATCACAAAGCGACTATGACGCGCCCGGCCGTGCGGGCGAATTTTCCGGTCCTGCTAACTGGGCTATTTCACAAGGCAGATGAGGTATTTCCGCGCTTCGGCGGGCACTTGTGGTGGCCGGTGACGGTCGCGGTGGCGGCCACTCTCATGATCATTTAGAGCTGTCCGAGGCATATGCCTACGCCATTTCGGTTACTTGACGTGACCGACATAGGCATCGCAAGTCTCGTACGTCTATGCATGAAGGGACGGGCGGTGAGGGGCTCACACGGCTCCCGCGGCGCCCGTCCCATCCCTCAGTCCGCAGCCCGGCAGCGGCAGTTGGGGCCTGTCCCACAGAGCCACGGCTCACAGAGTCGCGGCTACCAGTTCCCAGTTCCCGGTTCCCGGGCTCGCGGACTCACACCAGTCACAAGAAGGAAGGCTTCCCTTGCGTAAGTACGGACTCAGCCGCCTCACCGTCGTCGCCGCGGTGGCGGCGCTCGCCCTGCCTCTCGGTCTCGCGTCGGCCGGAGCGGCCGACCACCAGCAGGCGAACACCCCCAAGGCCGCCTCTGCCGTACCGTTCCCGGGCGCCTACATCTCGCCGTGGGGCAGTGCCGACGTCGCCCTCAGCCCGGAGGCCCTGCAGTGGATGGAGGCGTCGGGCATCACGCTGGAGGCGATCGCCCCCTTCAAGATGCACGCCGACGGCCGCGGCTTCAGCATGCCGATCGGCTCGACGGCCGGTGACCACCTCGACAGCCAGGGTCGCATCTACTACCCCGGCGGCCTCCAGTTCCACCACGCGGCATCGGGCAAGACCGTCAAGCTCATGCCGACCTGGATCCGCGTCATGCCCCGGCCCGGCTACTCCGCGGGTGTGGAGGTGAACGGCGAGAAGATCGCGGACGAGGTGCAGATCGGCGACACCAACTACGAGG
>NZ_JAAAHS010000609.1 GCF_009908195.1 Streptomyces boluensis | reverse complement strand
CGCTTCCTTTGTACTCACCCTCTCGGGCTTTCCTCCGGGCGCTTCCCTTCGGTCTTGCGTTTCCGACTCTATCAGACTCTTTCGTGTCCGATTCCCTGTCGGCGGGATTCGCTTTCCGGCCCTTTCGACCCTTCCGGCGGTGTTGACTCTATCAGATCCTTTCGGGTCTGATTCCCAGTCAACTGGGTTTGTCTTTGCGGCTGTTGGGCCGTTCCGACGCTCAAACTCTAGTGGATTTCCCCGGCCGTTCAAAATCGGGCCCCGAATTCAAATTCGGGCATGCCGAAATTGACCCCGGTGAGGGAAGTCGTAAAGAGAGTGGGTTGGCCGCTTCCGGCTGCTGTCTAACGCAGTACCCGGGTCAAGCGGCTCGGGCTACCTTACGGAGCCCCCAGGGGCGCGTCAAGTCGAGCGACGACGAGGGACATGGGCCCGATAAGGGCTCACCGTCGGGTCGTTGGCGATCCAGAAGCGCCAGGGGTGGACACCGCCATCGCCGGAGACTCCGGTGCGCGGACCGTTGCGTACCTGCTCACGCGGGGTCGGGGTGCCGGTGAGGATCGTCAGCGGGGACATCGAGCCGGCGCAGACATCCGTGCCGTCGAGAGAGCGGTCGATGTCCAGGGCCGTGGCCAGGCGGGCCGGGCCCTTGGCGAGTTCCTTGTCGTTACGGGCTGTCTGGCGGCGGCTTCGGGTGAGTTCGGCGCCCTCGGTGATCTCGCCGGCGCGGAGCAGGACCGCGCTCGCCATGCCGTCCGGGCCGCACACCAGGTTCATGCAGTGCCACATGCCGTAGGTGAAGTAGACGTACGCGTGTCCGGGCGGGCCGAACATCACGTCGTTCCGGGCGGTGCGGCCCCGGTACGCGTGTGAACCCGGGTCTCTCTCCCCGTCGTAGGCCTCCACCTCTGTGAGGCGCAGGTGGATCGGGCCGTCGGGGGTGGCACGGACGAGCGTGCGGCCGAGGAGGTCGGGGGCCACTTCGAGGACAGGCCGGTCGAAGAAGTCCCTGGGCAGGGGCGTACGGTCAGGGGCCGCGATCATGGCGTACGAGCGTAGTGCAAGGCATGTTCCGCGCGCGGGTGGTCGCGAAGGCCCGCCCTTGGCAGGGTGAGGGTGCGGAACCGGCCACTGCTCGTACGCGTTTGTAGTGGTCGTAGAGATCAGAGTTCACAGTCCGCTGGGACGAGAGTTCGGGGAGAAACATGGGATTCAAGAAGCTGCTGGCGAGCCTGGGTGCGGGTGGTGCTTCGGTGGAGACGGTGCTCACCGAGGTCAATGTGGTGCCCGGTGGC
Source organism: Streptomyces boluensis (assembly GCF_009908195.1). GTDB lineage: Bacteria > Actinomycetota > Actinomycetes > Streptomycetales > Streptomycetaceae > Streptomyces > Streptomyces boluensis. The sequence continues at coordinate 1,435 of NZ_JAAAHS010000609.1, read as the reverse complement.
GTCGTGCAGGGTGAGGTGCGGATCCAGGGCGGTTCCGTGGATCAGGAGATCGAGGGTCTTTCCGTCGGTCTGCAGGCGCGTGTGGAGGTCGAGGGCGGCGACCAGGAGACCAAGCAGGACATCGAGTTCACCAAGCAGAAGCTCGGTGGCTCGTTCCAGCTCCAGGCGGAGCAGGTGTTCTCCGTGCCGTTCGGTCTCGAGATCCCGTGGGAGACGCCGATCACGATGATCGACGGGACGTCGCTGCGTGGCATGAACATCGGTGTCACCACCGAGCTGGAGATCGCGCGCGCGGTGGACTCCGGTGACCTCGACCCGATCAACGTGCACCCGCTGCCGGCGCAGCAGGCGATCCTCGACGCCTTCATCCAGCTCGGCTTCCGCTTCAAGAGCGCCGACATGGAGCGCGGTCACATCCGCGGTACGCGGCAGAAGCTGCCGTTCTACCAGGAGATCGAGTTCCTGCCGCCGCAGCAGTACCGCGGCATCAACCAGGTCGAGCTGAGCTTCGTGGCCGACGACCGGGAGATGGACGTCGTCCTGGAGATGGACAAGAAGCCGGGTCTGTTCACGTCCGGCAGCGACTCGTACCGCGCGTTCAAGGTGGGGCTCGCGGACTTCCAGAGCACCGACTGGGCGTCGTACCTGAACCAGTGGCTGTCCGAGGTCGGGAGCAAGCGCAACTGGGCCTAGGCTCTTGCGCAGCAGGCTCGATCGCTGGACCGGAGGTTTGACGTGACTGACAAGAGGCCGCCGCTGCCCCATGACTTCCTGCCGCAGGTGCCGTCGTTCACTGTGCTGAGCGATGACGTGGCGCCGGGTGAAGTCCTCGGGGACGCGCAGGTGTTGTCCGGTGGCAATGTCTCGCCGCAGCTGCGGTGGGAGGGGTTCCCCGCGGGGACCAAGAGCTTCGCCGTGACGTGCTTCGACCCCGATGCCCCGACCGGGAGCGGGTTCTGGCACTGGGTGCTGTTCGACCTCCCCGCGTCGGTCACCGAGCTGCCCGTGGGGGCGGGCAGCGGTGCGTTCGAGGGTCTGCCCAAGGGTGCGGTGCACGCGCGTAACGACTACGGGTCCAAGGAGTTCGGCGGCGCCGCTCCCCCGCCCGGTGACGGCGCGCACCGCTATGTGTTCACCGTGTACGCGGTGGACCAGGAGAAGTTGGGGCCCGACGGGGACACCTCGCCGGCGGCCGTCGGCTTCAATCTGCGCTTCCACACGCTGGCGCGCGCTCAGCTTGTCGGTGAGTACACCGCACCCGACGCGAGCTGATCGCTCGGGACGCGAAACGACCGAAAGCCGATCGTTCACCGGCTGTTTGCCCGCCCTTGGTCATGGAATTGATCAGGGGCGGGCATTTTTTATTCCGTTGTCCCATGCGGCGCGCCCGGCCAGAGTTGATCCAAGTCCGCCGTGGGGTGGGCAGGTGCAACAC
>NZ_JAAAHS010000608.1 GCF_009908195.1 Streptomyces boluensis | reverse complement strand
GGGCAGCCTGCTCCCCGCGGTCGGGGCCGGGCATGTGCGGGAGGAGTTCGAGGCGCTCGGGGCGGACTTCGAGGGGCGCGGGGGCGTGCTCGACGAGACCGTCGACGCGCTGCGGGCCGCGCTCGGGCCCGAGGAGTACCCCGAACACCGCGGCGAGCGCTACGAGTTCAGCGGACTCGGGCAGCGGCCGCGGCCCGCGCAGTCGCGGGTGCCGATCTGGGTGGGCGGCTCCTCCGTGCCCGCCGTACGCCGGGCCGCGACCCGCGGCGACGGCTGGCTGCCGCAGGGCGACCGGCGCTCCGAACTGCCCGAGAAGATCGCCCGGATCAAGGAACTCCGCGAGGCCGCCGGTATCGAGGAACCCCTCACCGTCGGCACGATCGCGGAGCCGCTGTACGTGGGGGAGCCCGACTGGGACGTGGGTCGGCGCACCCTCTCCGGCAAGGCGGACGCGCTGGCCGAGTCGCTGCGCGCGTACCGGGCGATGGGCGTGCAGCAGATCCAGGTCCGCTTCCGCAGCCGCTCCCGTACCGAACTCTCCGACCAGATGGCCGCGTTCGGCGCGGAGGTGGCCCCGTACCTGAACGACTGAGACACCTCAAAGGACTGAGACGCCCCGATCCACCGACCGGGACACCCCGAGACAATCAAGGAGCACCCATGGGCAAGCTGGACGGCCGTGTCGTCATCGTCACCGGGGCCGCGCGCGGCCAGGGCGAGCAGGAGGCGCGACTCTTCGCGGCGGAGGGCGCGCGGGTCGTGCTCGCGGACGTGCTGGACGAGCAGGGCGAGGCCGTGGCCAAGGAGCTCGGCGAGGACCGCGCCCGGTACGTCCATCTCGATGTGAGCAGCGAGGACGACTGGACGGCCGCGGTGGCCGCCGCGAAGGACGCCTTCGGCAAGGTCGACGGCCTGGTCAACAATGCGGGCATCCTCCGCTTCAACTCCCTCGTGGACACACCCCTCGACGAGTTCATGCAGGTCGTGCAGGTCAACCAGGTGGGCTGTTTCCTCGGGATACGGGCCGTCGCGCCCGCCATCGGGGAAGCGGGCGGCGGCACGATCGTGAATACCGCCTCGTACACCGCGCTCACCGGCATGGCCGCGGTCGGCACGTACGCCGCGACCAAGCACGCGATCCTCGGGCTCACCCGGGTCGCCGCGATGGAGCTCGCGCACAACAAGATCCGGGTCAACGCGGTCTGCCCCGGCGCGATCGACACCGCGATGTCCAACCCGTCGCAGCTCGACCCGACCGCGGACCCGACGGAGACCACGGCGGCGCTCGACGAGCTGTACCGGAAGCTGGTGCCGCTCGGCCGGGTCGGCCGGCCCAAGGAGGTGGCCGACCTGGCCCTCTTCCTGTCCAGCGAGGACTCCTCGTACATCACCGGGCAGCCCTTCGTCATCGACGGCGGCTGGCTGGCGGGGGTCAGCATCTTCTGAGCCGCCGCCCACCAAGTCCTGATGGAGCGTCAGGTATTGACGGTGTCTGTGGGTGGTGGAACAGTCGGGTTCAGCAGGAACTGACGGTGCGTCAGAAATGGTGGTGAGTCTCCTTGGAATTCGGGCTGTTCGTACAGGGGTACGTGGGCAAGCGGGCCGGGACGGATCCGCTCGCGGAGCACAAGGCGCTGATGGAGGAGACCGAGTACGTCATCCAGGCGGACAAGTCCGGCTTCAAGTACGCCTGGGCGTCCGAGCATCACTTCCTGGAGGAGTACTCGCACCTCTCCGCCAACGACGTCTTCCTCGGCTACCTCGCGCACGCCACCGAGCGGATCCACCTCGGGTCCGGCATCTTCAACCCTCTCGCCCAGGTCAACCACCCCGTGAAGGTCGCCGAGAAGGTGGCCATGCTCGACCATCTTTCCGAGGGGCGGCATGAGTTCGGGTCGGGGCGGGGGGCCGGCTCGCACGAGATCCTCGGGTTCATCCCCGGGGTGACCGACATGAACTTCACCAAGGAGATCTGGGAAGAGACCATCGCGGAGTTCCCCAAGATGTGGCTCCAGGACGAGTACCCGGGGTTCCAGGGGAAGCACTGGTCGCTGCCGCCGCGCAAGATCCTCCCGAAGCCGTACGGCAAGTCCCACCCCGCGATGTGGTACGCCGCCGGCTCGCCGCCCTCGTACGCGATGGCCGCGAAGAAGGGTCTTGGGGTGCTCGGCTTCAGCGTGCAGAAGGTCTCCGACATGGAGTGGGTCCTCGAGCAGTACAAGGGCGCCATCAAGGACGCCGAGCCGATCGGTGACTACGTCAACGACAACGTGATGGTGACGTCCACGGCCATCTGCGCGCCCACGCACGCGGAGGCGGTGCGGATCGCGGCTCGCGGTGGGCTGAACTATCTGCAGTCGCTCGTCTTCCGCTACCACGACACGTTTCCGCGGCCGGAGGGCTTTCCGGTGTGGCCCGAGACGCTGCCCGAGTTCAACGAGGAGATCATCGAACTCCTCATCGCCGAGGAGCTGTTGATCTGCGGTGATCCGGATGAGGTGCTTGCGCAGTGTCGGCGGTGGGAGCGGGCGGGGGCGGATCAGTTGTCGTTCGGGTTGCCGATCGGGATCTCCAAGGAGGAGACGTTGCGGACGATTCGGTTGGTCGGGGAGCACGTGATTCCCCGGATCGATACGGATCCGGTCCACCGGACGACGAGGTTCCGTCAGGCCGCCTAGTTCTTCCCCACCCCGCCCCTTCCCGAAAGTCCTCCCCCCGTCTCTTATACACATCCGACGCTGCC
>NZ_JAAAHS010000607.1 GCF_009908195.1 Streptomyces boluensis | reverse complement strand
CCCCCGCACCCTCGCCCGCCTCGAACGGGACCTCCGGGGCGTCGTCGTGGTCGGTGAGGTCGCGGTCGGGGTGCGGCGGCGGGCCGAGTATGCGCAGGACGCGTCCACCTATCGGCAGGTTCCGGCCGCCGTGGTGCTGCCGGGGAGCACCGACGAGCTGGTCGCGACGCTCGACGTCTGCCAGCGGTACGGAGTCGCCGTCACCCTGCGCGGCGCGGGTACGTCCATCGCCGGGCAGGCCGTCGGGGACGGGGTCGTCGTCGACACCTCGCGGTACCTGAAGGGCGTACTCGGCATCGACCCGGAGGCCCGTACCGCCCGCGTCGAGCCCGGTGTCGTCCTCGACGAGCTGCAGCGGCAGTGCCGTCCGTACGGGCTGCGGTTCGGGCCCGACCCGTCCACGCACGCCCGCTGCACCATCGGCGGCATGATCGGCAACAACGCCTGCGGCACCCACTCCGTCGCCTGGGGCCGCACCGCCGACAACGTCCTGGAGCTGGACGTCGTCACGTACGACGGGCACCGGATGACGCTGCGCCGGCTCACCGAGGACGAGCTGCGGGACGTCATCGAGGAGGGCGGGCGGCGCGGCGAGGTGCACGCGCGGCTCCGGGACCTGCGGGACGCTCATCTGGCGCTGCTGCGCACCGAGTTCGGGCGCTTCCGGCGCCAGGTGTCCGGGTACAGCCTGGAGCATCTGCTGCCGGAGCGCGGCTTCGACCCGGCCGCCGTCCTCGTCGGCACCGAAGGCACCTGCGCCGTGGTGCTCTCCGCGACGGTCCGGCTCGTGCCGCTGCCCGCCCGCCGCACCCTCGTCGCCCTCGGCTTCCCCGACCTGCCCGCCGCGGGCGACGCGGCCCGGCACGTACTCGAACACCAGCCGATCGCCTGCGAAGGGCTCGGCGGCGACCAGGTCGCGGCGCTGCGCCGGAACGTCCCGGACGCGCGGCCCGAGAAGCTGCTGCCCGCCGGAAAGGGCTGGCTGCTCTGCGAGTTCGGGTACGAGGACGACGTCCAGGACCCGGCCGCCGACGAGGAACTCGCCCGCGCGCTCGGCCGCGACACCGGCGCCATGGATGTACGCCTGGTCGCGGACCCCGCCGAGCAGGCCGCGCTCTGGCGGATCCGCGAGGACAGCTCGGGCCTCGCCACCCGCGCCCCGGACGGCTCCGAGGCGTGGCCCGGCTGGGAGGACTCGGCCGTACCCGTGGAGCACCTCGGCGACTATCTGCGCGACCTCGAAGCGCTGCTCGCCCGGCACGGTCTCCAGGGCACGCCGTACGGGCACTTCGGTGAGGGCTGCGTACACATCCGGATCGACTTCGACCACGGGACTGCCGAGGGCGTACGGATCTTCCGGGCGTTCATGGCGGAGGCCGCCGAGCTCGTCGGACTGCACGGCGGCACCCTGTCGGGGGAGCACGGGGACGGGCAGGCGCGGGCCGAGTTCCTGCCGCTGGTGTACAGCGCCGAGGCGATGGCCGCGTTCGGTGACTTCAAGGACGTGTGGGACCCGGAGAACCGGCTCAACCCCGGCATCCTCGTGCACCCGCGCCCCGCCGACGAACGGCTCCGTATCCGTCCCGGCCACCGGCCGCGGCTGCCGATGGCGACGACGCTCGCGCTCGCGGACGACGATGGGGACCTCTCCCGCGCGCTGCGCCGCTGCGTCGGCGTCGCCAAGTGCCGTACGGAGTCGGGCGGGGTGATGTGCCCGAGCTACCGCGCCACCCACGACGAGAAGGACTCCACCCGAGGGCGTGCGCGGGTGCTCTACGAGATGGTCCAGGGCGAGGTGGTCACCGCCGGCTGGCGTTCCAAGGAGGTACGCGAGTCACTCGACCTGTGCCTGTCCTGCAAGGGCTGCAAGAGCGACTGTCCGGTCGGCGTGGACATGGCCACGTACAAGGCGGAGTTCCTGCACCAGCACTACCGGGGGCGGCTGCGGCCGGTCACGCACTACTCCCTGGGGTGGCTGCCGCTCTGGTCGCGGCTCGCCGGGCGCGCGCCGCGGCTCGCGAACGCCGTCACCGGCGGCGGGGCCGCGGCGGCGTTCCTGAAGCGGGCCGGTGGGATCGCGCCGCAGCGCGATGTGCCGCCGTTCGCTCCGCAGCGGTTCCGCCGCTGGTTCGAGAGCCGTACGCCCCGGCCTGCGGACGGCGAGCGGCAGCAGGTGCTGCTGTGGCCGGACACGTTCACCGAGTACTTCACGCCCGAGGTGGGGCGGGCCGCGGTGGAGGTCCTGGAGCACGCCGGGTTCGAGGTGCTGCTGCCCCCGGACCGGCTGTGCTGCGGTCTGACCTGGCTGACGACCGGTCAACTCGACAAGGCCCGCAAGGTGTTGGGCCGCACTCTGGAAGCCGTCGACCCGTATCTGCGGCGCGGGATCCCGTTGGTCGGCCTTGAGCCCAGCTGTACGTCGCTGTTCCGCAGCGACGGCACCGAACTCCTCGCCGACGACGACCGTGCCCGGCGCGCCGCACAGCAGACCCTGACCTTCGCCGAACTCCTCGACCAGCGCGCCCCGGACGTGGAGTTCGGCCGCCTCGACACGACGGCCCTCACCCAGACGCACTGCCACCAGCACGCCACGCTGGGCAGCGCCGCCGACGACCGGGTGCTCGCCCGCGCCGGCATCGACAGCGGCCGGCTCGACTCCGGCTGCTGCGGGCTCGCGGGCAACTTCGGCTTCGAGCGGGAGCATTACGAGGTGTCGGTGCGGGTGGGCGAGCAGGCGCTGTTGCCC
>NZ_JAAAHS010000606.1 GCF_009908195.1 Streptomyces boluensis | reverse complement strand
CCCCCTGAGCACAGCGCACCGGACGACTCTGGTCCAATGAGGACATGGAGACCCCCAATCGCACCGCGCTCGTCGAAGACCTGATGGAACGCTTCCCGCACGTACCCCGGGAAGCCGTGATCAAGGAAGACCTGCTGCGTGGCGGCATGGCCTTTGACGAGTCCGCCCTGTCCGGGGGCGATGACGGTGATGTGAAGCCGAAGTCGTACTTCATCTTCTCCTTCGACCATCGCACCCTCCCCGAGCTCGGGCAGGCCGCGCTCAACCGGCCGCCGGAGGAGATCGTGCTCACCGGCGGGCCGTACGAGCTGCGCCGGACCGTCGTGTCCGTGCGAGTGAACCCGGATTCGCCGTACCGCGTGAAGGGCGGCGAGGACGGGTCCCTCGGGCTCTACCTCGACGGGAAGCGGATCTCGGACGTCGGGCTTCCGCCGATGCCCGAGTACTACCGGCACAAGCTGTCCAACGGGAAGTCCGTGATGGAGGTGGCCCCGACGATCCAGTGGGGGTACCTCATCTATCTGACCGTCTTCCGGGTGTGCCAGTACTTCGGCGCCAAGGAGGAGTGCCAGTACTGCGACATCAACCACAACTGGCGCCAGCACAAGGCCGCCGGACGGCCGTACACGGGCGTCAAGCCGTCCGACGAGATCCTCGAAGCGCTCGAGATCATCGACAAGTACGACACCGCCAAGGCGTCCCACGCGTACACCCTCACCGGCGGTTCCATCACGTCGAAGGTCGGCGGCAAGGACGAGGCCGACTTCTACGGCAGTTACGCCAAGGCCATCGAGGAGACCTTCCCGCGCCGCTGGATCGGCAAGGTCGTCGCGCAGGCGCTGCCCCTGGACGATGTGAAGCGGTTCCACGACTACGGCATCCAGATCTACCACCCGAACTTCGAGGTCTGGGACAAGCGCCTCTTCGAGCTGTACTGCCCCGGCAAGGAGCGCTACGTCGGCCGCGCCGAGTGGCACAAGCGGATCCTCGACTCCACTGAGGTGTTCGGGGCCCGGAACGTCATCCCGAACTTCGTCGCCGGTGTCGAGATGGCCGAGCCCTTCGGCTTCCAGACCGTGGACGAGGCCATCGCCTCCACCCACGAGGGGCTCCGCTTCTTCATGTCGAACGGCGTCGTGCCCCGCTTCACCACCTGGTGCCCGGAGCCGACCACCCCGCTCGGCAAGGCCAACCCGCAGGGCGCGCCGCTTGAGTACCACATCCGGCTCCTGGAGACCTACCGCGCGACGCTCGAGGAGTTCGGCCTGTCCTCGCCGCCCGGATACGGCCCCGCGGGCCCCGGCCGCGCGGTGTTCTCCGTGAGCTCGTTCATGGACAGCATCCCCGAGGGCGCCGAGGCCGAGGCGGCCACCGAGGCCTGATCCGACAACGGGTACGGGCTCCGCGCCCGTACCCGTATCTCCAACCGCTCGCCCCCTTCCCTTGCCGGCCCGTTCACGGCTCAATACCAGGGTTGCGTACGCCACTTCGCACCGTCCGCCCCTGGGGAGCCGCCGCCATGTGCAAGGACGAACACCACCCGACACGCCGCACGGACATAGGCAGACGCGCCCTGTTCGTGACCTCCGCCGCCGCCGCGCTTACGTTGAACAGCGTGAGCTTCGCGAGCGCCGACGACGGCGACGGACGCAGTCAGGAAACGACCCGCACGGTGCGCGGCACGCTGCCCACCGGCTCCCCCGACTACGTCTATCTGCCCCTCGAAGTGCCGGACGGCGTACGGGAGTTACACGTCTCGTACAGCTACGCCAAGCCGTCCGTGCCGCCCGGCACCCAGGGCAACGCCCTCGACATCGGCATCTTCGACGAGCGCGGCACCGAGCTCGGCGGCGCGGGCTTCCGCGGCTGGTCCGGCGGCGCCCGCAGCGAGTTCTTCCTGCGCGCCGACGAGGCGACGCCCGGCTATCTGCCGGGCCGCGTCCGCCCCGGCACCTGGCATCTGGCGCTCGGCCCGTACACGGTGGCACCGGAAGGCCTCGCGTACGAGATCACCGTGACGCTGCGGTTCGGGGAGCCCGGCACCACCCCACGGCCCGGCTATCCGCCGGAGCGCGCCGCGGGGCGCGGCCGGGACTGGTACCGGGGCGACTGCCATCTGCACTCCTGGTTCTCGGACGGCAAGCGCACCCCGGCCGAGATCGCCGCTCTCGCGCGCGCGGCGGGCCTCGACTTCATCAACAGTTCGGAGCACAACACCCCGTCCGCGCACGCCCATTGGGCCGAGCACGCCGGTGACGACCTGCTGATCCTGCTCGGCGAGGAGGTCACCACGCGCAACGGTCACGTCGTCGCCCTCGGCACCGACCCCGGCACGTTCATCGACTGGCGCTACCGGGCCCGCGACAACCGCTTCGGCCACTACGCCGACGCGATCCGGCGGGCCGGCGGGCTCGTCGTGCCCGCGCATCCGCACGCCACCTGCATCGGCTGCAACTGGAAGTTCGGCTTCGGTGAGGCCGACGTGGTCGAGGTGTGGAACGGGGCGTACACGCCGGACGACGAGGTGTCCCTCGCCGACTGGGACTCCACTCTGCAGTCCGCGGGGCGCGGCGGGCGCTGGACCCCTGCGATGGGCAACAGTGACGCGCACCGGGATCCGGACCGGATCGGCGGTCCGCAGACCGTGGTCCTCGCGGACGACCTGAGCCGTACGGCGATTCTCGCGGGGCTCAGGGCCGGGCGCAGTTATGTCGCCGAGTCCGCCGCGGTCTCCGTCGGCTTCTCCGCCACGGGTGGGCGGGGGCTGCGTGCGGGGA
>NZ_JAAAHS010000605.1 GCF_009908195.1 Streptomyces boluensis | reverse complement strand
TTGCGGTGGCGGGTGCTGTGGCCGCCCGCCGGACCCGGACCGAGCCCTGTACCGGAAGGGCCCAACGATGCGAGCGTGACACTCCTCGCGCGCGTGGCCGGCCTGACCGTGCTGCTGCCCGGCGACCTCGAACCGCCCGCGCAGCAGGCCCTGTCGCGGAGTCTGCCCGTACTGCCACAGGTCGATGTGCTCAAGGTCGCGCATCACGGATCGGCCTACCAGGACCCCGAGTTGATACGCCGGATACGCCCGCGCCTCGCGTTGATCTCATCGGGACGGGACAACCCGTACGGGCATCCCGCGCCCAGCACGCTCGCGGCGCTGCGGGCGCGCGGGACGGTCGTGCTGCGCACCGACACACACGGGTCGGTGGCCGTGACGGGCACCGGGGCCGGGCTGCGGGCCACGCCGTCGAAGGAGGGGGCTGGTTGAGGAGGAGGGTGACCCGGTAGAGGGGGAGGAGGGGCGTTGATACGGGCTGTGTTGCCCCGAAAGCCGCACTGATGGTCGAATGTGTCTTCGCTGGGGGAGATTTCCAGCCTTTACGCAGCCATCGCGCGCCTGGTCCGCCCCACACGGTCATCGCGCGGTGGCCGCACGTCCAAAAGCGCATCAGGGGTGTCATTCATGTTCGGCCGCCGGCTGGGAAACCGTAAGAACCGGGCAAATGGGGCGGGTTCTGTCTCGTTGCTTCCGGTGCCACCCAGCGGGGGCATGGTGAGTTGCCGGGTCCTTGACCCGGTCAGCGAGCCACTGCGGCATGCGGAATTCACCGTCAGTGACGCGAATGGGCGGAAGGTGGTGGGTGGTGAGGCCGATCCGTACGGTTCGTTCGTGGCGACCGTGCCGGCGGGCGAGTACCGCATCGCGGTGTCGGCCGACGGCTACACCCCGTACCGAGGCAAGGCCACGGTCGGCGAGAACGGGCATGCCGCGCTCGGTGACCTGAGCCTGCAGGTGGCGGCGCCGCCGTCGCTGCCGCAGCCGGGGGAGTGGGAGATGGAGCCGATGCACTCGTCGATCGCCTTCACTGCCCGGCACATCGGACTCGCGCGTATTCACGGCCGGTTCAACACGTTCGCGGGGGCGATACGGATCGCCGAGCGCATGGAGCAGTCGGCCATGCATGTCGTGATCGACGCGTCGTCCATCGACACCAACGTCAAGATGCGTGACGACCATCTGCGGTCGGCCGACTTCCTCGATGTGGAGCGCTATCCGACGCTCGAGTTCTACAGCGAACGTTTCGTCCACCGAGGCGGTAGCCGCTGGGCGGTCACCGGGGCGCTGTCGCTGCACGGTGTGACGCGGACGGTCACTCTCGACACGGAGTACCTGGGCATCGGCAACGGTATGGAGGGCGAGACCCGCGCCGCCTGCCGGGCCACCACGGAGCTGCACCGCGAGGACTTCACCGTCAGTTGGCAGACGATGCTGGCCCGTGGCATCGCCGTCGTGGGCCCCAGCATCAAGATCGAGCTCGATGTGCAGATCGTCGCCAAGGGCTGAACTGGGCCGTGGTCTGAACTGGGCTGAGTAGGGCAGGGCGTGGGCAGGTCGGGGTGACCGGCAGAATGTTCTCGTGAGCGATGTGAGACATGTGCTGGTCCTGCCCGACCGCGACGCCGCGGAGGAGGCGGCCCAGGCGCTGGCCGAGCGCTTCGCGGTCACCGAGGAGCCACTGCTCGTACGGGATGCCCTGGCCGGGGAGGACGACGCCGAGGACGCCCAGTGGCTGCTCGTACTGGAGGACGCACAGGGGCGGCTCGACCCGGCGGCGCTTGATGAGTTCGCCGCTGAGTGGGAGGGCTGGCGCGAGGAGCCGTAGCGGGTTCGTTCGTGCGGCGGCCGATCGGTGGCGCGCTTCGGCCGCGCTTCGGCTGTGCTTGGGCCGCGCTTGGTTGTACGTCGCTTCTTACGGGCGCCCGGCGAGCAGCGGGCCGTACGGCGTTGTCAGTGCCGCGTGGGATCCTTGACCGCGATGGCCAGGAAACCCGCAAACGACAATCCGCTCGCCCCCGTCACTCTCGCCGTGGGCCAGGAGGATCTGCTTCTCGACCGTGCCGTGCAGGAGGTGGTGGCCGCTGCGCGTGCTGCCGACTCCGACACGGACGTACGTGACCTCACGTCCGACCAGCTGCAGCCCGGCACCCTCGCCGAGTTGACCAGCCCGTCGCTTTTCGCCGAGCGCAAGGTTGTGGTCGTGCGGAACGCGCAGGATCTCTCGGCGGACACGGTCAAGGACGTGAAGGCCTACTTCGGCGCGCCCGTCGAGGAGATCACTCTCGTACTGCTGCACGCGGGCGGGGCGAAGGGCAAGGGGCTCCTCGACGCCGCGCGCAAGGTCGGCGCCCGCGAGGTGGCCTGCCCGAAGATGACCAAGCCGGCGGACCGACTGGCGTTCGTGCGGGCCGAGTTCCGTACTGCGGGGCGGGCCGCGACGCAGGAGGCGTGCCAGGCGCTGGTCGACGCGATCGGCAGCGATCTGCGGGAGTTGGCGTCCGCGGCGACGCAGCTCGTGGCGGATGTCGAGGGCACGATCGACGAGGCGGTCGTCGGCCGGTACTACACGGGGCGGGCCGAGGCATCCAGCTTCACCGTTGCCGACCGTGCTGTGGAGGGGCGGGCGGCCGAGGCGCTGGAGGCGTTGCGCTGGTCCCTGTCGACCGGGGTCGCGCCCGTGCTGATCACCAGCGCCCTCGCGCAGGGGGTGCGGGCCATCGGCAAGTTGTCGTCCGCTCGCGGTGGTCGCCCCGCTGATCTGGCGCGGGAGTTGGGGATGCCGCCGTGGAAG
>NZ_JAAAHS010000604.1 GCF_009908195.1 Streptomyces boluensis | reverse complement strand
GCCCTCGCCCTTCGGCCCGCCGCCCGGTGGTCAGCCGATGGCTCCGCCGCCGTTCCCGCTCCCGCCCCAGCCGCAGAACGGCCTCGGCGTCACCGCCCTGGTGCTCGGCATCATCGGCGCGGTGCTGTTCTTCACCGTCTGGGGCGGCATCCTCCTCGGTGTCCTGGCCCTGATATTCGGCCTGATCGGCCACTCGAAGGCGCGCAAGGGCCTGGCCACCAACAAGGGCGTGGCGCTGACCGGCGCGATCCTCGGCGGTGTCGCGGTCATCGTGTCGGCCGTGTGGCTCGTGGTCGTCGTGCTTGCCCTGCAGGGTGTGTCCGACGAGCTCCAGAAGGAGGTCGACAAGGTGGCCACGGCCGACCCGGGTGCGGACGTCGACGGCCCCACGGGCGGCGAGGACGGCGAGGGCGCCGAGGAGCCCGCGGCCGAGTCGGACGAGCCGCTGGAGTTCGGCGCGAGCCACACGTACGACGACGGCGTGAAGGTCACCGTGAGCAAGCCGAAGCCGTACAGCCCCGACGAGTTCGCGGCCGGGCACAAGGACGGCAACGTAGCCGTGCAGTTCACCATCACCATCGTCAATGGCGGCAAGAAGACGATGGACGCCACCACCGCGCTGCCGACGCTGCGGGACGCCAAGGGCGCCGACGTCGAGATGGTCTTCGACGGCAGCAACGCCACCAAGCCCTTCAACGGCAAGATCCTCGCGGGCAAGCGGGCTCAGGCCTCCTTCGCCTTCTCCGTGCCCGCGGACGCCACGAAGGAAGTCCAGCTGGAGGTCGGCCCCGAGGTCCTCAAGTACGACGACATGATCTGGACCGGCGCGGCCAAGTAGCACCGGTGGGGCACCCCGGACCACCGCGCACGTGGGGTGCCCCACACCGTCCCGCCAAGACATCGCGTCGGTCTGACGATTACACTGAGCGGCGTGCCTCAACTACGCCTCGCCTTGAATCAGATCGACTCGACCGTCGGCGACCTCGTCCAGAACGCCGAGTCGATCGTGCACTGGACCCGGCACTCCGCCGAGCAGGGCGCCCACCTGGTGGCGTTCCCCGAGATGGCCCTCACCGGCTACCCCGTCGAGGACCTGGCCTTGCGGCCGTCCTTCGTCGAGGCGTCCCGGCAGGCGCTGCGCGCCCTGGCCGCGCGCCTGGCCGACGAGGGGCACGGCGAACTGCCGGTGATCGTCGGCTACCTGGACCGCTCCGAGACCGCGCAGCCGAAGTACGGCCAGCCCGCGGGCGCCCCGCAGAACGCCGCCGCGGTGCTGCACCGCGGCGAGGTGGTGCTGACCTTCGCCAAGCACCACCTGCCGAACTACGGCGTCTTCGACGAGTTCCGCTACTTCGTTCCCGGCGACACCCTGCCCGTGGTGCGCGTCCACGGGGTCGACGTGGCGCTCGCCATCTGCGAGGACCTCTGGCAGGACGGCGGCCGCGTCCCGGCCACCCGCTCCGCCGGGGCGGGCCTCCTGGTCTCCATCAACGCCTCGCCGTACGAGCAGAACAAGGACGACACCCGCCTTGAACTGGTGCGCAAGCGCGCCCAGGAGGCCGGGTGCACCACCGCGTACCTCGCGATGATCGGCGGCCAGGACGAGCTGGTCTTCGACGGCGACTCGATCGTGGTCGACGCGGGCGGCGAAGTCGTCGCGCGCGCCCCGCAGTTCGCGGAGGGCAGCGTGATCCTCGACCTGGACCTGCCGGCCGCGGGTGCCGTCCCGCAAGCCCGCGGCGGAGCCGCTGATGGACGCGTTGTGGACGACGGTCTGCGCATCGACCACGTGGTCCTCTCCGAGGAGCCGCTGCCCGCGTACGAGGCGGAGCTCGCCGGTGGGTACGCGGAGCGGCTCGACGACGACGAGGAGGTCTACTCGGCGCTCGTCGTGGGCCTGCGCGCGTACGCCGCGAAGAACGGTTTCCGCTCCGTACTGATCGGGCTCTCCGGCGGTATCGACTCGGCGCTGGTCGCGGCCATCGCCTGCGACGCGCTGGGCGCGCAGAACGTGTACGGCATCTCGATGCCCTCGAAGTACTCCTCGGACCACTCCAAGGGCGACGCGGCCGAGCTGGCCAAGCGCACCGGGCTCAACTTCCGCACGGTGCCCATTGAGCCGATGTTCGACGCGTACATGGGCTCGCTCGGTCTGACCGGGCTCGCCGAGGAGAACCTGCAGTCGCGGCTTCGCGGCACGATGCTGATGGCGGTCTCCAACCAGGAGGGGCACATCGTCCTCGCGCCGGGCAACAAGTCCGAGCTGGCGGTGGGGTATTCGACGCTGTACGGCGACTCGGTGGGCGCGTACGGGCCGATCAAGGACGTGTACAAGACCGCGATCTTCCGGCTCGCCGAGTGGCGCAACCGGGCGGCGGTCGAGCGCGGCCAGACCCCGCCCATCCCGGAGAACTCCATCACCAAGCCGCCGAGCGCCGAGCTGCGCCCGGACCAGGTGGACACCGACTCGCTGCCGGACTACCCGGTCCTCGACGGCATCCTGGCGATGTACGTCGACCGGGACTGCGGCGCCGAGGAGATCGTGGCCGCGGGGTACGAGGCGGAGGTCGTGGGGAAGGTGCTGCGGCTCGTGGACGGGGCGGAGTACAAGCGGCGGCAGTACCCGCCGGGTACGAAGATTTCGGCTAAGGGGTTCGGCAAGGACAGGCGGTTGCCGATCACGAATAGGTGGCGCGAGTCCAGCTGACCCCCAGGGGGCTCCGCCCCCGGACCCCCGCTCCTCAAACGCCGGAGGGGCTCAATTTGCCGGTCCGGGGCGCGATTTGATCCCCTCC
>NZ_JAAAHS010000603.1 GCF_009908195.1 Streptomyces boluensis | reverse complement strand
GAGCACCGCCGACGCCTCCGCCAGCGTCGTACCGTCGGGGTGCGGGGTGCGGGGGTCCACGGGGACGGCGGCGCGGGCGAGTTCGGCCACTTCGCAAGCCGCCTGTGCCACGGCGAGACGGGCGCGCACGGCATCCGGTACGTCCGGTACGCCCTCTCCGCCGCCTGGACCACCGTCCGTGCTCGGCACCGGCTCACCCACGGACGAAGTAGAGGACGGTCATCGTCACGGCCGTGGCGAGGATGACGGCGCGCAGCAGCGACGCGGGCAGGCGGCGCGCGACATAGGCGCCCGCGAAGCCGCCCGTCACCGCGCCGAGCAGCATCGCGCCGAGGATCATTGGGGTGCGCAGGGCGTCCGAGGCGAGCAGGAAGAGGACGGCGGCGCTGAGGTAGATCGCGGCGAGCTGGGCGACCCGCATCGGGTTGCCGGCCGCGGCGTCGATCCCCAGGCCGATGCCCCAGAACGCCAGCATCATGATGCCTACGGCTCCGCCGAAGTATCCGCCGTACACCGCAAGGACGAACTGACCGATCAGGACGGCCCGCCCACTCATCCCGAGCGGCCGTCCGAGCGCCTCGCCCAGCGCCTTCGCCAGGTGCCGTCCGAAGGCCAGGACCAGGGTCGCGAAGGCAAGCAGCCAGGGCACCGCCGCCTCGAAGGACGCCGAGGGCAGAGCGAGTACGAGGACGGCGCCGAGCCCGCCACCCAGCACGCTGATCACGGTCAGGGACTTGGTCGACGCCGGTCCCACCGGGGCGAGTTCGCGCCGGTAGACCCAGGCGCTGACGACGGCTCCGGGCACGAGGGCGATGGTCGACGCCGCGTTCGCGGTCACCGGGGCCAGGCCGACCGCGACCAGGGCGGGCAGCGCCACGAAGGTGCCGCCGCCCCCGACGGAGTTCAGCGCCCCGGCGGCGACACCGGCGAGCAGGACGAGCAGGATCTCGGGCATCGACCGAGCATCGCGCGGCGCCCGGCGGCCGCACAATGCGTCATCGCTGTACGCAGCCTTAGGCTGAGCCGTAGGCTCCTGGGGTGCGTTACGACCTGGACGATCTGCGGCTCTTTCTGCATGTGGTGACGGAGGGCTCGATCACCGCGGGTGCGCGCCGGATGCATCTGAGCCTGCCCTCGGCGAGCGCCCGGGTGCGCTCCCTCGAACACCACGCGGGCGTCGACCTGCTCGTACGGGGCCGCCGCGGCGTCCGCCCCACCCCGGCCGGGGCGACGCTGGCCCGGCACGCCCGCGAAGTGCTCGCACAGACGGCCCGGCTGGAGAGCGCCGTGGCGAGCTACAGCAGGGCGCCGACCGCTCCGCTGACGCTGCTGTGCGGGGGTTCAGCGATGCACCGCCTGGTACCGCGGGCCCTCGCGTCGTTCCTGCTCGCGCACCCGGACGTCGATGTGACGCTCCGCGAGTGCCGGACCCCGAGGACCGTGCGGCTGCTCGCCGATGGGGAGGCGGACCTCGGCGTGGTGGTCGACGACGAGGCGCGGGACTGCGGGCTGCGCCTCGAACCGCTCGGCGACGACTCGTTGGTGGTGATCGGCCAGGCCGACGGGGTCCTGGCGGGCCGTACGTCGGTGACGTACAGCGAGGTCGCGGAGCATCCGCTGGTCGGGCTCGACGCGAACTCGTCGCTGCACCGCTGGATCGAGAAGCACCTCGGCCCGCACGCCCCGGCGGTACGCCACCGCACCAGCGTCGTCGGCCTGGGCGCGCTGGTCGAGTTGGCCGCCGCGGGCGTGGGGCTCGCGGTGGTGCCGCGCCGCGCGGTCGACCCGGACCGGGGGCTCGACGTGTGCGAACTGCGGGAGCCGTGGGCCCGGCGTGCCCATCTGCTCGCGTGGGGCGTCAAGGGCACGGACCACCGCCCGGAGGCGGTCGAGGCACTTGCGGACCATCTGCGCCGGGCGGCGGGCGCGGAGCCGGACTCACGCGTACGGCCCGACTCACGCGTACGGCCTTACTCACGCGTACGGCCCGACTCGCCCGTACCATCCAACTCGCCTGCGCAGCAAGGCACTTGAGGCGCGTACGGCAGGCGCCACAGCCCCGTCGCTCCCCCACCCCTCACCCAAACTTCTACATTGCTGTAGATTTTGAGTTCAGGGGCCGGACTCCGTTCCGACGCCTGATCCATGCCTGACCGAGGAACACTCCTCGTCGAGGAACGCGCACCATCCAGGAGGAGAACGTGGGAGTTTCGCTCGCCAAGGGCGGCAACGTATCGCTCAGCAAGGAGGCCCCCGGCCTGACCGCCGTCCTGGTCGGCCTCGGCTGGGACGTACGCACCACCACCGGCAGCGACTTCGATCTGGACGCGTCCGCGCTGCTGTGCGGCGACTCCGGGAAGGTCGCCTCCGACCAGCACTTCGTCTTCTACAACAACCTGCAGAGCCCGGACGGTTCGGTCGAGCACACCGGCGACAACCTGACCGGTGAGGGCGAGGGCGACGACGAGGTCGTCAAGGTGGACCTCGCCGCCGTACCGGCCGACGTCACCAAGATCACGTTCCCGGTCTCCATCCACGACGCGGAGAACCGCGGCCAGAGCTTCGGGCAGATCCGCAACGCGTTCATCCGCGTCGTGAACCAGGCCGACCACCAGGAGATCGCCCGCTACGACCTGAGCGAGGACGCCTCCACCGAGACCGCCATGGTCTTCGGCGAGCTGTACCGGCACGGCGCGGAGTGGAAGTTCCGTGCCGTGGGCCAGGGTTACGCCTCCGGACTGGCGGGCATCGCCCAGGACTTCGGCGTCAACGTCTGACCGACACTCGGCCCCAACACCCTGACACCCCAGCAC
>NZ_JAAAHS010000602.1 GCF_009908195.1 Streptomyces boluensis | reverse complement strand
GCGGGGGTGGCTGGGTCGTGGGCTCCGACGGCATGTGCGGCATCGGGCTCTCCTCACTGTCCGGACGGGGCTCGCTGACTCCTTCCATGGTTTCCGGACTCGGCGGCGAGAGCGTCATGAGCAGTGAGGATCATGGGCGCTTGGCGGTACATCCTTCGGTGTAGCGGTACTCGTACGTCCTTCGGGCAGCGGCGGCCTGACGTACGTCCGTACCCTCAACTCCCTTACGGGGCGGACTCGGGGACCAGTTCCGGTACGTCGCCCTCCGTCGTGTGTACGTCGATGACCGAGAACGCCGCGCCCTGCGGGTCGCCGACGGTGGCCCAGCGGCCGAAGGGGGTCGTCATCGGGCCGAAGAACACCTGGCCGCCGAGGCGGCGCACCGTGTCGA
Source organism: Streptomyces boluensis (assembly GCF_009908195.1). Lineage (GTDB taxonomy): Bacteria > Actinomycetota > Actinomycetes > Streptomycetales > Streptomycetaceae > Streptomyces > Streptomyces boluensis. Next base: position 2,427 of record NZ_JAAAHS010000602.1, on the reverse strand, counting down.
GGGCCGCGTCGCAGTCCTCGACGCCGAAGTACACGTTGATGAAGGGCGGCACCTCGCCCGGCACCTCCGGGCCCATCTTGAAGCGGCCGAGGGCGGGCGCGCCGTCGATGTCCCACAGGTGGAAGTCGACCTTGTCGTCGACCATCCGCCGCACCTCGAAGGGGAAGACGGCGGGGAAGAACGCGTCCGCCTTCTCGGCCTCGCGGGTGTGCACCTCGGCCCAGCAGAACGAGCCCGGCTCGCCGGTCTTCCCGAAGCCCGGGTGGCTGCCCGGCTGCCAGACGCTGAAGGACACGCCGCTGGGTTCCCGCGCGCTGACCATGCTGCCGAAGTCACCGACCGGCATCGGGTCCATCATGAGCGTGCCGCCGTGCTCGCGGATCCTCTCGGCGGTGGCGGCCACGTCGGACGAGGCGAAGTAGAAGTTCCAGGCGACCGGTTGGTCGGCCATCTCGGGCATCGCCGGTACGACGGCGGCGACGGCCTTGCCGTCCGAGTACGCCTGGGTGTAGCCGCCGAACTCCGGCGAGCCCTCGCCGAAGGTCCAGCCGAGCAGCTCGCCGTAGAACTCCTGGGCGGCGCCCACGTCCGGGAACATGCAGTCGAGCCAGCAGGGCGCCCCGTCCGGAAATGCGGTCATGGTGGTCCAGCCTCTCGCCCCCGGCCGAAGGTGTGACTGACCCTGCCACGGTATGCGGGGCCGTCGCGGGGCGCACGGTGGCGGGTCACCCCTGCGTACAGGGACCTACGGTCAGGGCGCGCTGTGCAGGCGGCGGTGCAGGGCCCGTACCTCATCGGTCAGTTCGGGTACGGGTCCCTCGACGGTGACGTGCGGGGCGACGGCGTTGATCGGCAGCGCGCTCACCGGCGCGGCGGGGACACCCAACTCCTCAAGCCAGCCGACGAGTTGCTCGGACGACGCGACGTACACGATCCGGCCGAGGCCCACCCAGCCATGCGCGGCGGCGCACATCGGGCAGTGTTCGCCGGAGGTGTAGACGGTGGCCGCCGCGCGCTCCTGCGGGGTGAGGTGGCTCGCGGACCAGCGGGCGAGCGCGAACTCGGGGTGCTGGGTGCTGTCACCGCCCGCCACCCGGTTGCGGTCCTCGGCGAGGACCGTGCCGTCGGCGCCCACGAGCACGGAGCCGAAGGGCTCGTCCCCCACCTCCAACGCTTCGGCGGCGAGCTCCACGCAGCGGCGCAGATACGGCAGTTCGGCGGTGTCCACCACGGGGGCCTCCCACGACGTGCGCTCGGTTGACGCTGACCAGCCTCATCATTCTGAATTTCGAGGGGATCGTAACGCCCCGTACGGGCTCGACCTCAGCCCCCGTGACATGCCGCCGGCACGCACCGAAAATGCGCGATCGAATATCGCCCCGGATAATTTGCAGCACGATCCGTCATCGGACCGTCACAGGAGAGCCACCGGAAAACCCGCCGGAACCCGCCGGAAAACCGCCGGAGAGGAAAAGCGTCATGGACGACTACCCCCTTCTCGAAACCTTCCTCACGATGCTCTGGTTCTTCCTCTGGGTGATGTGGCTGTTCCTGCTGTTCCGCGTGGTCATGGATATTTTCCGCGATGACGAACTCAGCGGCTGGGCCAAGGCCGGCTGGCTGGTGTTCTGCATCGTGCTGCCCTATCTCGGCGTACTCGTGTACGTCATCGCACGCGGGCGCGGGATGGGCCGACGCGACGCCCAGCAGGCGAAACAGCAAGAGGCCGCGGTGCAGGACTACATCCGCAAGTCGGCCGGGAGCGGCACCAAAGCCGACGAGGTGGCCAAACTCGCGGAGTTGCACAAGTCCGGCTCCCTCACCGACGAGGAATTCGAGAAGGCCAAGGCGAAGGTACTCGTCTGAGTCACCTCACTCGCCTGGTGCACCCGACACACCTGGTTCACCTGACTCACCTGACTCACCTGAGTGGTCAATCGAGGCACGTTCGAAGAAGAGAAAGGCACGTCATGAAGCGACTCGTCGCGGCCGGGGCTGTCTGCGCTGTTCTGGCTCTGTCGACCACCGCCTGTTCCGACAGCGACTCGTCCCCCGAGGACGAGGCGACAAAGGCGGCGAGCGAACTCTGCGAGAACCTCGGAGAGTTGAAGGCCGACAACCAGAAGCTCGCCGCCCTCGACCCGGCGACCGCCACCAAGGAGCAGGTCCAGGACGCCTACGACGACGTCAAGGACGACTGGAACGACGTCAAGGGGAACCTGTCCGCGCTCAGCTCGGCGAAGCGGGACGCGGTGCAGGGCGCCTCGGACGATCTCCGGCAGGCGTCCGAAGACGTCCCCGGCGACACGACCGCCCAGCAGACCCTCACGGACCTCAAGCCGCAGATCGACAAGCTGGCCACGACGGTCTCGGACGCCTCCACCAGCCTCAAGTGCTCATGACGTACGGGGAGTGACCGACGGGGAG
>NZ_JAAAHS010000601.1 GCF_009908195.1 Streptomyces boluensis | reverse complement strand
GAGCCCCCAGCAAGGGCGCCCACCCCCACCTTTGGCGGAACGCACAAGGCAACGATCGCGACACTGTTGGCAGCGGCATCTACGCGCGTAGGGCAAGTGCGGCTACCCTCGTCCGCGTGAACGCTTCTGTAACCCCCACCGACCCGTACGCCGCCGCCGACGACGCCGCCGCGCGCCTGCGTGAGATCACCGGCGCAGAGACCCATGACGTCGCCCTCGTGATGGGGTCCGGCTGGGCGCCCGCCGTGGACGCGCTCGGCACGCCCGAGGCCGAGTTCCCCGTCACCGAGCTGCCCGGCTTCCCGCCGCCCGCCGTCGAGGGCCACGGCGGCAAGGTCCGCTCGTACAAGATCGGGGAAAAGCGCGCCCTGCTCTTCCTCGGCCGTACCCACTACTACGAGGGCCGCGGCGTCGCCGCCGTCGCGCACGGGGTGCGCACGGCCGTGGCGTCGGGCTGCAAGACGGTCGTCCTGACCAACGGCTGCGGCGGCCTGCGCGACGGCATGCGCCCCGGCCAGCCGGTCCTGATCAGCGACCACCTGAACCTGACGGCGACCTCGCCGATCGTCGGCGCCAACTTCGTCGACCTCACCGACCTGTACTCGCCGCGCCTGCGCGCCCTGTGCAAGGAGGTCGACGAGAGCCTGGAGGAGGGCGTGTACGCCCAGTTCCCCGGCCCGCACTACGAGACCCCCGCCGAGATCCGGATGGCCCGCACCATCGGCGCCGACCTGGTCGGCATGTCCACGGTCCTCGAGGCCATCGCGGCCCGCGAGGCCGGCGCCGAGGTGCTCGGCATCTCCCTGGTCACCAACCTGGCCGCGGGCATGACCGGCGAACCCCTCAACCACGAGGAGGTCCTCCAGGCCGGCCGCGACTCCGCCACCCGGATGGGCGCCCTGCTCAAGCAGGTCCTCGGCCGCATCTGACGGACCCGTACGACGAGTACCCCCGTACGACGAGAGGCTGAAGCAGACGTGCAGGCAGATCTGCAGGACGACGCACTGATCACCCGGGCCAAGGCCTGGCTGGCCGAGGACCCCGACCCCGAGACCCGCGAGGAGCTCGCGGCGCTCATCGACGCCGGGGCGCACACCGAGCTCGCGGACCGCTTCGGCGGCACCCTGCAGTTCGGCACGGCCGGGCTCCGCGGTGAGCTGGGCGCGGGCCCGATGCGGATGAACCGTTCGGTCGTCATCCGCGCCGCGGCGGGCCTCGCCGCGTACCTGCGGGGGCAGGGCGAGGCGGGCGGCCTGGTCGTCATCGGGTACGACGCGCGGTACAAGTCGGCGGACTTCGCGCGCGACACGGCGGCCGTGATGACGGGCGCCGGGCTGCGCGCGGCGGTACTCCCCCGCCCGCTGCCCACGCCCGTACTGGCCTTCGCCATACGGCACTTGGGCGCGGTCGCGGGGGTGGAGGTCACGGCCTCGCACAACCCGCCGCGCGACAACGGCTACAAGGTGTACCTGGGCGACGGCTCGCAGATCGTGCCCCCGGCCGACGCGGAGATCGCCGCCGAGATCGACGCGGTGGCGGCGCTCGCGGACGTACCGCGTCCGTCGGACGGCTGGGAGACGCTGGGCGACGAGGTCCTGGAGGCCTATCTCGCGCGTACGGACGCGGTGCTCTCCGCGGGCTCCCCGCGTACGGCCCGTACCGTCTACACGCCCATGCACGGCGTCGGCAAGGAGACGCTGCTCGCCGCGTTCGCGCGGGCCGGCTTCCCGGCGCCGGTCGTGGTGGCCGAACAGGCCGAGCCCGACCCGGACTTCCCGACGGTCGCCTTCCCGAACCCGGAGGAGCCGGGCGCGATGGACCTGTCCTTCGCGACGGCCCGTTCCCAGGCCGAGGCCCCTGACCTGGTCATCGCCAACGACCCGGACGCGGACCGCTGCGCGGTGGCGGTCAACGACTCCGGCTCCTGGCGGATGCTGCGCGGCGACGAGGTGGGCGCGCTGCTCGCGGCACACCTGGTGCGCCGGGGCGTCAACGGAGTCTTCGCCGAGTCGATCGTCTCGTCCTCGCTCCTCGGCCGGATCGCGGAGGCCGCGGGTGTCGGGTACGAGGAAACCCTCACCGGCTTCAAGTGGATCGCCCGCGTGGACGGCCTGCGGTACGGCTACGAGGAGGCGCTCGGCTACTGCGTCGACCCCGAGGGCGTACGCGACAAGGACGGCATCACCGCCGCACTCCTCGTCACGGAACTGGCCTCGGAGCTGAAGGAGCAGGGCCGTACGCTGCTCGACCTCCTCGACGACCTGGCCGTGGAGCACGGCGTGCACGCCACGGACCAGCTGTCGGTACGGGTCGAGGACCTGTCCCTGATCGCCGACGCGATGCACCGCCTCCGCGAGAACCCGCCGGCATCGCTCGCGGGCCTGCCGGTCACGCTGGCCGAGGACCTGACGAAGGGCACGGACTCGCTCCCGCCCACGGACGGCCTGCGCTACACCCTCTCGGGCGCGCGGGTCATCGTCCGGCCGAGCGGTACGGAGCCGAAGCTGAAGTGCTACTTGGAGGCGGTCGTTCCGGTCGACTCCCTGCCGGGTCTCCCGGCAGCCCGGCAGAAGGCGGCGGAACTCCTCGCCGGCCTGAAGCGGGACCTGGCGACGGCCGCCGGAATCTGAACACATCCCGGTCGGGGGCAGGCCCTCTGTCCCCGACCGGGTGATTCCTGCACGGCACTTGACGCAGCGGGGCACGGGGAGCGGCACCCCTCGACGAGGGTGGACCGGTCTGCGCACGACCGAGTCCCAGGAGCTGCCCGCCCGTGTCCGTCACCACCGAGGCCGCCCGTCGAGTCCTCCCCGCGTCCC
>NZ_JAAAHS010000600.1 GCF_009908195.1 Streptomyces boluensis | reverse complement strand
GTGCTTGGGCGGGGCGGGGCCGGGCGCCCCTGTCGGTCCTGGCCGGTCCTGCCGAGGCCGCGCAGCAGCGCCCACCAGCCGCCCATGCGGGCGAAGGGCCAGAGCACGGCGAGCGTGATCAGCGTGTACGCGGCGTACGTGACCACCGGGGTGGAGGCGAAGACCGAGTAGCTGCCGGCGGTCAGGGCGATCAGGGAGAGCACGGGCGTGACGACGGGCACCGGGTCCCAGCCGGCGCCGAAGGCGCTCGGCCAGACGAGGGCGAGCACCAAAAGGGCGGCCACGGCGGCGATCAGGGCGCGGGACGGCTGCGGCCTGCGCATCACGAAGTACTGGGCGGCCTCACGCCAGGTGCTGAGCCGGACGACCGCGTGGACGACGAGGCCGAACACGACACCGCCGTAGACGATCAGCGCGTTCTCCCCCTGCCAACCCACCGAGGAGATCGTCCCCTCGTGCCACCACTCCGCCGGGGTGAACACCTTCACCGGCATCCACAGGTAGGGAAGGCTGCCGTTCTGCAGCATCGACCAGAGCACGAGGCCGAGGAGCGTGGGGATCACCAGGCCCCTGATGAGGCGCCGCTTCAGCTCCCGGTCGTCCTGCTCGGGGCCGCGTGGCCGGTGCCCGAACCGCCAGATCCCCGGCGCCGCCTTCGGCCGGGGCGTGGCCAGCCAGTCGGCGACGGACGCGGACGCGCTCCGGGCGGACTGCGGCGGCTGCCTCGGCATGGGCGGGCCGTCCGGGACGGCCGGGGCGGTGGTGGGCGGTGCCGGCGTGTGCCGTCCGTCGTGTGCCTCGTGCGTGCCGTCGCGGTCCATGACCCGTGCCCCCTGCTGCTGCTTCCGCCCTGCCTGACCTGCCGGTCAGTGCGCCGGTCCGGGCTCAATCTAGTGCCCGCGCCAAGGGAGTTCACCGGTTACGCACTGCACCGGCACTCCACCGCACCGGACAGCAAAGCAGCCTCGCCGGTCCCCCATCTGTCCAACTCGGACAACGACGCATGCCGACCTCACCCCGATGGAGCATGACGGCGCCGGGCCACGCGCCTAATCTGCGGAGAAACCCCCCGTACGCCCCGGCCGAGAGGCCGACCGTCGGCCGCCGCACCGGAGAGCGTCCCGGTACGGCCACCCGCCCCCCAGAACCAGGAGCCCCGCATGACCGCAATCCCGCAGGAGCGCCGCATCGTCACCGCGATCCCCGGCCCCAAGTCGCAGGAGCTCCAGGCTCGCCGTACGTCCGTCGTGGCGGCGGGCGTCGGCTCGGTGCTGCCGGTCTTCACCGCGCGTGCCGGTGGCGGGGTCATCGAGGACGTCGACGGCAACCGCCTGATCGACTTCGGTTCCGGTATCGCCGTGACCTCCGTCGGCGCCTCCGCCGAAGCCGTCGTGCGCCGCGCCTCCGCGCAGCTCGCCGACTTCACCCACACCTGCTTCATGGTCACGCCGTACGAGGGGTACGTCGAGGTCGCCGAGGCCCTCGCCGAGCTGACGCCGGGCGACCACGCCAAGAAGTCCGCGCTGTTCAACTCGGGCGCCGAGGCCGTCGAGAACGCCGTGAAGATCGCCCGTGCGCACACCAAGCGCCAGGCCGTCGTCGTCTTCGACCACGGCTACCACGGCCGTACCAACCTGACGATGGCGCTGACCAGCAAGAACATGCCGTACAAGAACGGCTTCGGCCCGTTCGCGCCCGAGATCTACCGGGTGCCGGTGGCGTACGGCTACCGCTGGCCGACCGGTGCGGAGAACTGCGGGGCCGAAGCGTCCGCGCAGGCCATCGACCAGATCACCAAGCAGATCGGCGCCGACAACGTCGCCGCGATCATCATCGAGCCGGTGCTCGGCGAGGGCGGCTTCATCGAGCCGGCCAAGGGCTTCCTGCCCGCCATCGCGCAGTTCGCGAAGGACAACGGCATCGTCTTCGTCGCGGACGAGATCCAGTCCGGCTTCTGCCGTACCGGCCAGTGGTTCGCCTGTGAGGACGAGGGCATCGTCCCCGACCTGATCACGACGGCGAAGGGCATCGCCGGTGGTCTCCCGCTGGCCGCCGTCACCGGCCGCGCCGAGATCATGGACTCCGCCCACGCGGGCGGCCTCGGCGGCACCTACGGCGGCAACCCGGTGGCCTGCGCCGGTGCGCTCGGCTCCATCGAGACGATGAAGGAGCTCGACCTCAACGGCAAGGCCAAGCGCATCGAGGAGGTCATGAAGACCCGCCTCTCCGCGATGCAGGAGAAGTTCCCGGTCATCGGCGACATCCGCGGCCGCGGCGCCATGATCGCCGTCGAGCTGGTCAAGGACCCGCAGACCAAGGCGCCGAACCCGGAGGCCACCGCGGCCCTCGCCAAGGCCTGCCACGCCGAGGGTGTCCTGGTCCTGACCTGCGGCACGTACGGCAACGTGCTGCGCTTCCTGCCGCCGCTGGTGATCGGCGAGGACCTCCTCAACGAGGGCCTCGACGTCATCGAGCAGGCCTTCGCCCAGATCTGAGGCCCCACCGCCCGGCCGGACAGCGCGTCACGTCCGGCCGGGCGCGGCCGTCCGGCCCCGCCGGGCGGAGCCTGTGAAGAACGTGTGGGAGGCGGGTGGCGGGATGCTCCGTCGCCTGTCGGAGCCGCTCCCCTCTGCCGTACGTTTGGACGCAGATGAGAGAAACACCCCGCTCACAGGAAACTGTGGGCGACACCGGTACGGAGCATCCCCAGCCCCGTTCCGGTCGCGCCCTGGCGCACACCCCCGGAGCTTCTGGTTCCGGAGTTCCTCACCGATCGGATGGCCGCCCGCCCCACACCCCCCGGGGCGCGCGGCCATCCGATC
>NZ_JAAAHS010000060.1 GCF_009908195.1 Streptomyces boluensis | reverse complement strand
AAGAGACAGCGTCCTTGGTGGTGAGCAGCTTGCCCACCGAACCCGAGGCCTGCTCATGGCTGGTGCCCGGCTTGTGGTGGGTGGTGGCCCGACCACCGCAGCCGCCCAGCGCACCGAGGACGAGGACCGCGGCAGCCAACGCCACGACGGGGCGGGCCACTCGACCGATCCGACGAAGGCGAGGCGCGGGCCCGACCGGGGGCATGGACGGAGGCCCGACCGGGGGCGTGGACGGAGGCATGGGCCTAGGCATGGGCGTAGGCGGGACCGTCATGCCGAGCCCCCCGGGGCCGGGGCGTGCGGAGGCTCCGGCTCCGAGCCAGTGTCCGTGCCCGAGCCCGCTCCCCCGCCCGCGTCCGCGTCCGTGCCCGCGTCTGCCTCCGCCTCCGCGCCCACCTCCGCCTCCTCCTGCCCGGCACCCGCAAGCGCACCCGCACCCGCACCCGCACCCGCATCACCACGGCCCGCCGCAGCGATCACCGCCCACAACACCCAGACCACACCCAGCAGTCCACGGATCCAGGCCGGACCCAGTGGGATCCACGGGAGCATCACGACGGCCTTGTCGAAGGCGTCGAGGAGGGTCAGGGCGCCGAGCGCGACCGTCGTCCAGGCGAACACCGGGCGCGTGCCCCGTAGGGCCAGCCCGAGCCCGGTCCACCAGGCGCCGAGGAAGAGGAGCGCGAGGGCGGGGACGTACGACGAGGAGAGTCCCGTGGTCGAGCCCGCCACATCCAGTGCGAGTCCCACCACGCCGAGCGCCGAGGCCACGGTGGCGAGCCGGTCGTGGCGGAGCCTGCGCCACCAGAGCACACCGCCGACCAGTGCGAGGACCACCGCGGCGGCGAGGGAGATCTGCAGCTCGACGCGTTCGATGCCGCGTGCCGCCCCGTACCAGTCGCAGCCGGCGGGGAGTCGGCGTTCCTGCACGTTGTAGTCGGCGCAGACGAGGAGTTGGGCGAGCTTGACCGGCTCACCGGCGAGGCGGTCCGAGCCGCCCGAGACGTCTCCGCGCTGCGATCCGCAGGAGGGCAGGGTGCGCGGCGAGGAGGCGGCGGTGTCGGGCTGCCAACAGTTGGCCTCGCCCTGCCCGTCCCACCAGACGTCGGCGCCATTGGGCTTGGAGCGGCCCTGCTTGTCCTTGCCGAGCACGTTGGCGGCGTACCGGTTGTGGTGCGAGGTGTCGGTCTGCTTGGCCCAGGCCTCCTCGCCCCGGATGAAGGCGGGGACCGCGTTCAGGTAGAACGCGGCCCGGTCGTGGCCGTACACCCAGTTCTTCTCGTAGAGGTTCCAGTTGCCGCCCGCCGTGATGATGCCGGAGCCGGGTGGCATGGAGATCTGCGGGCAGACCACGCCGTCCTCGTAGCCGCGCTCGACGGGCGGTTTGGCACAGGTGCCGTCGGCGACGTTCGGGTAGTAGTTCTCGTTGTTGTCGTGGATGAGGTTCCGCTCGAACTTGGCGTGGTTCTGCGGCAGTCCGGGGTGTCCGGGGAAGGCGGAGTCCATGGAGGCGCCGCCCATGTTGTGGTCGAACTCGTTGTCGTGGACCCACACGGAGTCGCCCGCTGTGCCCGAGTAGCCGACCATGTTGTGGTGGCTGCGGCAGCCGGTGATCTCGATCGAGTAGCGCGGCACGTCATAGCCGCGGCCGTCGTTGATGTTCGAGGCGCTGCCCGGGTAGATGCCGGAGTCGCCGTTGCCGTACGACTCGCAGTTCTTGTAGAGGCCGTGGTCGCTGGCGAAGGTGAGGAAGCCGTACTCGTCGTTCCAGCGGGTCAGTACGTCGTCGATGACGAAGCCGTCGCCCGCGAGGACGTACAGCGAGTTGAAGGTGGTCCGCTGCGCGGTGAAGTTCTTGAAGTAGATGCCGTCGCTGTCATCCGCCCGGATCGCGTTGAGCTTCTGGTACTTGGCGTCGATGACGACGTCCGAGCGGGCCGCGCCGGTGCCCTCGATCTGCAGGTTCTTCTTGCTGAGGATGGCGACCAGGTTCTGGTTGTGCGGGCACCGCTTCTGCTGGGCGAACGACAGGATCTGGTAACCGAGCGCGGAATCGGGGGCCTTGAGGCGTGTGCACGCGCCCTTCGGCTTCGGCTGGGAGGGCTCCTCCTCGTACAGGCCGGGCAGGATCGCGATGTTCATGCCGGGCTTGTCGACCGCGTCGACGGCCTGCTGCAGATGCCGGTAACCCTCGTCCTGACAACGGTCGAAGAGGTTCAGGTTGCGCTCGCGCAGGCCGTCGGGGAAGGCGGATATCCGGCGCTCGAAGTCGGCCCGGTCGGCCTTGCAGACCAACAGGTCCGGTGCGTCAGTGCGGTACTCGGGCACGCTGCCGGAGCCGTCGGGGAGGGTGACGGGCCGCTCCTCATGGGCGAAGGCGGTCGGAGCCGCCGCGACGAGCGCGGCGAGGAGCGTGGCGGCGAGTGCCACGAGCACGGCGAGGAACCTGCGGGGCCAGGACATGCGACGAGAGAGTAGAGTATTGTTCATCTTTTGGGAGCCCCTACGGCAACGCGACTTCGGAACACGCGGCCAAGCCCCCTCGAAGCGCCACGAACCGCCGCTCACCGCAGGCCTGATGGACCGACAGCGTCCCGGATCAGACCCGGTGCCCCTTCGGCCCCGTTTCCGCACACCTTCAATGAACCTGCACATCGAAAGTGCACCGTCGTCACGCCATTCGCTCCGCGGGCGCGCGTGAATTTCTGTGCATGGGCCACATCGAGCGCTACTCGACGGGACGATGTCCGATTTAATGGAAGGAGTCGTGCCGCGCCCTCAATTTCCTTCTGTGCAGGTTGTGAAGGAGCTGCCGCCAGCTGGTGAACTCGCCTGCACGCAGCAGTAATGCGTGGTCACGACCCTCGTCGAGGGCCGCTCCTTCGATTGGATGCGCGAGCGGCGCGCGTGCTTTGATCCAGCCCGACGCGGAATTCGCCTCGCGGGTTCCGTGGAGCTGGAAACACATTTACAACATTCATGAGAAGGGCTCACATCATGAACACCACCCCCCAGGTCGAGACCGCCGAGATTTCCGACGCCGACCTCGACAACGTCGCCGCCGGCCTCTCCGCCGCCGCCATCGGCACCGTCGTGGGCACCCTCGACTCGGTCGCCCCGGTCTCCTCGACCGTCGGCACCGCCGTGGGCACCCTCGAGGGCACCACCGGCCTGAACACGGCCCCCCTCCACGGCCTGGCCACCAGCACGGTCGCCGGTCTCTGAGTCTCGAACTCATTGAGACACCTTGATCCGTGAGCCCCGGAACAGCCAGTTCCGGGGCTCACGGACGCTCAAGGCGCACCTGCGGGTACCGTGACGCACCAAACCAAGCACCAACCACGCACCAAACACCGTCACCCGCAAAGCTGAGGCACAGTAAGGAAAGCGTCCCGTGCAGTTCCGTCAACAGGCCCTGTCCAAGCTGCAGTCGCCCGAGGAACTCGACCTGCCGGTGCGCTACGCCCGCCCCCAGGGCCTGCTCGTCCTCGCCATCACCCTCGTCGTCATGGCCGCCGCGAGCGTCTGGGCAGTGACCGGGTCGGTCGCCTCGACGCTCCGGGCACCCGCGATCCTCAACCACGGCCAGGGCAGTTACGTCCTGCAGAGCCCCGTCACCGGTCAGGTCACCCGTGTCCTCACCGAGGAGGGCAAGCACGTCGCCGCGGGCGCCCCCGTACTCGCAGTGCGAACGAGCCGAGGGGACAAGGTGGTGCGCGCCATCGCGGCCGGCCGCGTGAGCTCGCTCGTCGCCAGGATCGGCACCGTCGTCACCACCGGCGCCGACGTCGCGACCCTGGAACGGGTCGCGGGCGCCGACGACCCGCTGCTCGCGATGGTCTACGTACCCGCCGAGAGCGCGGCCACCGTGCCCGTCGGCGCCCCGGTGGACCTCACCGTCCAGTCCGTTCCCGCCCAGGAGTACGGGACGTTGCGCGGCCGCGTACAGGCTGTCGGGCGGGTGGCGCAGAGCCGGCAGAAGGTCACCGCGTTCCTCGGTGACAAGGAACTGGCCGGGCAGCTCACGAAGGACGGGCCGCCCGTGGCCGTACTCGTACGCCTGGAGAAGTCACCCGGCGCCAAGTCCGGCTACGCGTGGTCGCGTGCCGGTGGGCCGCCCTTCGCGCTCGACTCCATGACCCCGGCCACCGGCGCCCTGCACCTCGCCGAGCAGCGCCCGATCGATTGGCTGCTTCCGTGACCGCACCGCACCCCTCCCCGGAGCACCAGCACCAACTGCCGCCCCCCGGCGGCCGTCGCAGGCACCGCCCCGAGCCGCCGAAGCGCGGCCGCCGCCGGGCCGCCCCGCCCGCCGCGGCCAAGGGGAAGCGGCAGAAGACGGTGCGTACGCCCACCGTGCTGCAGATGGAGGCCGTGGAGTGCGGCGCCGCCGCCCTCGCCATGGTCCTCGCGCACCACGGGCGGCACGTCCCCCTGGAGGAGCTGCGCATCGCGTGCGGCGTCTCCCGCGACGGCTCGCGGGCCAGCAACGTCCTGAAGGCGGCGCGGAGTTACGGCCTGACGGCCAAGGGCATGCAGATGGAGCCGGCCGCGCTCGCCGAGGTCAAGGCGCCCGCGATCCTGTTCTGGGAGTTCAACCACTACGTCGTGTACGACGGCACCGGGCGCCGCCTCGGCCGCCGGGGCGTGTTCATCAACGACCCGGACAAGGGCCGCCGTTTCATACCCACGGAGGACTTCGACACCAGCTTCACCGGAGTCGTCCTGGTCCTCGAACCGGGCGACGACTTCCGTCCGGGAGGCCGCAAGCCCGGCGTCCTGCGCGCGATGCCCGCGCGGTTGCGCGGCACCACGGGCACGATGCTCGCGGCGCTCCTGGCCAGCCTGCTGCTCGTGGCGGTCGGCGCGGCGCTGCCCGCGCTCAGCCGGACGTACATCGACCTGTTCCTGATAGGCCGTCAAACCTCGCTGCTCGGCGCCCTGTTCGCGTCGATGGGCGCGATGGTGGCGCTCACCGTGGTGCTGACCTGGCTGCAACAGGCCAACCTGCTGCGCGGCCGCATCATCTCCTCCACCCTCGGCAGCGCCCGCTTCCTGCGCCATCTCCTCCGTCTGCCCGTCACGTTCTACGCCCAGCGCAGCCCCGCCGACCTGGTGCAGCGGCTCGCCTCCAACGAGGGGGTCGCCGAGACCCTGGCCCGTGACCTCACCGCCGCCGGGGTGGACGGCATCGTCGTCCTGCTCTACGCGGCGCTGCTCTGGACGTACGATCCGCAGCTCACGCTCGTCGGTGTCGGGATCGCCCTGCTGAACATCGTGGCGATGCGTGTCGTCATCAGGCTGCGCGCCACCGGCACCCAGAAGTTGCGTGCCGACAGCGCCAAGCTCACCAACACCTCGTACACCGGCCTGCAGTTGATCGAGACGATGAAGGCCACCGGAGGTGAGAACGGGTACTTCCGGCGCTGGGCCGGGCAGCACGCCACCACGCTCGACGAACAGCAGCGGCTCGGGGTGCCGAGCGCGTGGCTCGGGATCGTCGCGCCGTTGCTCGCGACCCTGAACAGTGCGCTGATCCTGTGGATCGGTGGTCTGCGCGCGGTCGAGGGGCATCTGTCGATCGGTCTGCTCGTCGCCTTCCAGGCGCTCGTGACCCGGTTCACCGCGCCGATCACCCGGCTCAACGGCGTCGCGGGCCGCATCCAGGACTTCGGCGCCGACGTGGCCCGCCTCAAGGACGTCGAGAACTTCCCCGTGGACACGCTCTATTCGCGCCCCGAACCCGCCGCGAGCACGCGCCGCCTCAAGGGCCACGTGACTCTCGAGGACATCACCTTCGGCTACAGCCCGCTCGACAAGCCGCTCCTGACCGGCTTCTCGCTGACGGTCGGGCCCGGTCAGCAGGTGGCGCTCGTCGGCGGCTCGGGCAGCGGCAAGTCGACGGTGTCGAGGCTGATCTCCGGCCTGTACAGCCCGTGGGAGGGCACCATCCGGATCGACGGGCAGCGCCTGGAGGACATCCCGCGCGGTGCGCTGTCCGCCTCGGTGTCCTTCGTCGACCAGGACGTGTTCCTCTTCGAGGGCACGGTCCGCGACAACGTCGCCCTGTGGGACCCGTCGATCCCCGACGACGCCGTCGTCGCCGCGCTCCAGGACGCCTGCCTGTACGAGATCGTCGCCCGCAGGCCGGGCGGCATCCACGGCCGGGTCGAGCAGGACGGCCGGAACTTCTCCGGCGGGCAGCGCCAGCGCCTGGAGATCGCGCGGGCCCTGGTGCGGCGCCCGAGCATCCTCGTCCTCGACGAGGTGACCAGTGCCCTGGACGCCGAGACCGAGCAGACCGTCATCGACAACCTGCGCCGCCGCGGCTGCGCCTGCGTCGTGATCGCCCACCGCCTGAGCACCGTGCGCGACAGCGACGAGATCGTCGTGCTCGCGCACGGCCAGATCGTGGAACGCGGCCGCCACGAACACCTCGTCACCGCGGGCGGCCCCTACGCCGACCTGGTCAAGGAGCACTGAGGTGACCTCCGTACCGGAACAGCACACCTACCCCGGCGACCCGCACGACACGGTCGCCGCCGCCTTCGGCGCGCTCGGCACACCGGTCGACTGCGCGGGGCTTCGCAGCGTGCACCTGGAGGGCCCGCAGGTGCTGTGGCTCGTGGTGGCGGGGGCGCTCGACCTGTTCGCGGTCGACGCCGCGCAGCAGGGGCACTGGCACTTCCTGGGCCGCCTCGAACCGGGCACGCTCCTCCTCGGCCCGGTCGAGGGCCCGCAGCACACCCTGGTCGGACGCCCGCTCCAGGGCTGCGAGTTGCGCCGCGTCCCGCTGCGTGAGCTGTACGTCCCGGAGTACGGCGACGGCTACGCCCAGCAGTACCCCAGTCAGTACGACACCCAGGACCAGGCCCTGAGCCTCCTGGAGCACGCCTTCGCGCTCGGGATCGGGCGCGGGCACCGGGTGCTGTTCGAGGCGCCGCTCGACGGGCGCAGCACGGGCGACGTGCCGGACGAGACCGTGGCCGACGACGACATCCTGTGGATGCCGGTCGCGCCGGGCAGCGTGCAGTACGGCGCCGCGTACAGCGCGGAGGCGTCGGGTGACCTGCTCGTCGACCCGGCCGTGTGGCAGCGGATGGTCAACCAGCAGTGGCGGCTGCTCTCCGCCCTCGACCGCTGGATCGAGCGCGTGGAACGGGCCCACGAGGACCGTACGGCGGCCGGTATCAAGGCGGGCGAGAACGTCCGTGAGCAGGCCGACCGTACGCTGATCGCCTCCATCGGCCGCTCCGGCAGGCGCGGTTCGTCCCGTCGTACGGAAGCGGGCGCGGGTCACGACGCGACGTACGCGGCCTGCCGGCTTGTCGCCGAGGCGGCGGGCGTGACGCTCGCCGACTCGATGGAGAGCGGCGCGGTCAGCGACCGGATCGACCCGGTGGAGCAGATCGCGGTGGCCGCCCGGATCCGTACCCGTGCCGTCCGGCTCGACGGCCGTTGGTGGCGGGAGAACACGGGCCCCCTGGTGGGCCACCGGGCCGCGAGCGGGACGCCGGTCGCGCTGCTCTGGCGGCGCGGCGGCTACGAGTCGGTGCACCCCACGTCCGGGCGGCGCACCCGGGTCGACAAGTCCAACGCCGACGAGTTCGAACCGCGGGCGGTGATGTTCTACCGGCCGCTGCCGGAGCGGGCGTTGACGCCGTGGCGGCTCGCCCGCTTCAGCCTGCGCGGCAGCGGCGTCGACGTACGCAACCTCGCCCTCGCCTCGCTGGTGACGGTCGTGATCGGGTCGCTCGTGCCGATCGCGACGGGTCATGTGCTCGGCGTGCTCGTGCCGAACGGCGAGAGCGGCCTCATCGTGCAGGTGGCCCTGGCCGTCATGATCACCAGCATTGTGTCGGCGGCGTTCATGCTGCTGCAGAACCTCACCGTCCTGCGGATGGAGGGGCGCATGGAGAGCGCGCTCCAACCGGCCGTCTGGGACCGGCTGTTGAGACTGCCCACGCGCTTCTTCGCCAGCCGCTCCACGGGTGAGCTGGCGAGCGCCGCGATGGGGGTCAGCGCGATCCGCCGGGTCATGTCGGGCATCGGCCCGGTCGCCCTGCAGGCGGGTTCGATCGGCGCGATGAACGTGGTGCTGCTCCTGCTCTACAGCGTCCCGCTGGCCCTGGCCGCGCTGGCGATGCTCGCCGTCATCGCGGGCGTGTTCCTCGTCCTCGGCCTGTGGGAACTGCGCTGGCAGCGGCGCCTGGTGGAGCTCGCCAACAAACTCAACAACCAGGCGTTCCAGACGCTGCGCGGGCTGCCCAAACTCCGCGTGGCCGGGGCGGAGAGCTTCGCGTACGCGGCGTGGGCGGGCGAGTTCGCGCGCAGCCGGGAGCTGCAGCAGCGGGCCGGCCGCATCAAGAACGTCACGACGGTCCTGAACGCGGTCTATCTGCCGCTGTGCACGCTCATCATGTTCATGCTGCTCGCGGGCCCGGCCCGCGGCAGCCTCACGGCGGGCGAGTTCCTCACCTTCAGCACCGCCGTGACGATGCTCCTGACCTCGGTCACGCAGCTCACCGGCGCGCTGCTCTCAGCGGCCTCGGTGCTCCCGATGTTCGAGCAGATCAAGCCGGTGCTCGACGAGGCACCCGAGGTGCGCTCCGGGAGCGCGCAGCCGGGCGAGCTCCAGGGCGGGATCGAGGCGCGCGGCCTGTCCTTCCGGTACGGCGACGACGCCCCGCTGGTCCTCGACGACGTGTCCCTGTCGATCCGGCCGGGCGAGTTCGTGGCCGTCGTCGGCCCGAGCGGCTGCGGCAAGTCGACGCTGCTTCGCCTCCTGATCGGCTTCGACGAACCGGTCGCCGGCAGTGTGCTCTACGACGGCCAGGACCTCTCCGCCCTCGACCAGTCGGCGGTGCGCCGCCAGTGCGGTGTGGTCCTGCAGAACGCCCAGCCGCTCACCGGCTCGATCCTGGACTGCATCTGCGGTGCCGAGTCGTTCACGCAGGAGGAGGCGTGGGAGGCGGCCGCGATGGCGGGCCTCGCCGAGGACATCAAGCGGATGCCGATGGGCCTGCACACGATGATCTCCGGTGGCGGGGCGGTCTCCGGCGGGCAGCGCCAGCGCCTGATGATCGCCCAGGCGCTGATCCGCCGCCCCCGCGTCCTCTTCTTCGACGAGGCGACGAGCGCGCTCGACAACGAGACGCAGCGCACGGTCATGGACAGCACCCGCACCATCGACGCCACCCGCATCGTGATCGCCCACCGCTTGTCCACGGTCATGGGCGCCGACCGTGTGATCGTCATGGCGGAGGGCCGCATCGTCCAACAGGGCCCGCCCGCCGAGCTGTTGGCGGACACGGGCGGCCGCCTGCACGAACTGGTGCGGCGTCAGATGCAGTGACGTTGATGACCCGTACGGGAACGGCTACGGCTCGTCCGGTCCGTCCTCGTCGAGTTCGAACCACACCGTCTTGCCCTCCGGTTCGGGGCGGATGTTCCACTGGTGCGCCAGCAGGTCGAGGAGGACGAGGCCGCGTCCGGACGAGGAGAGTTCGCCGGGGGCGCGGCGGTGCGGGACTTCGTCGCTGCGGTCGGTGACCTCCACCCGCAGCCGCCGCCCGCCCTGCATGCCACCGACGTCGGCGCGCAGCACGGCCGCGTGCTCGGTGTGCACCAGGACGTTCCCGAGGAGTTCCGACACGAGCAGCAGGGCGGTGTCCACCTGCTCGGGGCGCGCCCAGTCGTGCAGCAGTCCCTGGAACTCGATCCGGGCGTCGGCGAGGCCCTGCGCCTGGTCCTGTTCGAGGGTCAGCCGCAGGTGCCGCCCTGACCGGTTGGCGTGCGTCCCTGACCGGTCGCGGCGCAGCAGCAGCACCGCCATGTCGTCCTCCGTGAAGGAGGCGGCGGGACGCTCGCCGTCGGCCGCGGGATGCGGGGCCACGACCGCGCTGAGGAGGCGGTCGGCCATACCGTCGAGGTCCTCGGGGCTGCCGGGGGACAGCGCGTCGCGCACCCGGAGCCAGCCGGAGTACATGTCGTGCCCGCCGGACTCGATGAGGCCGTCGGTGCACAGCATCATGATCTCGCTCTCGCGCAGCGACACCTCGCTGACCGGGTAGTCGTCCTCCCCGAGGTCGAGGCCGAGCGGCAGTCCGCCCCGTACGTGCTTGAGCA
Source organism: Streptomyces boluensis (assembly GCF_009908195.1). Classification (GTDB taxonomy): domain Bacteria; phylum Actinomycetota; class Actinomycetes; order Streptomycetales; family Streptomycetaceae; genus Streptomyces; species Streptomyces boluensis. The sequence continues at coordinate 16,853 of NZ_JAAAHS010000060.1, read as the reverse complement.
GGCAGGTCCCGTCCGGCAGGCGCAGTACGGGGTGCGGGTGCCCGGCGCGGGCGATGCGCACAATGCCGGTTTCGGGGTCGGCCTCCAGGTAGATGCAGGTGGCGAAGCGGCCCGCGTTCAGTGAGGACAGGAACTGCGAGGCGCGCACCAGGACGGCGTCCGGGCCGTGGCCCTCGGCCGCGTACGCGTGGATGGCGGTGCGCAGTTGCGACATAAGACCGGCGGCGTGCACGTCGTGGCCCTGGACGTCGCCGATGACCAGACCGAGGCGCCCGCCGGGCAGCAGGATGCTGTCGAACCAGTCGCCGCCGACCATCAGGCCGCCGCCCGTGGGCACGTACCGGCCGGCGACCGTGAGCCCTTCGACGCCGGGGCCGATCCGGCCCATGCTGCTGCGCAGGTTCTGGGAGAGGACGCGGTCGGCCTGGCCGTCGTAGGTCTGCTCGATGCTCTGGCCGAGCAGCCGGGCCAGGGTCACCAGGAACGTGCCGAGGCCGTCGGTCATCCGCAGCGGGGCGTCGAAGGCGGCCATCCACACGCCGGTGAGCTGGCCGTACGTGGCCAGCGGCAGGAAGGCCCAGGCGGCGTGGCCGTCCCGGTCGAAGAGGCGCCAGCCGGCGGGGAACCGGTCCTGGTACTCGCTCGGGGAGGCGAGGAACACGGGCCTGCCGGTCCTGGCGACCTGCGCGGCCGGATGGACGGTTTCCAGGGGCAGCCGGAACGCGTCGGCCTCGGCGTCGCTGGCGCCGATCCGGCCGACGCAGTGCAGCACGTCGCGGTCCGCGCGGAACACGGCCTGACCGCACAGGGGCAGGTTGCTGTCGGCCAGTTGGGCGATCAGGTGCAGCGCCTCGCCGAGCGAGTCGGACCGTGCCAGGGCGTTGCCGGTCACGAGGAGGTCGGCGCCGCGGTGACGGAGCCGGTCCGATGCCGTGCCGGGTCCGTCGGTGGCCGGGCCCGCCAGCCGGTTCAGCGCCTCGACCTGGCGCAGCTCCGGGTCGTGCTCCGCACTCTCGCCGTGCTCGTGCCCGCCACCCACCTACGGCACTCCCGTCTGCTCGGCGCCCTCTTCCAGCTCCCGACTCCCCCATGGTCCGCCGATCGGCCGCGCCGCGCCTGCGCACGGGCGCCCGCGTCTCCGCCTTCTGGTCCGTACGAGCGATGCGCCGCGGAATTCCTCCCGCCGCACTTACGGACCGCCGCACTTACGGATGTTCCCCTCGCCCGCGCTTCACCGCGCTCGCTACATTGCCCGTCGACCAGCCCCTCAGGGTCGCCATGACGGCAGCGCACCATGAAGGACGGATATGAGCGTTCTGGCAGAACGGGCCGGCGGTACGTGGTTCCGCACCATCAAGCGATCCAGTGATCCGCGTCTGAGGCTGCTGTGTTTCCCGCACGCGGGAGGAGCCGCGAGTTTCTTCCGCGGCTGGGCGGATTCCGTTCCGGCCGGTGTGGAAGTCATCGCCGTGCGTTATCCCGGCCGTGAGGACCGCCTTTTCGATCCCATGGCGGATTCCCTGGAGGACATGGCCAGGTCCGTGGCGGACTCGTGCCGTTCGTTCCTCGACACCCCGCTGGCGATGTTCGGTCACAGCATGGGCGCGTCCGTCGCGTACGAGACGGCGCTGCGTCTCCAGGAGGACTTCGGGACGCGGCTCTCCGCGCTGTTCGTCTCGGCCCGCACGCCTCCCGGGTACGAGCCGCACCGGCCGTTCACGTACACCACCGACGCCGAACTCATCGAGCACGTCCAGTCGTTGGGCGGCACCGACAAGGACGCGCTGCGTGACCCGGACGTGCTCGACCTGGTGCTTCCTTCGCTGCGCGGCGACTACCGCCTGGTCGGCGAGTACCGGGGCGCCGCCGGACAGCGCGAGCTGCGGTCGCCCGTGATCGCGTACTGCGGAACCGAGGACACCCGCGTGCCGAGGGACGCCGTCGCGGACTGGTCGGCGGTGACGAGCCGTGGCTTCTCGCTGCGCGCCTTCCCCGGAGACCACTTCTACCTGCTTGAACACCGGCGTGAACTCCTCATGGACCTCTTCACGCACATCGGTCCCCTCGCGACCCCCGCGAGGCAAGCCAGGAGAGAGGTGGTCGAGGTCGGGTGAGCACTGCCGAGCGGTCGACATGCCACATCTGGTGGGCCGCTGTTCCCGGCGCGGCGCAGCACAGCCGTCATCTGTTGTCCGAGGTCGAACTGAACCGTTTCGGCACCTTGCGGCAGGCCGGTGACCAGGACCGTTTCGTCGCCGGGCGGGCGCTGCTCCGTACCCTGGCGGCCGGGTTGCTCGGTACCGCGCCGGAGCGGGTGGCCGTCGCGGCGTCGTGCCCCGACTGCCCGCGCCCGCACGGGAAGCCGACGCTGGTGGGGACCGGCTGGGAGGTGTCGCTCTCGCACGCCGGAGCGTGGGTCGCCGTGGCGCTCACGTCGGGCGGTCCTGTCGGCGTCGATGTCGAGGAGATCGACGCGAGCCTGGCGTTGAAGGACCTGGCGTCGCATGTCTTCGCCGAGGCGGAACCGGCCGCGGGCGGCGCCGAGCCGAGCCCGCTGTCGTTCTTCCGTACGTGGACCCGTAAGGAAGCCGTCCTCAAGGCGACCGGGAACGGGCTGCGCACGCCGATGTCGGCGCTCGCGGTGAGCGACGCGGCTTCCGCGCCCGCCCTGACCGCCTTCACGGGCCGCCCCGACCTGGTCGAGCGGGTCCGGCTCGCCGATCTGCGGCCCGCTCCCGGGTACGCCGCCGCCGTCGCCGTGATCGCGCCCGGCGCCGTCGAGTTCGTCGACCACGGCGCCCTCGACCTGGGCTCGGGGACGCCGCGCGAGGGCTGGTGGAGGGCCAGTAACCTGGCCGTATGACAGGCCACTTGGACGACCGCGGCGATGACCACGAGGGGCTCACTCCCGGAGAGGAAGTGGCCGACCAGGAGCGTTCCTACTGGGACAACCGGCGGCTCATCCAGGAGCTCGACGACACCGAGGAAGGGCGCAGGGAGCGACGGCGGCTCAAGCTGGAGGAGCGGAAGATGCATCTGCGCTACCGCATGCACCGCTACCAACGGCAGCAGGACCAGGGGCCGTTGCCCGGTGACATGGTGCTGCCGTCGACGCCGGACCGCGAGTACGTCCACGACGACGACCTCATGGACCCCGACGACCGCCGGGACCAGCCCTAGCGGGGCCACCGAGCAGAAACTTTCCGGGAGTTGGTTCCCGTACGTGCGCATGGTGTGCGTACTTACGGAAATCGGCTCCCTTTTCTTTTGCCTCTCGGGAACCGCACCAGGGCCGCTCGAGAACGCATCTAAGTACGCGCCCGGAAAGGCGGCCGGTCCGTGCCCGTCTGCTGAGCCGCGGTTCTACATCCTGCCGGACGACGAGCACCTGCGGCAGCTCGCCGTGCAGTGCCCCGATCACCCCGGGCTGCTGCGGATGCGCACGATGCGGGAGGACCCCGAGCCGGTCGCCGTGCTTTTCGGTGCCGCCGACTCCCCTTATCTGCGGATCGACCCGTACTTCATGCGCTGCGTCGACAACGACTCCGAGGCGGAGCAGGCACTGAAGGAGCTGGTGACGGAGCTGGAGCGGGTGCAGCAGGACGTGGTGGCCGACGCGGGCACCCTGCTCGTCGTCGACAACTACCTTGCGGTGCACGGCCGTCGGGCCTTCACCGCCCGCTACGACGGGACCGACCGCTGGCTGCAGAAGTCGGTCATCACGCGTGACCTGCGCAGGTCACGGGCCGCGCGGGACTCCGCCGCCGGCCGGATCGTGGTCTGACCCGGCGCTCGCCGCCGGCCCCCGACCGCCACGCAGGGGGCCGACGGCGGGCGGCGGCCCGTCGACGAGGACACGATTAGCTCATGCGTTCGAATCGAGAGCTACACTGGCCGCATGGCCACGCACCAGCTCCAGGGTTCCCTCTTCGACCAGGGCGACGACGTACACCTGCGCCCGCTGGACGGGATCCGCAGGACCGTCCTCGGCGACGGCGCGTGGATCGACCTGCTGCCGGGCTGGCTCAGCGGCGCCGACGTGCTGTTCTCCCACCTCGCCACGGACGTCCCGTGGAAGGCGGAGCGACGGCAGATGTACGAGCGGGTCGTGGACGTGCCGCGCCTGCTCGCCTTCTACGGGGCGGGCGACCCGCTCCCCCACCCCGTACTGGACGAGGCGCGCCAGGCGCTCTCCGCGTACTACGCCGACGAGCTCGGTGAGCCGTTCACGACGGCGGGGCTCTGTCTCTACCGCGACGGGCGGGACAGTGTGGCCTGGCACGGCGACCGGATCGGGCGGGGCGCCCGCGAGGACACGATGATCGCCATCCTCTCCGTGGGGGCGCCCCGCGATCTGCTGCTCCGGCCGCGCCACGGAGGCCAGGCCGTCCGCCGTCCGCTCGGGCACGGGGACCTGATCGTGATGGGCGGTTCCTGCCAGCGGACCTGGGAGCACGCCGTACCCAAATCGACGCGGGCGAGCGGCGGGCGGATCAGCGTCCAGTTCCGGCCGCACGGCGTGCAGTGACCGGTCACTGAGCGTTGCCTGCTTGTGAGCCCTCCCATAGGGGCCACGTCACACGCTAAGCGCGGTAGTAGACGCACAAGTCGCCCCCAGCCCACCGAGAGCGCCCCTAAGGCGACCCAATCGGACATTCCTGCGTAGTGGGGTAGTACGTCACATCCTTGCGTCGCCCAAACGCCGCCGCTAACCATTGGTGACATCGCAGGGCCGAACCGGACAGCGCATCGCGTCGCTTCCGGTCACGCCGATCAGGGACGTGGAGCTTCCGCTCCCGTCCCGCCCGGACTCCGGCCGGCCGCCCTGCATCCGCGTCCCCCATGGAAAAGGTTCATTTTCGTATGCCCCGCACCGCCCGTAACGCCCGCATCCGCTCCTTCTCCGTCGCCGGTATCGCCACCGCCGGTGCGACCGCCGCCCTCTTCGCGCTGGTCCCCTCCGGTGCCCAGGCCGCCGAGCCGGCCGCCGCGCCCGCCAAGGCGCCTGCCGCGGTGACCGCCGACAAGCCGTACGCCGACAACCTCGACGGCTGGATCAAGGAGTCGCTGGCGATCATGAAGAAGAAGGGCATCCCCGGTTCGTACGAGGGTCTGCACCGCAACATCATGCGTGAGTCCTCGGGCAACCCGAACGCCCAGAACAACTGGGACATCAACGCCCAGAACGGCGTCCCGTCCAAGGGTCTGCTCCAGGTGATCCAGCCGACCTTCGACGCCTACCACGTCGCGGGTACCCCGAAGAAGCTGACCGACCCGGTCGCCAACATCACCGCGGCCGCCAACTACGCCGCCGACAAGTACGGTTCGATCGACAACGTCGACTCCGCGTACTGATCCACCCTCGAACGGAGGGCGGACAGCCCATGCAGCACGAGAGCGGCAACGAGCACCCGGCGCCCACCGGCGCCGGCCCCGTGCCCGCCGCCTACGGGCGGCCGAAGACGCACCGCTCCCGGCGCGGACCTCGGCACAAGCTGCTGCGCATCGGCGCCGTGAGTGCCCTGGGTGTCGTCCTGGTCGGCGGAGGTGGCCTCGCCTACCTCTGGTCCCACCTCGACGGGAACCTCAAGGGCACCGACATCAACGCCGCGCTGGGCAAGGACCGGCCCGGCGCGCAGCAGGACGGTTCGATGAACATCCTGCTGCTCGGCTCCGACTCGCGGGCCGGAACGCACGGCGAGTACGGCAAGGGCGTCAGCGGCGCCCGGTCCGACACGACGATGGTTCTGCACGTCGACAAGACGCACAAGAAGGCGTCGGTCGTGAGCGTGCCCCGCGACACGATGGTGGACCGGCCGGCCTGTGCGCTCGGCCACGGTGACACCGCGCCCGCGGACGACAAATCGATGTTCAACGCCGCCTATCAGGCCGGTGGCCCCGCATGCACCGTGAAGACCGTCGAGAAGATGTCCGGTCTGCGCATGGACCACTACCTGGAGGTCGACTTCAAGGGCTTCCAGAAGCTCATCGACCAGCTCGGCGGCGTGAACATCACCACCAGCAAGGCCATCAAGGACAGCAACAGCGGGCTCGACCTGAGCGCCGGCAAGCACACGCTCAAGGGCGAGCAGGCACTTGAGCTGGTCCGTACCCGCCACGGTGTGGGCGACGGCAGCGACCTCGGCCGCATCCAGCTCCAGCAGGCGTTCATCAAGGCCCTTATCCAGCGCGCCGAAGCGGTCGACCCGGTCAGCAACCCGGCCAAGTCGTACGACCTCGCGGACACCGCCACCCGGACCGTCAGCGCCGACACCGAGCTCGCATCGGCGGACAAACTGCTCGGCCTGGCCAAGGAGTTGAAGGGCATCACTCCCGGCCATATGAACATGGTCACGATGCCGGTCACCTACGACCCGGACGACCCGGGCCGTGTCCTCCCCCTGGACAAGGCCTCGCACCAGGTGTGGAACGCGCTGCGCGACGACCGCCCGATCCCGCACTCCGCCACCGACCGCTCGGTCGGCGACCAGTTCAAGTCCCCGGTCTCCGCAGGGACTTGAGCGGGTCGCGTGCCGTGACGCCGGTCGCGTACCGAAGTGCGGCGGCTCAGCGCAGGATCACCGTCCGCCGCCCCTGTACGAACACCCGGCCCTCGCAGTGCCAGCGGACAGCTCGGGCCAGGGCCGCCGACTCCGCGTCCCGGCCGATCGCGGCCAGGTCCGCGGGGCTGTGGCTGTGGTCGACGTGGTTGACCTCCTGCGCGATGATCGGCCCTTCGTCGAGGTCGGCGGTGACGTAGTGCGCGGTGGCGCCGACCAGTTTGACGCCGCGTGAGTGGGCCTGGTGGTAGGGCTTGGCGCCCTTGAAGCTCGGCAGGAACGAGTGGTGAATGTTGATCACCTTCCCGGCGAGTTTCCCGCACAGCTCGTCGGAGAGCACCTGCATGTAGCGCGCGAGCACCACCAGGTCCACATCCAACTCGTCGACCAGGTCGAGGAGTTGAGCCTCGGCCGCGGGTTTGGTGGCCGCGGTGACCGGCAGGTGGAAGAACGGGATGTCGTGCCAGGCGACGAGTGCCTCGTGGTCGCGGTGGTTGGAGACCACCGCGACCACATCTATCGGCAGGTCCCCGCTGCGGGTGCGGAACAGCAGGTCGTTCAGGCAGTGGTCGTAGCGGGACACCATGATGAGGACCCGGCGCCGGGTGCTGACCGGTTCGAGGTTCCAGCGCATCGCGAACGGATCGGCGACCTCGGCGAAGTCCGCGCGCAGCGCCTCCGTGCCGCCCGCGCCGTCCGGGGCCGCGAAGTGCACCCGCATGTAGAAGTGGCCGTCCTCGCGGCGCTCCCCGAACTGCTGGTTGTCGATGATGTCGCTGTCGTGCTCGACGAGGAATCGCGAGACGGCGTGGACGATGCCCGGCGCCTCGGGGCAGTCGAGGGTGAGGATGTGCTCGACGGGCGCCATCACGCCACCTCGGGTGCGCGGTACTCGCTCATCGCGTCGATGAGCCAGCGGGCGAGGTAGTCGGCGAACGAGGCCCGCGGGAAGAGACGGTAGGTGGGCTCGTCGTCGACCTGCCAGAGCAGTACGGCGATGGGCCCGACGGTCGTCGACACCGCCCGCCCTGGGCCGAACGCGCGCGGGTGCAGGTCGAGGGGGCAGCCCTTCTCCAGGACCTGCCGGGCGGCGGGTCCGCGCAGTTCGAGGGTGGTGCGGTTGGCGGACACGTCCACGACCGAGCCGGGATCCTCGCCGAGTGCCTCCACCGACTCCGGTACGACAGCGCCGACTTCGGCCCGGGAGAGGACCAGCCACTCGTCCGGTCCGAGCCAGCTGACGGTGTGCGCTCCCCCGGTGGCGGTCTCGCCGCACTCGCGCGGCAGCGGCACGCCCAGGGTCTTCTCGATCCGGCGGGCGGCGTCCGTGTCGGGGTCGACGCGGACGTTCACCATGGTGATGTAGGGCCACTCGGTGAGGGTGACGCCGCGGGCGCCGGTGACGGCGGCGCCGCGCATCTCCTCGTCCAGGTGGGCCAGCGGGCTGCGGCGCAGGCGCACCGGCCCCGACTCGGTTCGCTCAGCCATCGCGCTTGGTCCCTTCGGGGTCGTAGAGGACGGAGTCGGCCACCAGGACGGGCACCAGCTCCTCGCCCACCGGGGCGAACAGGGTCTCGCCGATCCTCGCCCGGCCGCCGGCGACGAGGGCGAGGGCGAAGGGGCGGCCGAGGGCCGGGCTGTGGTAGCTGGACGTGACGTGCCCGAGCATCGGTACCGGGCCGTCCTTCGGGGTCAACGGCACGTCGGGGGCGATGAGTTGGGAACCCTCGGGCAGCCGGGTGGTGCCGTCGGCGGGCAGCAGGCCGACGAGTTGTTTGCGGTCGGCGCGGGTGGTGTCGGGGCGGCTGTAGGAGCGGTTGCCGACGAAGTCCTTGCGCTTCGAGACGACCCAGTCCATGCCCGCGTCCTGCGGGGTGACGGTGCCGTCGGTGTCCTGGCCGACGATGATGAAGCCCTTCTCGGCGCGCAGCACGTGCATGGTCTCGGTGCCGTACGGCGTGATGTCGTACGGCCGTCCCACGGCGTCCACCTCCTCCCAGACGGCGAGTCCGTACCAGGCGGAGACGTTGATCTCGTAGGCGAGTTCGCCGGAGAAGGAGATGCGGCAGATACGGGCCGGGATGCCGGAGGCGAGGGTGGTCTCGCGGAAGGCCATGAACGGGAAGGCCTCGTTCGACAGGTCGATGTCGGGGGCGAGTTGGGCGACGACCGCGCGTGACTGCGGGCCGACGACGGCGATCGTGGACCACTGCTCGGTCACCGAAGTGCAGTGCACGTCGAGTTCGGGCCACTCGGTCTGGAGCCACTCCTCCAGCCAGTCGAGGACCCCGGCGGCGCCACCGGTCGTGGTGGTCATGAAGTAGCGGCCCTCTTCGACGCGGAGCGTCACACCGTCGTCGAAGATCATGCCGTCGGGCTTGCACATGACGCCGTAGCGGGCCATGCCGGGCTTCAGCTTCTTGAAGGCATTGGTGTAGATGCGGTTGAGGAACTCGCCCGCGTCGGCACCCCAGATCTCGATCTTGCCGAGGGTGGAGGCGTCCATGAACGCGACCCCGTCACGGGCCGCGCGGCACTCGCGGGCCACCGCCGCGTCCATGTCCTCGCCCGGCCGGGGGTAGTACCAGGGCCGCTTCCACTGCCCGACGTCCTCGAACCGCGCGCCGTTGGCGACGTGCCAGGGGTGGATGGAGGTGGTGCGTTCCGGGTCGAACAGCGCGCCGCGCTCCCGGCCTGCCAGGGCGGCGAAGGCGATCGGGGTGTACGGGGCGCGGTAGGCGGTGGTGCCGATCTCGCCGGGGGAAGCGCCCGCGCCGAGGGCCTGGGCGATCACGCCGATGGCGTTGACGCCGGAGGTCTTGCCCTGGTCGTTGGCCGTGCCGAGCGAGGTGTAGCGCTTGACGTGCTCGACGCCGCGCATTCCGGCGCCGGTGGACCGCCACACGTCGGCGACGGTGACGTCGCGCTGGTGGTCGACGAAGTGGGTGTCCCAGGTGCCGGGGTCGCCGCCGCCGGGTGCGGGGACCAGCCACAGGGCGCGTACTGGGGCGGCCGCGTCGGCCGGCTGTACGGGGACGGGTGGCGCCTCGGCCGGGAACCCCGCGTCCGTCGCGGCGAGCGCTCCGGCCCGGCGGCCCTCGGCCAGGGCGGTGTCCAGGTCGTACGTGCCACGGGCCGCGCCGACGACCTGCTGGTCCCGTACGGTGCCGTCGGGCACGAAGGCGACAAGGTCGTCGTCCCAGCGGAGCTTGCCCTGCCGCTGGCTGTGCAGGTGCACCACCGGGCTCCAGCCACCGGAGACGGCGAGCAGGTCGCACTCCAACTCCTCGGCGGTACCGGTGAGTTCACCGTCCGCGTCGAGCCCCTGGACGGTGACCCCGGTGAGCCGGTCCGTGCCCGTGGTGTCGGCCACGGTGCTGCCGGTCAGGACCCGTACGCCGGTCGCGGCGGCCACCTCGGCGGCGCGTGCGCTCAGCTCGGTCCTGGCGTCGGCGACGGCGGCGACCTCGACCCCGGCGGCGTGCAGGTCGGCGACGGTGTCGTAGGCGCTGTCGTTGGTGGTGCTCACCACGGACCGCGCACCGGGGGCGACGGCGTACCGGTTGAGGTACGCGCGTACGGCCCCCGCGAGCATGACGCCGGGCCGGTCATTGCCGGCGAAGACCAGCGGACGCTCGTGGGCGCCGGTCGCGAGGACGACCTGGCGGGCCCGGATGTGCCACAGGCGCTGCCGGGACACACCCGCGGGGGCGGCGGCGCCGAGGTGGTCGGTGCGCCGCTGCAGGGCGAGCACATAGTTGTCGTCGTACGAGCCGAACGCGGTGGTGCGCGAGAGGACAACGGTCTCGGGGGCGGCGTCGAGGGCGGCGCGCGCCTCGGCGGTCCAGTCGAGCGCGGGCAGCGCGCCGACCGTCTCGGTGCGCCCGGCGAGCAGTGAACCGCCGGGCTCCGCCTGGTCGTCGACGAGGATGACGCGGGCGCCTGAGGCACTGGCCGTGGCGGCTGCGGCGAGCCCGGCGGGGCCCGCGCCGACGACGAGGACGTCGGTGTGCGCGTACTTCTTGTCGTACGCGGCGGGGTCGGGGGTCGGGTCGAGGCGGCCCATGCCGGAGAGGCTGGTGGCGGAGAGGCCGTCGTACAGCTCCACCGTCGTCGCGGGCAGCATGCCCTCGGAAGCCGCGCCGTCGATCTGCAGCAGGGCGTTTGACTCCTCGACGCCCGCGGCGGCGATGCCGCGCGGGCGGCCGCGGTAGAGCGAGGGGGCGACCTGGACGAGCCCGTGGGCGAGCATCGCCGAGGCGACGGTGTCGCCGGGGTGGCCGGTCAGTTCGTGGCCGTCGACGGTGAACCGCAGCACGGTGTCGCGGTCGACGCGGCCCCCTGCGGGGAGCCGGAATTCCTGGTCGGTCATCGGTTCCCTCCGGCCATGGCGGCGCGGCCGTGCTCCGCACGGGTGTCGGGCAGTTCGGGGGGTGGCGCGTCGGGCCGGTAGGCGGCGAGGACCTCGTAACTCACCGTGTCGCGAAGGACGTTGAACCAGCGGCGGCAGCCGGTGCCGTGCATCCAGCGCTCGGCGAAGAGGCCCTTGGGGTTGTCGCGGTAGAAGACGTACTCGGCCCACTGCCGGTCGTCGAGGTCCGCGGGGGTCTCGGGGTAGGGGACGTGGGCCTGTCCCCCGTAGTGGTACTCGGTCTCGTCGCGGGGGCCGCACCATGGGCAGCTGATCAGCAACATCGGAGCCTCCTCTCAGTGGGCCACGGCTGCGGCGCCGTGTTCGTCGATGAGCGCGCCCGTCGTGAAGCGTTCGAGGGCGAAGGGGGCGTTCAGCGGGTGCGGTTCGCCGGTGGCGATGGTGTGGGCGAAGGTCCAGCCGGCCGCCGGGGTGGCCTTGAAACCGCCGGTGCCCCAGCCGCAGTTGACGTACAGGTTCTCCACCGGGGTGGTGCCGATGACCGGGGACGCGTCCGGGGTCACGTCGACGATGCCGCCCCAGGTGCGCAGCACGTGCGCGCGGGCGAAGACCGGGAACAGCTCGACGGCGGCGGCCATCTGATGCTCGATCACATGGAAGGAGCCGCGCTGCCCGTACCCGTTGTACGCGTCGACGCCCGCGCCCATGACGAGTTCGCCCTTGTGCGCCTGGGACACGTAGACGTGCACATGGTTGGACATCACGACGGTGGGGTGCACCGGTTCGTGCAGTTCGGAGACGAGTGCCTGCAGCGGGTGGGACTGCACGGGCAGCCGGAACCCGGCCTTCTCGGCGAGGACGCTGCTGTGCCCGGCGGCCGCGAGGCCGACCCGGCCCGCGTTGATGCGGCCGAGGTTGGTCTCGACGCCGACGACCCGGTCGCCGTCCTTGACGAAGCCGGTGACCTCGCAGCCCTGGATCAGGTCGACGCCCAGTTCGTCGGCCCTGCGGGCGAGCGCCCAGGCGACGTGGTCGTGCTTGGCGATCCCGGCGCGCGGCTGGAAGGTGCCGCCGAGCACCGGATAGCGGGTGTCCGACGAGACGTTGAGGATGGGGCAGACCTTGGCGACCTCGTCCGGCTCCAGCCACTCGGCGTCGACGCCGTTGAGCCGGTTGGCGTTGACGCGGCGCACACCCTCGCGGACATCTTGCAGGGTGTGCGCGAGGTTGAGGACGCCGCGCTGGCTGAACAGGAAGTCGTAGCCCAGCTCCTCGGGCAGTTCCTCCCACAGTCCGAGTGCGTGCTCGTAGATCGCCGCGCTCTCGTCCCACAGGTAGTTGGAGCGGATGATGGTGGTGTTGCGCGCCATGTTGCCGCCCGCGAGCCAGCCCTTCTCCAGGACGGCGACGTTGGTGATGCCGTGGTTCTTGGCGAGGTAGTAGGCGGTGGCCAGGCCGTGTCCGCCCGCGCCGACGATGATGACGTCGTACGAGGAGCGCGGCTCGGGGTTGCGCCACAGGAAGTCCGGGTGCTCCGGCAGCGGCTGGCTCGTCATGCCGCGCCTCCGTTCAGGTGCGGGTACAGGGGGAAGGCGCCGGCGAGCTTCTCGACGCGTTCGCGCAGCAGGGCCGCGCGCGCGTCGGTGAACCGCTCGTCCTTGAGCGCCTCGGCGATGATGTCGGCGACCTCGCGGAACTCGGTCTCGCCGAAGCCCCGCGTCGCCAGGGCCGGGGTGCCGATGCGCAGTCCGGAGGAGACCATCGGCGGGCGCGGGTCGAAGGGCACCGCGTTGCGGTTGACGGTGATGCCGACGCGGTGCAGGCGGTCCTCGGCCTGCTGCCCGTCGAGCGCGGAGTTCCGCAGGTCGACGAGGACGAGGTGGACCTCGGTGCCGCCGGTGAGCACTGTGATCCCGGCCTCGGCGACATCGTCGGCGAGCAGTCTTCCGGCGAGGATGCGGGCCCCGTTCAGGGTGCGCTGCTGCCGCTCCTTGAACTCCTCCCCCGCCGCCGCCCTGAAGGCCACCGCCTTGGCGGCGATGACGTGTTGCAGGGGGCCGCCCTGCTGGCCGGGGAAGACCGCCGAGTTGATCTTCTTGGCGAGCCCGGCGCGGCTGAGGATCACCCCGCCGCGCGGCCCGCCGAGCGTCTTGTGCGTGGTGGTGGTGACAACGTCCGCGTACGGAACGGGACTTGGATGCAGCCCGGCGGCGACGAGGCCGGCGAAGTGCGCCATGTCGACCATCAGATACGCGCCCACCTCGTCGGCGATGCGCCGGAACGCGGCGAAGTCGAGCCGCCGGGAGTAGGCGGACCAGCCGGCAACGATCAGCTTCGGGCGGTGGGTGCGGGCGAGCTCCGCCACCTCGTCCATGTCGACCCGCAGATCGGACTCGCTCACGTGGTACGGGACCACGTTGTAGAGCTTGCCGGAGAAATTGATGCGCATGCCGTGGGTGAGGTGACCGCCGTGCGCCAGGTCCAGGCCGAGGATGGTGTCGCCCGGCTTGAGCAGCGCGAACATCGCGGCCGCGTTGGCCTGCGCGCCGGAGTGCGGCTGCACGTTGGCGGCCTCGGCGCCGAAGAGTTCCTTGACCCGGTCGATGGCCAACTGCTCGATGACATCGACGTGTTCACAGCCGCCGTAGTAGCGGCGGCCCGGGTAGCCCTCGGCGTACTTGTTGGTGAGGACCGAACCCTGGGCCTCCATGACGGCGGCCGGGGCGAAGTTCTCCGAGGCGATCATCTCGAGGGTGGACTGCTGGCGGTCCAGTTCCCGCGCGACCGCGTCGGCGACCTCCGGGTCGAGACCGGCCAGCGGAAGGGAGAGGAGAGCGCCGCCATCAGGCACCGACGAACTCGCAGTCATGCCGAACACCACCTTGGGAGCAGATTGACACGCGACTGATATATCAATGTGTCGGCTAAGGTATGCGGAGGCTCCGGGCGGGTCAAGAGGTCCGTCGTCACCGACCTCGCGGGCCTTTACGGGCCGTGTGAAAACCCGTCGGCCCGGCTGACATATCAACGGCTGCAGTAAGGTACGAGAGTTCGACGGACGGGGTCAGGGGAGTTCATGCAGCACGTGGCGACCGAGCCCGAGGGCGAGGAACTGTCGCTCGCCGAGCGCGCGTACCGCGCCATCCGCGACCGGCTCGTGATGCTGGAGATCCGCCCCGGAGCACCCATCAACGAGGACCAGTTGATGCAGTCCCTCGGCGTGGGCAGGACCCCGGTGCGCGAGGCGCTCAAGCGCCTCCAGTACGAGCGGCTGATCACCACGTACCCCCGGCGCGGCACCTTCGCCACCGAAGTGAACATCACCGACCTCGCCCATATCTCCGAGGTACGGCAGGAGTTGGAGCCGCTAGCCGCCGCGCAGGCCGCCCGCCGTGCCACGGCCGCCGACCGCGCGGCGCTCACGGCGGCGCTGCGGGAGCTGTCGGCCACCGAGCAGCGGGACGCCGCCGAGCTGATGCGCCTCGACCTCCAGGTGCACCGCGCCATCTACGCGGCGACGCACAACCCGTATCTGGAGGACACCCTCGTCCGCCACGACAACCTCGCGACCCGCATCTGGTGCCTGTTCATCGACCGGCTCTCCGACATGGCCGGCCACGTCGAGGAGCACGGGCCGCTGATCGAGGCGGTCGTCGCGGGCGAGGCCGAGGAGGCGGCCCGGCTCGCGCGCAGCCACGTCGAGGGCTTCGAACGGGCCATCCGCAACGCCATCTGAGCCTGACTCGCGCCTACCGTCACCCCCGCGCCAGGTCGAGCAGCATCACGTCATGCGGGTCACCGGTCCCCCAGGGCCGCGCCTCGCCGACCTTGCGGTATCCCCACGCCCGGTAGGCGGCCGACGCCGCCTCGGCAGCCGGGTGCACGTTCAGCAACACCCGCTCCGCGCCCACTCCGTCGATCAGCGTCTCGTGCAGGCGGCGCGCGACGCCCTGCCCACGCCACGGCCCGCGTACGGCGAGTTCCATCAGGCCGAAGGTGCGGTGTCCGTCCTCGCGCCGCATCGCCTCCGGTACGGGCTCGGTCAGTTCGTCCCACCACTTCGTGTCGGCGGCGAGCGCGAAGCCGTACGCCATACCGACCGGCTCGCCGTCTCCCGTACGGGCCAGGGCCGCGCGGAAGGCGGGCCTTCGGGTCTGGGTGGGGAAGCGGTGGAAGGCCGCGGCGACGTCGTCCTCGGTCTCTTCGTACGGCGGCTCGGTGAACGCCTCGGCGTAGATCAGCCGGAACGCGTCCTGGGCGTGCGCGGCGGCCGGTCCGTCCATGCGCTCCACCGTGATGGTCCCCTGCCGCGTCATGTGCTGCCCCCTGGAATGCGCTGCCCGCGCGGACGGTCTCGCGGGCCGGGGCGCTCTCGTACCCCGCGCTCCACGGCTCGCCGAACTCCCGGACCCTACCTGCCGGTTGGGGCACGTGGATGTGCGCGGCACCCCCCTGAGGTGCCGCGCACGCCGACCACGCACCGCCGATGCGTGGCCGGGGTCGTTCCCTGCCGATGTGGCGGGTCAGTCGAGGAAGGCCTCCGCGATGGCCGCGGCGCCGATGAACGAGGCCGCGAAGGACACCAGGCCGACCGGCACGATGCGCCAGCCGAGCCGCTTGAGGGCCGGGATCTCCTTGCCGAGGCTCAACCCGGCGAAGACCAGGATCGTCGTCGTCATGGCCCCGAAGTCCACCGGCTCGACCGCTCCGAGGACCAGGTCCGCGACCGGTGAGACGGGCGAGGTCAGGAAGATCGCGAGCGCCGACACCGTGGCGATGGGCGGGATCCGCAGCAGCCGCTTGAGGCCCACGCCGACCAGCACGATGACCGCGATCAGCGCGAACCCGGCGAACGCGGTGCCGCTGAGGCCGCGCCCGAAGACCGCCACGGCAACGACCATGCCGAGCAGCGCGATGACGAGGGAGCGCAGGAAGCCCGGGTTGGCCGGCGTCGTGTCCTCGGCCTGCTCAGCCTGCTCGGCGGGTTCCGGGGCCGGGGCGGCGGCCGCGGCGGGGGTGGCGATCTGCTTGCCGCGGGTGAGCAGCCGGTAGAAGCGGTCGGCCATCGGCAGGGCCAGGAACATGCCGACGTACACCCCGAGCAAGCTGGTCACCAGGTTGGACAGCGCGGCCACCGCGAGGATCTGGCTGGACTGGTCCGGGAACTGTTCGGCGACGGCGGCGGACGAGGCGGCCATCACGGAGCCCGAGCCGACACCCGTACCCATGGCGAGGGCGAGCGGCGAGAAGAGGTTCCACCCGGCGAGCAGCCCGGCGAGGAGGGTGACGTAGAGGGCGCCCACCACACTGCCGAAGATGTACATGCCGAGTACGCCGCGGTACTCGTCCGAGTTGGGCCCGTACCGGTCGGAGACCATCGCGAACGAGCTCTCCCGGTCGATGGAGAAGCAGGCCCCCACTGCGGGCCGCCCCATCCGCAGCAGCACCGCGATCGGCAGCGACATCACGACCGTGCCGAAGAGATGGCCGACCTCCTGCAGCAGCAGCGCGCTGCTCACCGACTTCAGCATGGGCAGCTCATGGCCGACCACGAAGCCGAGGCGCACGGAGAGCAGCAGGACACCGGCCTCGACGATGTAGTTCGCCGCGCGCTGCCACCGCAGCGGCACGGGCCGGATGCGCTGCATGCTGACCGCGGCGCCGAGCAGCAGCCCCCAGATGATCGGGAACAGCGTGATGGTGCCGAAGCCCAGATCGAGCTTGTGGCTGCCGAGCGCCTGGGCGATGGCGGTGAGCGCGAAGGCGATCAGCGCGAACACGCCGATTCTGGAGGTGATCTGGCGGCGCCGACCGGTCGTCGACGGTGGGGCCGCCGATGCGGTGTCGGTCATGGTGGCTCCTCGGGGATGTGGCCAAGATAGCGGGGAACGTGCAGGTGGGGGCCGTGGGGACAGCGGCCC
>NZ_JAAAHS010000006.1 GCF_009908195.1 Streptomyces boluensis | reverse complement strand
CGCCCCCACCCTCCCTCCTGGAGAAGGCCGAGCAAGTGCTCGCCGCCTTCGACGGCTCGCACCCCCGGCTCTCGCTGACCGAGGTGATCCGCCGCTCGGGCCTGAGCCGCTCCTCCGCCCACCGCATCCTCGACCAGCTCGTGCAGCTGCGCTGGCTGGACCGCGAGGGCCGGGACTACCGCATGGGCATGCGTCTGCTTGAGCACGGCGGGCTCGCCGCCCATCACAACCGGCTGCTCCGCGTGGCCCTGCCCCGACTCGACCAGCTCCATCAGGCGACGGGCAAGCCGGCGCAACTGTTCGTGTTGGCGGACACCGACGTGGTCTGCCTGGAACGTATCGGCTCGTTCGACGACCATGCCCTGCCGACCCACGTCGGCGCCCGACTCCCCGCCCACTGCACGGCCGCGGGCAAGGCCATCCTCGGCTTCGGTGATCCGGCCGACGTGGAGCGGGTGTTGGCGGCCGGACTGCACCCGCGCACGCCCCGCACGGTGACAAGCCCCTTCCTCTTCCGTACGGAACTGGCCGCCGTGCGCGCGGACGGCATCGCGTACGACCGGGAGGGGACCTGCCAGGGGCTGGTCTCCGCAGCGGTTCCGCTGCGGGGCGCGGGGCGGGCGATCGCCGCGGTCTCCGTGGCGTCGCTGGGTGGTCACCGCGCTCTGGAACGGCTCGCACCGCTGCTCCAGTCCTGCGCCCGGTCGATCTGGGCCGAGCTGTACGGCCGTGGGCGCGCGGCCCGGTTCGCACCGCCCATCGAGGCCCCACCGGCAACGGTTCCGGTACCGCTGGACAACATGAGGCGGTGGGCCTGGCCCGGCAGCTGGATGTAGTTGCTGCAGCTGCCGGGGGCGGTCGGGTTACGCGATCACGTCGGGTTACTCGATCACGAGCTCCACGTCGATGTTGCCGCGGGTCGCCTTGGAGTACGGGCAGTAGGCGTGGGTCTTCTCCAGGAGGTCGCGGCCCGCGTCGCCCTGGAGGTGGTCCGGGAGCTCGGCGCGCAGGACGACGGCGAGGCCGAAGCCACCGTCGGTGTCCTTGCCGATGGAGACCTCGGCGGTGATCGAGGCGTCCTTGACGTCGATCTTCTCCTGGCGGCCGATGGCGCCCATCGCACTGGCGAAGCAGGCCGCGAAACCGGCGGCAAAGAGCTGCTCGGGGTTGGTGCCCTGACCGTTGCCGCCAAGGGCGGCCGGGTGTGCGAGCGGCAGGTCGACCTGACCGTCGGAGCTGACGGCGCGGCCCTCGCGGCCGTTGGCGGTGGCGACTGCGGTGTATATGGCGTCCATGATCCTGTCCTGTCCTGTGCTGCGGGATGCGTGCTGCTCGATGTGCTGCTTGATGTGCTGGGCCGGCGTCCGGGACGACTTCTGCGTCGTGGACGAACCGTTCCCACATTGATAGCGCACAATTCAGTTGTGCACAACTAAATTGCCTGTGGGTAGCTGCGCCGGTAACCTTGTGTGCATGGCTACGACCCGTGACGTACGTGACGAGGACCTGCTCCGACTCGACCGGCAGGTCTGCTTCTCCGTGCATGCCGCCTCGCGGGCGTTCAACGGCGTGTACCGCGAACCCCTCAAGGAGCTGCGGCTCACCTACCCGCAGTACCTCGTCATGCTGGTGCTCTGGGAGCACGACGAGCTGGCCGTCAAGCGCCTCGGCGCCCTCCTGCGCCTCGACTCCGGAACCTTGTCGCCGCTGCTCAAACGCCTGGAAGCGGTCGGATACGTGGAGCGTCGGCGCAGCGCCGAGGACGAGCGTTCCGTCGTGGTCCGCCCCACCGAGGCGGGCCGGGAACTCAGGGCGCAGGCCCTGGAGGTCCCACGCAGGATCGCCGCCGCGACCGGCCTCACGCTCGATGAGTTCCACGAACTGCGCGAGCGCCTCGACACGTTGACGCGTGCGCTGGACTCGGCGGGGGAGCGCTAGGGCGTTTCTTCTGGATCACGTAGCGGGTGGCCAGGCCGCGCCATTGTTTGAGGCGGTGGATGCAGCGCACGACGGTGTTGCGTTGCTTGTAGGCATCGCGGTCGAAGGCTGATGGTCAGCCGCCGGCACGACCGCGGCGCGTCGGCCGGGCTGGCACCGCGCTCGAACCCCACGCCATACGACCAACGGCCATGCGACCAACGGCCGTGCAGCCGTGCAGCCGTGCAGCCGTGCAGCCGTGCAGCCAACGGACGAGTCAGCCGCACGGCTGCGCGCACGCCGCGAGCCAGGTCACCCCCTCCACCCCTCCCGGTTTTCCCGCCGACCGGGAAAACGGAGCCGATCACTCACCGGATCCATTGCCGCTCGTACCAAGCGGCTGTTAGACCCGACCCCTGCCACAGCACAGCGCTCCGGAGCCGCAGGTCCGTCCCGTCTCCCAGCTGAGCCCGCGGCGTTCACCTCCCCCACGCCTCGACACCCACACCGTCCCGAGGGAGCCGCACCATGCGGGAAGACAGCCAACAGGCCCTGGCCGGCACCGATTCGCCCGCCACTTCGGCGGGAGAGCGAGAGCGGTCGAAGCTCTCCTACTTCTCGATCGTCGGGCTGCTGATCCTGGCCACCGAGGTCGTCGGCTTCGAGTTCACCTTCATCTACCCGGCGGTCGGGCAGATCGCCGCCGAGTTCCAAACCCAGCAGGTGGCCTGGGCGTTGACGATTCTGTACCTGGGCGGCGCGGTCGTCGTCCCGGTGGTCGGGAAGCTCGCCGACATCCACGGCAAGAAGAAGATGCTCGTGCGGTGCGCGGTCTGCTTCCTCGCGGGCACTCTGGTGTGCGCGCTTGCCCCCTCGTTCCTGGTGTTCATGACCGGCCGCGCCCTGCAGGCATCCGCTCTGCCGTTCTTCGTCCTCGGCTACGGGCTGATCCGCGACCTGCTCCCCGCCCGCCTGGTGCCGCTCGGCCTGGGCTGCCTGGCCACCAGCACCGGCATCAGCGCGATCCTCTCCACGTTCCTCGGCGGCTGGCTGATCGATTCGTACGGCTTCCGGGCCACGTTCTGGTTCCTCTTCGGGTACATGGGCGTGCTGCTGCTCGCGGTGATCGCCTTCCTGCCCGAGTCGTCCGTCCGCATCCGGCAGCGCATCGACTACCGGGGAGCGCTCCTGCTCGCGCTCGGTTGCGCCGTGCTGCTGATCGCCCTCGGCATGAAGGGTGTTGCGATCGTCGCCGCCCTGCTGGTCTCGGCGAGCCTGCTCACCGCGTTCTGCCTGAGCCAGCGGAAGGCCGCCTCGCCCCTGATCGACGCGTCGATCCTCGGCCGCCCCGCCTTCTACCTCACCCTCGCCACCACGGGCTCCCTGACCGTCGCCTGGGCCGGATACGGCTTCCTGTTCCCGCAGTTGCTGATGACACCGCACGGGCCCGGTACGGAGTACGGGTTCGGCCTGAACGCGGTCGAGCTGGCGCTCTGGCACGGGCTGCCGATGGGCCTGGGCACCATGCTCTGCGGCACCCTGGGCGGCTGGCTCGCCCGCCGCTCCGGGCCTCGCGTCGTGCTGATCCTGGGCGCTCTGCTGCTGGTCGCGGCGTGCGTGATGGTGGCCTTCGTCGCGCCGGAGACGGACAACACGTGGATCTTCCGGCTGATGTCGTTCACCGACGGCGCAGCGGCGGGCTTCTTCCAGGCCGGTACGCAGAACTTCATCGTCGACACGGTCCCCGCCGACCGGCAGGGCATCAGCGGGTCCATGAACTTCATGGTGCAGAGCCTGGGCGGCTCTCTCGCCACGGCCGGCCTAACGGCGCTGCTCCTCCACTACCCCCTCGGCACGGGCGGAGCCGGCCGGTTCGCCTTCACCTGGGAGGGCTACCGGACCGTCTTCCTGGTCGCGGCCGCCTGTGCGCTGGTCGCCCTGGCCATCGGCCTCGCCCGACGGGACGGGCGGACCCCCGCGAGCGGAGGCGCCGTGTCCGGCGCGCACTGAACCTCTGCGACGGACACGGCGCGACGTCCACGCCTTCCCGTAGACACACCTGACACGTCGAGGAGCCCCATGCCCAACCCCAACCCCACGCCCGCGCCAACGCCCGTGCCCATGACACTGCACACCGTCGACGGCGGAGGAGCCGTCGCCCTCGCTCTGGAGGCGCTCGGCGTCGAGACGGTCTTCACGATTCCGAGCGCCCACACCCTCGCCATCCTCAAGGCCGTCCACCAGCGCGGACGTATACGGGTCGTGGGCTGCCGGCACGAGCAAGGAGTGCTGCACGCCGCCGACGCGTACGCCCGTACAACCGGCCGGCTCGGCGTCGCCGTCGCCAGCACGGGGCCCGGCACGGCGAACACGATGGGCGGTCTGTACGAGGCGCAGTACGCCTCATCTCCCGTCCTTCTGATCACCAGTCAGGTACCCACGCACCACCTCGGCCGCGGGCGCGCGTACGTCCACGAGGCCGAGCAGCAGGCGGCGATGCTGCGCACGCAGTGCCGCGAGGTCGTCACGGTGACCGAGGCGGACACGCTGGCGGAGACGGTCGTCCGGCTCGGCCGCTCAGCGCTGAGCGGACGTCCGCGTCCGGTCGCCGTCGAGATCCCGACAGACGTGCAGGAGGCGTACGAGACCGTTGTGGACCTCGAAGCCCTGACGGCAGCAGCCGCGCGGCCCCTCCCCCGGCGCACTCCGTCCGCCGACGCGGTCGCGCGGGCGGCCGAACTACTCGCCGGGGCGCGCCGTCCCGTGATCTGGGCGGGCGGCGGGGTCATCCGTTCCGAGGGCGCTCCGCAGGCGCTGCGCGCCCTTGCGCGGCACTGGCAGGCGCCCGTGATCACCAGCCGGGAGGGCAGGGGCGCGATCGGCGAGCACGATCCGCTGAGCCTGGGAGGCAGCGCGATCGACGGTGACATGCCCGGGTATCTCGCCTCCTGCGACGCGATGCTGGCGGTGGGCACGCGGTTCCAGCAGTACCCGACCGCCGAGTGGAGCCTGCGGTTGCCGGAGCGGCTGGTGCATCTGGACGCCGACCCGACCGTCATCGGCCGCTCCTACCCGTCGGCTCAGGCGCTGGTGGGCGACGCGGAGGCGGGACT
This sequence comes from Streptomyces boluensis, assembly GCF_009908195.1. GTDB lineage: Bacteria > Actinomycetota > Actinomycetes > Streptomycetales > Streptomycetaceae > Streptomyces > Streptomyces boluensis. The sequence continues at coordinate 49,460 of NZ_JAAAHS010000006.1, read as the reverse complement.
GCGGGCCCTGTATGCCGCCCTGCCCTCCCCCGACACGGACGTGGCGCTCGATCGGAAGCGGCACCTGGAGGAGGGGCGGCAAGCTCTCGCGCGGACTCACGCCCTGGTGGCCGGCCGAGTGGGCACGGACCATACGGCGATCTGCCGGTCGATCGAACAGCACCGGCCGAGGCGGAGTGTGGTCGTACGGGATGCGACCGTGCCCGCCTACGCCTGGGGCGAGACGCTGCTGCCGATCCACCACGCACGCACCTCGATCCGCTCGACGGCAGCAGGCATCGGGCCGGGTCTTCCGCTCGCGATCGGAGCGGCACTGGGCAGTAACGAACCGGTCGTCGTGCTCCAGGGCGACGGTGGGTTCATGCTCAGCGTCGGCGAGCTCGCCACCGCCGTCCAGCATCAACTCCCCATCGTCATCTGCCTGTTCAACGACTCCGGGTACCAGATGCTGCGCACCATCGAGGCCCGGCGCGGAGACGGAACGCTCCACGACGTGGACCTCCGCACCCCCGACTTCGCCGCGCTCGCCACTTCGTTCGGCGCGCGGGGCGTACGGGTCGCGAGCGCCCCCGACTTCGACGAGGCGTTCGCAAGGGCGCCACGACACCACGGTCCGACCCTGATCGACATCGACATGCACTCCCTCATCCCGATCGACCGGTAACCCACCTGTATCTCCCCGAGGGCCGGCATCACACGCCGGCCCCCGGCAGGGCGTCCGCTACTGCCAAGCGCAATCACCCATCGGCCGGCACGACACCCGTCCCTCGCGCACGCGTGGCCACAATGGGTTCGGCCAGCACCTCCGCTCGGCCGGTCTCGTCCAGGGACCGGCAGATGATGCGCAGCTCGAACTCGACCGTCCGGCTCCTGTTGCCCCTGGACGCGAGGCGCGCCTCGGCCTCGATGACGTCGCCGCCGCGGATCGGAGCGAGGAACTCGACCGAGGAGTACCCGGCGAACAGGCTCTCGTGGCCGTCGACGGTGATCGCCAGGTGCGTGCCGGCGTCACCGAACAGCTTCAGGCTGTACGCACCGTCGACGAGGTTGCCCGCGTAGTGCGCATCGGAGTGGGCGACGTACCGCTGGTGCACGACCTTCATGCGATCTCCTGGTCGATGCGACCGATACGGCGTGCCACGGCCTCGCCGTCGAGCTGGATGCCCGGGTAGCCGTGCTTGGCGATCTCGGTGCACATCCGGCGGTACTTGCCGACACCGCCCACATAGCCGAGGAAGGTCGTCGGCTTGCCGGCCACGTTCGAACCGCGGTACCAGGAGTCGGTGGTCGCGTACAGGGTCTGGTTGACCGTGAGTTCGGTGATCCGCACCCACTCGTCCTGGGCCTCGACGGTCGGTTCGACGACGTCGGCACCCTCCGCCTTCGCATGCTCGATCAGATCGGTGATCCAGTCGACGGCCTGCTCGATCGTGACGACGACATTGCTCACGAGCGCAGGGCTCTGCGGCCCGCCGATCATGAAGAAGTTCGGGAACCCGGCCGTCATGACGCCCAGATACGTACGGACGCCCTCGCTCCACGAGTCCTGCAGCCTGCCGGACTCGGGCGTGGAGACGCCCAGCGAGAACAGCGGTCCGGTGAAGGCGTCGAACCCGATGGCCAGGACGACGGCGTCCACCTCGTACGCACCGCCGCTCGTGACGACGCTGTCGGCCGTCATGGTCTCGAGCGGCTCGTCGCGCAGGGAGACCACCGAGACGTTGGGGCGGTTGAAGGTCTCGTAGTAATCGGTGCCGAAACAGCTTCGCTTGGCGCCGAGCGGGTGGAAGCGGGGCTCCAGGACGGCGGCGGCCCGCGGGTCGTGGACGATGTGGCGGACCTTCTGGCGCATGAAGTCCGCGGCAGTCTCGTTGGCCCTCGCATCGGTCAGCAGATCGGAGAACTCGCCGCCGACGCCGGTGAATCCGCTGCGCTCGTAGGCCTTCTCGTAGCGCTCGCGCCGCTCCTCGTCGGAGACGTCGAACGCCGCGGCGTCCGGGATGCGGTCCGGGATGCCGCCGAGCGAGTGGCGGCACTCCTCGCGGAGGGCCGCGTAACCGCTCTTGATCTCGTCGACGAAGCCCGCGGCCAACGGGGCGTTCCGGGCCGGGAACACGTAGTTGGGGGTGCGCTGGAACACGGTGAGGTGCTCGGCCACTTCGGCGATGAGCGGAATGCACTGCACCGCGGAGGATCCGGTGCCGATCACGGCGACCCGCTTCCCCGCGAGGTCGCTCAGCGGAATGTTCCACCGACTCGTCGAGACCGTGGTCCCGGTGAAGTTGTCCAGGCCCGGCACATCCGGGTCCTTGGGTGCGGAGAGGCCGCCCGAACCGGCAAGCAGATGGCGCCCCCGCCGGGTCTCGCCGGAGTCGAGGGTCACCTCCCAGAGCCGCTGATCCGGAAGCCAAGTCGCGGACGTGACACGGGAGTTGAAGCCGAAGTGCCTGCGCAGGTCGAAGCGGTCCGCGACGTGGTTGATGTAGCTGAGGATCTCGGCCTGCGGAGCGAAGCGCTCGCTCCACGTCCACTCCTGCTGAAGCTCCTCACTGAAGGAGTACGAGTAGTAGACGCTCTCGACGTCACACCGGGCGCCGGGGTACGTGTTCCAGTACCACGTACCGCCAACGTCCGGCGCGGTCTCGAATCCGGCGAAGGTCCAGCCCTTCTCGGCGACCTTGTACGCCGCGTAGAGGCCGGAGAATCCCGCACCGACACAGAGGATGTCGACGACGGGGGCGGTGACTGGAGCTTTGTCGGTCATGCGTCTGCCTTCGAGTAGTCGAAATGCGGGGACGTGAGAGAGGGGACGTGAGTGAGGGGATGTGGGGGCGGAGGTAGCGCCCGGCTCTACGGACTTCGCCGCGGCTGTGGGGCGTGCACCTCTCGGGTGCGCCTGCACACAGATCCAGGCCGTCTTGGTCATACGACTTAGCCATATGACCAACAGAGGCTAACCACGGCCCCGGGCGGCGTCAATAGTGGAACGCCGATCGAGTTTCCCGACCTCGGGCGCCTCGGGCACCTCAAGCGCCGGCTATGCCCCGCAGGTGGCGCGCCACCTGCGTGAGCGCCTCGTCCGTCCTGGCGAACAGGCCCACTTCGGTGAAGAAGCCGTGGAAAACGCCGTCATAGCGGGTCGCCGTGACCTCGACCCCGTCGCGCCGCAGCCGCTCCGCATACGCCTCGGCGTCGTCGCGGAGCGGGTCGACCGCGGCGGTGAGAACGAGTGCCGGCGGGAGATCCCGCAGCGATGCGGCACGCATCGGGGCCGCGAAGTGGTCGACCGCACCGCCGGGCCCGATGTACTGCTCCCAGAACCATCGGGCATCCGCGCTGGTCAGCAGGGGTGCGTCGGCGAACTCCGTCCAGGACGGGGTGGCGAACGCACCATCGACGGCGGGATAGACGAGCACCTGGGACACGGGCCGGGCAAGCCCGAGATCCCGGAGCATGAGGCAGAGCGCGGCGGCGAGATTGCCGCCCGCGGAATCACCCCCGACGGCGATCATGTGCGCGTCGATGCCGAACCCGGGGGCCGCTCCGCACAGCCAGGCGTACGCGTCGAAACAGTCGTCGAGCGCCGCCGGATAGGGGTTCTCCGGTGCGAGGCGGTACTCCAGGGAGAACACCGCCCACCCGGAACGGGCGGCGATCGCGCGGCAGACCTCGTCGACCCCGTCGAGGGTGCCGAGGGCGAATCCGCCGCCGTGCAGATAGACGAGCGCCGGACGCTGTCGGCCGGATTCCGGCGGGCCGTCCGGCAGATAGAGGCGGGCCCGGAGCTCGCCCGAGCGGGCCGGCAGCGTCAGGTGTTCGACCCGGTCGAGGTGCGTGAGGGGCCGCCTGGGCGGCGGGGTCGCCAGGAGCTTCCGGGCCGTTTCCACACCCAGTTCGCGTACGGGCCTGTCGAGGGTTTCGGCGATGACACGCGCCACGAACCGTGCGTCGGCGTCCAGTTGGTCCCAGTACGGGGGCTGCGCTTCGTTCATTGTGAGGCTCTCCGTTCACTGCGGGGCCGTTGCGAAGTCATTGACAGGTCGTGACCTGTACCCCACCATCCTAGTCATCTGATCTAGACGCTTGACCGTGATCATGGTCCATGCGAGATCTGAAGCTGCCGATTCGCGGCGCATGTGATCTCCAGAAGTCGAAAGGACTGAGGCATGACCGAAACCACGACGGCCCCGGCGGTGTCCGGCGCAGATGCAGCCGGAGAGGTCGACGTACGGATCGAGGAGGACGCGACTCCGATCGTTCGCCTGCTCGGCCGCACCTTGCGGGATTCCGCCCGTACGGGCCACGCTCTCGCCGCGCTGCGGAAGCCCACGGCCACAGTGGCGATCCGTTCCCACGACACCCCGCAGGCGGCGACGATCACCTTCGGCAGCGGCGTCGTCGAGGTGGCCGGCGGTGTCCTCGTCGACCCCGATGCCACGCTCACCGTCGACCTGAACGCCCGGTTCGCGCCCGCCGCCGCACCCGAGGGCGACGCCGACCTCGCCGCGGATGTGCTGCTCGCACTGGCGCCGCCGATACCGGACTGGCAGGCGGCCGCCGAACACTTCTGGACCGCCGCACGCGCCGTGCCGGGGATTCCGGACGTGCTCATCGCCGTGACCGAAGGCGCCGACGGCATCGAACAGGTCGTTCTCGGCGAAGGCACCACCCACTACCTGATCGCCGGCGCCCCCGAGACGCTCGCCGGGGTGTTCTCCGGAACCGACGACATGCTCGCCGTCCTGTCCTCGGGTGCGCTCGGACTTCAGGGCACCCTCTCTCAGCTGTCGGTCCTGATCGGCGCCTCCTGGAAGGTTCGCTACGATGTCTGAACTCACCTTGCCCGACAACGGAGTTGACGCCCGTAGCTCCTCCGTGTCAGCCGCGGAAGCGGCGTCGAACGGGGCGCGGGCAGTGCGCCTGGAGGCGACGAACCTCGAGGGCTCGTTCCTCGGCAAGACCGTGGCACCGAAGAAGTTCGCGTCCGGTGCGGAGTCGGGATTCGCCTTCGCCGACCTGCTGTTCGGGCTCGACCTCGGCAACGCCCCGGCCTTCGGCTTCGCCTACCCCGACTGGCGCGGGCATCTGGACGACGTCTTCTTCCACCCCGACGTGTCGACACAGATCGAGTGGGAGCCAGGGCTCGACGCCGTGATCGGCGACTACTGGCTGAAGGACGGCACACCCGTGCCGCTCTGTCCGCGTAACCTCACTCGCAAGTTGACCGACCGGCTCGCGTCACTCGGCTTCACCGCGACCGTCGCCGTGGAGATCGAGGCGACCGTCTTCGAGGAGTCCATCCAGGAGGCGCGCGCCCGCGGGTACCGCGGACTGACACCGCTCGGCGGAAGCGCGGGCACGGCGTACCACCTCGCGAAGTCGAAGGACTGGTACGGGTACATGAACGCTGTCGCCGACCGGCTCGACGCGGTCGGCATCGAGTGGGAGGCGTGGAGCGACGAGGACGCCGCCGGTCAGATCGAGATCAACCTGGCGCCCGGCGACCCGGTCAAGGTGTGCGACTCCTGGGCGCGGACCCGCCAGATCATGCGCGAGGTCGCGTTCGAGCGCGGCCACACGGTCACTTTCATGGCCAAGCCCACCGAGGGCTACGGGCAGGCGTCCCACATCAACATCTCCCTCCAGCGGGACGGCGCCAACGTGTTCTACGCGGAGGAGGGCCCGTCGGAGGCGATGCGCCACGCGGTCGGCGGGCTGCTCGCGACCATCGAGGGCAACACGTCGATCGTGCTCCCGCAGATCACCTCGTACCGACGCCTGGTGGATCTCAGCGGGCCGCCGGTGACCGCCAGTTGGGGCATCAGCAACAAGACCACCGCGATCCGCGCGGTGTGCGGGCACCCGTCGTACTCGCGTCTGGAGTACCGGGTGCCGGGGGCGGACGCGAATCTGTACCTCGCGTTGGCCGGAGTGCTTGCCGGTGTGATCGCAGGGCTTGAGCGCAAGATCGAACCGCCGGACCCGGTCAGCGAAATGGCGTGGTGCATGCCGCCCGGCGTCGGGGTCGAGCGACTGCCGGACACCATCACGAAGGCCGCCGCCGCGCTCGAAGCGGATCCGATCCTCCGCGAACTCCTCGGTGCCGAGTTCGTGGACTACTGGGTCGGATCGCGCCGCTGGGAGTGGATGCAGTTCCACACCGCGGGCGGCGATCCGTTCGCCGAACTCTCCGAGTGGGAGTCCGCCCGATACTTCGAACTGCCGTGAGCACCAACGGAGTTGGGCCGGACGTGGTGCGGCCGCTCATCGGGATCACCGGGCGGCGGATCCGCCTGGAACTGATCGCGGGCGCGGACCGCCGGTACGGCGACCGGTGCACCGACACCTACATGTCCGACTACGCGATCCGCATCGCCCGCGCCGGCGGCCTCCCCGTGAACCTCTCGTACGAGACCGAAGCGGAGGCCGTGTGCCACTGGCTCTCCGGCGTGGTCGTCACCGGAGGGCAGGACCTGCATCCGGCGTGCTGGGGCGGGGACCCGTCCGTGGTCCGCGATGTCGACCCGCGTGCGGACCCGATGGCCCACGACGCCGAACGGGACGCTTACGAACTCGCGCTCGTCCGGGCCGCCGTCGATCGAGGGATCCCGGTGCTCGCCGTGTGCCGGGGCATGCAGGTCCTCAACGTGGCGCTCGGCGGCACCCTCGTCGCCGACCTTCCGCCCGGTGAGGTGCGGCATCTGTCGCAGGAGGCGGCGCCCACCGACGGCACGGCCGATCACCTCGTGACGTTCGAGCCGGGCTCGACCGTGGCGGGACTGTTCGGAGCACGGGCAGTCACCAACTCGTGGCACCACCAAGCCGTCGATCGCTGCGGCACGGGACTCCTCGTGACGGGACGGACGGCCGACGGTGTGATCGAGGCGGTGGAGCTCCCGGACGCGCCGGTGCTCGGAGTCCAGTGGCACCCGGAATGGATGGAGAGCGACGATCCGACGATGACGTGGATCGTCGAGGAATCCGCCAAACGCCTTTGATACGCGGCCGACCCGAGTGCGCCCGCGGGCTCGCCGGTGGACGCACTCGGGTTCGCGCCCCCGTCGACGGGCTTGCCGTCAGGCGAGGTTCGCGGCCAGCCAGGCGTCGAGCACACCGACGATGGTCTCGGCCTGCTCGGCGGCCTGGGAACGGTCGGCGTACGTCAGCCAGTTCACGGCGAAGCCGTCCGAAAGGGCCCCGACGACATAGCCGATCTGGTCGATCGTCTCGGGCGCGACCTCCTGTCCGGAGGCCGCTCTCGCGAGGATCGAGCGCATCACGTTGAAAGCCTCGCTGTAGACGGAGACGGCCGGATGGTCCTTCTGCCGCTGCGCCCAGCTGACCAGCTCGATGGTCGCGGACGCGAGATCCGGATCGCCTTCGAGATACCAGTTCAGGAGTCCGCGGAGGACTCCGCGCGCGGTCGCGGCCACGTCGCCGTGCACGTCGTTCTCGATCAGGACCTCACGGTATTGCTCCGTGAGCCTCTCGATGACGGCCTCGAACAGCAGCTCCTTGGTGTGGAAGCAGTAGTGCAGCGTCGCCAGCGGGGCGTTCGCCTCCTCGGCGATCCGCCGAGTGGTCGCGCCTTCGACACCGTGGCTCGCGATCACATGGATAGCGGCATTCACCAGGTCGTTGCGTCGCTCGGCCGCTGGTACGCGTGCCACATCTGCCCCCTACCGAAGTTGAACGATCGATCAAGTCGCTCACCAGGTTAACAGGCGGTTTTGCCTGGATCGGCGCAGACCGTAGCTCTCGAACGAAAACAGTTGTACATTTGACTCGATCGGGTGACCAAGATGAAGCAGCGTGAGCTCACTCGAAGGTGGAGGCCTGCTGCGGTCGCCGAAGTCGACCGGGTCGCCGGTCAGATGTCCGACCCCATGGACCTGCTCAAGCGGGACGACTACCCGTCGATCGACGCCGGCCAGCCCGCGACGATCTGACCCGATACCCGAGCACGGATTGAGGAAACAATGGCACTCAGAGATCTACTCTTCCTGCTTGCCGACGTCTGGATGGTCGTCGTCGGATTCACCTTCGGCTGGAAATTCATCAAGGAATTCCGGAACTATCTTCTCGGCCTCGAATGGATCATCGTCGCCACCTCCGGGTCGAACTTCTTCGTCTACGCGGCCGTGGGGGCCGGCGAAGACAGCCCCATGTACACCGCCGCGCATTTCCTCGACGCGTTCTCCCGGTCGGTCGGCATCACGTTGATTCTCGTGATGGGTCTGATGGCCGTGACGCATCGGTACAGGCCGTCCGTGGCCGTGGATGTCGGGGTGTTCGCGTTCGCCGCCGGGGTCGGGCTCGTCCTGCAGATCTTCGGCGAGGAGCTGGGTCGCGGTCTTGCTGTCTTCTACGTCGTGGTCAATGTGCTGACCACGCTGTTTCTCCTCTACTTCTCGCGGCGGCTCTGGGCGGCCGGCGCTAAGGGAATGGCGATCGGTGCGGGGCTCGCGACCGCTGCCGCATTCGGGATCGCCTCGATCTACGACTACGTCCACATCCCGGGCGACGACGCGGCGCACACCCTCTTCTACACGGCGGCGCTGAGCACTTGGGGATTCCAGATGTGCATGTACTACTTCGCGTACCGCGCCCTGCACCGGCTGGGCGAATCGGCCGATGCGGAGAAGGACCGGCAGGTGCACGACCGTGCCGATGTCTGAGGAGCGCCGAGTCGACGGAGATGTCGTGAATCAAACAGCAGGGGAGCTGGGAAACGTGTCCTCTCGCCACCCCCGACCGGCCGTCGGAGCCGACCAGATGGGCGAAGACCCGCATATCGCGACGCTGACCGGGTTGCTCTCCGAGCGTGCCCGGAAATCGCCGGACCGGGAATTCCTGCGCTTCGGGGAAGAGTCCTGGACCTTTGCCGAGATCGAGGCCTGGACGTCCAGGCTCGCGCACCGGCTGATCGAGGTCGACGGAGTCCGGACCGGTGACCGCGTCGCGATCATGCTTCCGAACATCGTGCACTGGCCGGTCGTATGGCTGGCCGCGCTGAAGGCCGGCGCTGTGGTCGTACCGGTCAACTCCTCGTACCAGCGGGCGGATCTCACCTTTCTGCTGCGGGACTCGGGAGCGCGGGTCGTGTTCACCGACGACGAGCGGGCCGGTCTTCTGAAGGAAGTCACCGACGCCGAGCGGGACTTGGCGGACCTGCGGGTCGTCGACGTCGCCGCGGACGGGTCCGCGCCCTTCCCCGCGACCGCTCCCCCGCTGCGCGTCACCGCCGGGACGCTGGCGAACCTGCAGTACACCTCGGGCACCACCGGCTTCCCCAAGGCGTGCATGCTCACGCACGACTACTGGGTGCGGCTCGGCTGGACCTGCGCCGGGGTGACCGGGCTCGGGGCCGAGGACGTGCTGCTCACCGCGCAGCCGTTCTCGTACATGGATCCGCAGTGGAACACCGCGCTCGCCCTGACCATCGGGGCGCCGCTTGTGGTGCTGCCGCGGTTCTCCGCATCGGGCTTCTTCGCCGATGTCCGCCGCCATCGCGCCACGTTCTTCTACGTACTCGGGTCCATGCCGACGCTGCTGTTCAAGCAGCCACCGAGCGCCGACGACCTGGACAACGACCTGCGCCTGGTGCTCTGTTCGGGCATTCCGGTGGGGATCCACGCGCAGCTGGAGGAGCGCTGGGGCGCGCCGTGGCGGGAGATCTACGGCATGACCGAGTCAGGCGTGGACCTCTTCGCGCCCGTCGACGACGTGCGGGCCGTGGGGACCGGGAGCCTCGGGCAGCCGGTGCCGACGAAGCAGGTGCGGGTGGTCGACTCGCAGGGCGCCGACCTGAGCGACGGTGCGCCCGGTGAGCTGGTGGTCTCCGGGAAGCCGATGATGCGCGGCTACTGGAACCGTCCGGAGGACACCGCACGGGTGCTGCGGAGTGGGGGTCCCCCCGGCAATGAGGGCGTAGCCGCCGGGGGAGGCTGGCTGCACACCGGTGACGTCGTCGTCCGCCGGCCGGACGGCGGGCTTCAACTGGTCGGGCGGATCAAGGACATGGTGCGTCGGGGCGGCGAGAACATCGCCAGCGCCGAGGTCGAGGCCGCGCTTGAACGGGACGACGCGGTCATGGCGACCGCGGTCGTCGCCGAGCCCGACGACACGCTCGGTGAAGAGGTCAAGGCGTTCGTGCAGTTGGTCCCCGGAGTGGCGGCCGACCGGTCGACCGCCGAGAGGATCGTCGACCGGGCCGGCCGGCAGCTCGCCCGCTTCAAGGTGCCGCGCTACGTCGAATTCGTCGCGGACTTCCCACGGACGCCGTCCGCGCGCGTGTCCAAGCCGGCCCTCAGGACCCGCGCCGCCAACGAGCCCGGTGTCACGTACGACCTGGGTTCCCGTGGCAGGACCGGCGGCGCGTCCGCCGTCCCGGCCGAGGGCCGCCTCGGCGTCGACGTCGTCCGCGATGTGGCCGTGCTGACCCTGCGCCGTCCGGAGAAGCTCAACGCCATGGACGTCGCCACCCGGCTGCAACTTGCCCGTACGGTACGGGAGTTCGGCACAGGCGCGGACGTACGCGGGATCGTGCTCACCGGTACGGGCCGGGCATTCTCGTCGGGCGAGGATCTCGAGGCCGCGCCGACCTCGTACGCGCAGGTCCGTGCGGCCGTCGAGAGCTTCCACGACATCACCCGGGCCGTCGTGGAGACACGGGTCCCCGTCGTCGCCGCGGTGAACGGCCTGGCGGTGGGCGGCGCCTCCGAGATCACGCTCTGCTGCGACGCGCGGATCGGCACCCCGGCGGCGGAGTACTACCAGCCGGAGAACGGCCGCGGCATCACGATCTCGAACGCGTCGAGCCTGCTGCTCACCCGCCTCGTACGGAACCACGCGACGCGCATGGTCCTCGGCTCGCCGCGGATCGGCGCCGAGGAGGCCCGGCGGATCGGTCTCCTCGACGAGATCGTCGCGCCGGAGGAGCTGCTCGAACGGGCCGTCGACCTGGTCGTCGAGTGGACGCCGGAGAACAACACGACGGCGCTGCACCTCGCGCTGCTCCGGCCGCGGCCCGACGAGATCGAGCAGGCCTTCGCCCGTGAGGACGCCGCCGCGCAACAGGCCTGGGAGAGCGGCGTGTTCAGCGCGGGCATCGAGGGCTTCTGGAACGCGAAGGGCGCCGGCGAACAGCGCCGTGACGCCCGTACGACAGAGGAGACGTGGACGTGATCGAGACAGAGGCCGCGGTGCTCACCGCGCTGAACGAGCCGCTCGAGATGACGGCGATCCAGGTGGACGACCCCGAGCCCGACGAGGTGCGCGTCGCGGTCTCCCACGTGGGTCTGTGCCACAGCGACCTGCACTACATGACCGGAACGGTCCCTACCGCTCTGCCGGTGGTGGTGGGCCACGAGGTGGCCGGCGTGGTCGAGGCGACCGGTTCCGCGGTGACCGGGCTGAGGCCTGGCGACCGCGTGGTCGGGGCGCTGACTCCGTCGTGCGGCCGGTGCGTCAACTGCGAGGCGGGCCGGTCGACGCAGTGCCTGCGCGTCGCGGAAGTACGTGAACGCCCGCGCCCCGCCTTTCAGTTGAAGGACGGCAAGCCGGTCGAGCGGCTCGGCGACATCGGCGCGTTCTCGCGGCACACGCTCATACGTGAGAACGCCCTGGTGAAGCTGGACGACGAGGTGCCGCTGCACGTGGGGTGTCTCCTCGCGTGCTGTGTGATCACCGGTGTGGGAGCCGTCTTCCGCGCTGCCCGGGTGCGCCCGGGGAGCACCGTCGCGGTGATCGGCTGCGGCGGCGTCGGGTCGGCCATCATCCAGGGAGCAAGGCTCGCGGGAGCCTCGGCCGTCGTCGCGATCGACCTGGACGAAGCGCGCCTGAAGGCCGCGCGCGGCTACGGGGCGACCCACGTCGTGAACGGGGGCGCCGAAGACGTCGCCGCAGAAGTGCGGAACCTCCTTGGCGACGGGGTGGACTACTCGTTCGAGGCAGTCGGCTCGGCCCGTACGGCGGCCACGGCCCTGTCGGTGCTGCGGCCCACCGGAACCGCCTGCCTGGTGGGCATCGCCCCGGAAGGCACCGAACTCCGGTTGCCCGCCCCGGACTTCTTCTTCGAGGAGAAGCGCCTCATCGGCTCGTACATGGGCTCGGGGCAGGTACGCCAGGACATCGCCCAGCTCGCGCGCCTGTACCGGCAGGGGCGGCTGCTGCTCGACGAGATGGTCACGCAGGTCATCCCGTTCGGCGAGATCAACGAGGGCTTCAAGGCCATGCGCAGCGGCGATGTGACCCGCATCGTCGTCGACCTCCAGGCCTGACACGCAAGGGATGCAGAGGTGACTGCAGAGGTGACTCACATGTCGAACGGCGAGACGGTGACGGCCGATACGGCGCTCCCCCGGCCGGTGAACTACATCGCGGACGCCTGGAGCGACTGCGAGGCGGTACGGGACGACCGGGACGCGTGGAACATCGACCCCAACACCCGGCAGCCGGTGCATCGCATGGCCACGACCGCACCCCGCGACGTCGAACGCGCCCTGCGGCATGCCGAGCGCGTGTACGGCGTCGGCCGGTGGGACGAGGAGGCGCGTCGCGAGCGGGCGGACATGCTCGAACGGGTCGCCGCGCTCATCGAGGGCCGGGCCGAGGACATCGCCCGTACCGATTCCCTGACCAGCGGGGTGCCGATCGGTGTCACCCGGAAGGTGACGGCCTTCCTGCCCGCCCGGATCCGGGCGACGGCGGCGGACCTGCTGAGCATTCCCCGCGTACGGCCGCTGGCGGCGGGCGGACGTGACGTGCGGCTGTACAAGGTCCCGTGGGGGCCGGCCGCGATCCTCACGCCGTGGAACGGGCCGAGCTTCATCCCCGCGGCGAAGGTGGTGAGTGCGGTCGCCGCGGGCTGCCCGGTGATTCTGAAGCCGTCCGAGCACGCCCCGGGCAGCGCGCAGCTAGTCGTCGAGTGCTTCGTCGAGGCCGGACTGCCCAGCGGCGCCCTGCAGTTGGTGCACGGCCGCGGCGATGTCGGGGCCGCGCTGACCGGTGACCCGCGCGTCAGGATCGTGTCGTTCACCGGCGGTCCGGCCGCCGGGCGCGCGATCGCCCGCGGTGCGGCGGAGGACTTCAAGGTCCTGCAACTGGAGCTGGGCGGCAACAACCCGGCGCTTGTCCTGGACGACGCCGACGTCGAGGTCGCCGCCGACGGGATCTTCGACGGTATGACCAAGCTGAACGGCCAGTGGTGCGAGGGTCCTGGCAAGGTACTCGCCCACCGGAGCCTGCTCGATCCGCTGCTCGAAGCGCTGACCGAGCGCCTCTCCAAGGTCGTGGTCGGGCACTCGCTCGACGAGGGCACCGAGCTCGGCCCGATCTCGAACGCACCGCACTTCGCGACACTGCAGAGCCGGATCGACGGACTGCGCTCCCTGGGAGCGACCGTCCACCAGCCGGCCCGACTCCCCGAGCTCGACGGGTACTTCCTGTCCCCCACCGTCGCCGCCGGGGCCGACCCGGCGAGGGCCACCGCGGAGTTGTTCGGTCCCGTCGTGTCCCTGCACGCCGTCGATTCCGACGAGGAGGCGCTGCGGATCGCGAACTCCAACCCCTCGGGGCTCGACGCCTACGTGTTCGGCGGCGACGCCGAGCGTGCGGTCGAGGTCGGCTCCCGCGTCCTCGCCGGTGAGGTGCGGGTCAACGGCGCGAAGATCGCCGACCTCGGTGACGACTCCGCGCAGAGCTTCTGGGGGCCGGCCGGCCTCGGCGGTCACGGACCGGCCGAGTCGGTCCGGGTGTTCTGCGGTGACCGGGTGGTCGGCGTCGACTCGCCGGAGCTGCCGCTGTGAAACCCGTCCGTTGTCGTGCAGCCACCATGGGAGCACCGCCATGCTGAACCTCTCGATCCTCCTCGAGGACTCCGCCCGTACGTTTCCCGACCGGGACGCGCTCGTGCTCGGCTCGCAGCGACTGACCTTCCGGGAGGTCGACGCGGCGGCGAACCAGGTCGCCAACCTGCTGGTGTCGCGGGGCGTCCGCCCCGGCGACAAGGTCGCGCTCAGCTGCCCCAACCTGCCGCAGTTCCCGATCGTGTACTACGGCGTGCTCAAGGCCGGGGCGGTCGTGGTGCCGCTGAACGTCCTGCTCAAGGGCCGGGAGATCGCGTACCACCTGGACGACGCGGACGTCTCGGCGTACTTCTGCTTCGAGGGAACTCCGGAGCTGGCCATGGCCGTTGAGGGCCATGCCGGATTCCGCGAGATCTCGGCGGTCGAGCACTTCTTCGTCATCACCTCCGACGAGGAAGCGGCCGGCCCGGTCGCCGGCACCGAGACCCTGGGTCAGGCGCTGGCCGGGATGAGCACCGAGTTCGAGTCGGTGGTTCGAGAGCCGACCGACACCGCGGTCATCCTGTACACGTCGGGAACGACCGGCCAGGCCAAGGGCGCCGAACTCTCGCACGCGAACGTCATGTTGAACGTCCTTGCCAACAACCGGCTGTTCGGCAGTGCACCGGCCACCGACAGCCATGTGGTGTGCCTTCCGCTGTTCCACACCTTCGGCGCGACGGTGCAGATGCACGCGGGGTTCTCGGTCGCGGCGACCCTGCATCTCGTGCCGCGCTTCGCCGCCCGTGAGGTGGTCGAGCTGATGAACCGCGAGACCATCACGTTCTTCGCCGGCGTGCCGACCATGTGGTGGGGGCTGCTCAACGCCCTCACCGACGACATCGACGTCCACCGGATCGCCGGAAATCTACGGATCGGGATCTCGGGCGGGGCGGCCCTGCCGGTCGAGATCATCAACCAGGTCGAGCAGCGTCTCGGCGTCAGCGTGCTCGAAGGGTACGGGCTGTCCGAGACGTCTCCCGTCGCCACGTTCAGCGACCCCCGGCTCGCCGCGCGACCGGGCTCCATCGGCATCCCGATCTGGGGTGTGGAGCTGAAGCTGATCCGACCGGACTGGAGCGAGGTCACCGAGCCCGGCCAGGTCGGCGAGATCGCGATCCGGGGCCACAACGTCATGAAGGGCTACTACAACCGCCCCGAGGAGACGGCCGAGGTGATCCGCGACGGCTGGTTCCGCTCCGGGGACCTCGCCCGACGTGACGAGGACGGCTTCTACTACATCGTCGACCGCGCGAAGGACCTGATCATCCGCGGCGGGTTCAACGTCTACCCGCGCGAGATCGAAGAGGTGCTGCACACCCATCCCGCGGTGAGCCTCGCGGCGGTCATCGGCGTCCCGCACGACAGCCACGGCGAGGAGATCAAGGCTTTCGTGATCCCCGAGAAGGATGCCGCCGTCACCCCCGACGAACTCGTCGCCTGGGGCAAGGCGCAGATGGCCTCCTACAAGTACCCCCGCATCGTCGAGCTCGTGCCGAGCCTGCCGATGACCGGCAGCGGAAAGATCCTCAAGCGCAGGCTGGCCTGACGCCGAGCAGCCCTGCGACGACATCCCCCTACGTACGACACCCGCGTACGACACCCACGTACGACGTGAGAACGAGGAACAGCCATGAGGACGGACAACGTCGAATACACCACCTTCAGCGGATGGGTCGACCCGCCCGGCGACGTCCGGCCCGCCCTGCGCGAAGACGTCACCTGCGAAGTCGCGGTCGTGGGCGGCGGCTTGGCAGGCATGTCGACGGCGCTGCGGCTTGCCGAGCGCGGCAAGGACGTGGTGCTGCTTGAGGCCGAGTTCTGCGGCCATGGCTCCGCCTCACGCAACGCCGGGCAGGTGGCGGGCGCTCCGGGGGGCGACATCCAGCTCCTGAACCTGCTCTACCCGAGGAGGTTTCCCGGCATCGTCCGATTCGCCGAGAACTCCGCGCACTTCCTTGAGCAGCTGATCGAACGACTGGACCTCGACTGCGACTACGAGGCGACGGGCAACGTCTGTGCGGCCGTGTCCCGGGGGCAGATGGGCCGCGTGCGCCGCGTGACGAAGCTGCTGCGGAAGGCCGGTGCGCAGGTCGAGTCGGGCACGAGCGCGGAGCTCGGGATCCCCCGCGGATTCGTCGGCGGTATGCGCGAGTCCGTCGGCGGGCTGCTGAACCCCGGCAAGTTCAGCCTCGGCATCCGCCGCGCCGTCCTCGCATCCAGCGCCCGGGTCTTCGAGCAGACCCGCGTCACCGACGTCACGCAGGACGGCGATCACGTCACGGTCAGGACGCCAGGGGGCGAGGTGCGCGCACACAAGATCGTGCTCGCGACCAACGCCTTCGGTGGCGAGCTGGCCATCACGCCCCAGCGGCTCTCCTCGCCGATCTGGGTCAGCGAGGTGGAGACCGAGCCGATCGATCCCGCGCGCCTGGCCGCGCTTGAGTGGACCAGCCGGTCGGGAGTGGTGACCCAGCACAACATCATGGAGAACTACCGGCTGACCGCACGCAACACCATCGTGTTCGGCGTCCGTCGGCTCCAGCGGGGAAAGAGCTACCCGCTCCCCCGGCGGGACCCGGACGAGGCGGTCGTCGCCGATCTGGCACGCGCCTTCGAGACGCGCTTCCCCGAGCTCGCCGACGTCGCGGCCGCGCGCGCCTGGGGCGGCTGGATCGGGATCACCTCGTCGTGGCTGCCGCTCGCCGGCCAGATCGACGACGATGTCTTCTACTCGGTCGCCTGCAACGGCCACGGCCTGGCCCAGGCGCCGTACGTCGGTTCCCTCATCGCCGACCTGATCGTGGACGGGGAGCAGCACGAGGACCTGAAGACGCTGTGGGCGAAGAAGCCCAAGTTCCCTCGCCCGCTGATGATGGGCGCGCTGGGGCTGCGGATCATCTGGACCGTCGACCGTTTCAACGACCTGATCAACGGAAGCCGCCGCAATGCCCGCCGCGGGGCGGCTTCGGTGAACTGACCGGGCACGTTCGGGTGCGTCGCCGTAGAAGGGATCCGTCCTGGCCCTCGGCTGGTGGGAGCGCATCTGAGAATCAGGGCAGTTCCTTCGGCCTGCCCCGGCTCAGATCCCTCCGAGCGCCGAGACGATGGACGCCACCGTGACGGTGTTGAAGACGAACGCGATGGTCGCATTGGCCGTCACCGTCCGGCGCATTTCGCGGGACGTGACGTCGACGTCCGTCGTGCCGAACGTCGTCATCACCGAGAAGGCGAAATAGACGTAGTCCGCCCAGGCCGTCTCCCCGTCGCCGCCCCCTTCGCCGGGGAATTCCAGCGCGCCTCCGTCCTCCACGAGGTTGTCCGCCTGGAACGCGACCGCGAATGACACCGCCACACAGACCCACGCCACGGCGACCAGGACGAACGCGGCCGCCGCACGCGGTGCGGGCGCGAAGGCGGAACCGATGTGTCCGGGCAGCCACACCACCGCCGCCACCAGCGCGGCCGCCGCGATGAAGACGGACACCCCCGGACCGGGCGCCGTCCCGTACACGTACCGCTGAAGGACCGTGCCCCGCGCCTCCCGCCGGGCCCAGTTCCGTACGCGCTCCGGCGATGCGGTCGAGAATGCCACCGTCGTGACCAGCAGATACGGGAACAGGTACGTCAGCAGGACGAGCACGCACACGTCCGCCGCCGTGACCTGTTCCCAACTCCCGTCGAAGATCAGGAGCAGGGCGGCCGCGGCCGCCGCGACGACGGCGCTCGCGACGGTCCGGCGGCGCTCGGACAGCCACTGGTTCCGCCGGCCCTCAGCCACTGTCCGGTTCACGGGCGTGCCTTTCGCCGGCGGGGCGTGGTGAAAGCGAGGTCGACGATGCGGCGCCAGTTCACGCGCGGCGGCGGGGCGATGGCGCCGGGCCGGTGGCGCGGTACGACGACGCGTAACGCACCTGGGCGCAGCGTGCACACGACGGGTGTGGGGAGTTGGAGGGCCTCGCCGTCGACGGCCACCGGGATCGTGTCCGCGTCGGCGCTCACCTCCACGCGGCGCGCGGTCATGACGGTCAGCGCCGCGGACTGCGAGCCGCGCACCGCGAGATCCGCGGCCTGGGCGGCGGTCTCCACCCGGATGCCGAGCACGCCGAGCACTCCCTCGTCGAGCCGCGGCCGCCGCCCCGCGCCGTCGAGCACGTCCGGTGAGGTGTACGGGTTGTTGCTGACCAACAGCGCCTGCCGGCCGAGGAGTTCCGTGCCGCCGACGCGTGCAGCGAGCCGTCGTGCGCCCTCCCCCAGCAGCAGGTCCGGCATGAGGGCGAGTGCCGTGCCCGCCTTGTCGTCGCGGTACCCGGGTCGTTGCACGACGTCGGCGTACGCCCCGAAGGACACGGTGTTGACGAAGGCGCGGCCCGAGACGTCCCCGAGGTCCACGCGGAGTTCCTCGCCGTCGGTCAGCGCGTCCAGGCAGCGGGCGGGGTCGGCACGGTCCAGGCCGAGATCCATGGCGAAGTGGTTGCGGGTGCCGGCGGAGATCACCAGGAACGGCAGTCCGTGCTCGGCGGCGACCGCCGCGACCAAGGCCTGTGTGCCGTCGCCTCCCGCCACACCGAGCAGGTCCGCGCCCTCGGCCACGGCCTCGCGGGCGAGGGCGGTGATGTCGGCGGGGGCGTCCGGGTCGAGCAGGATCACCCGGGCGCCCAACTCCTCGGCGCGCCGGACCAGTTCAAAGCGGCCGACCTTCCCGCCGCCGGAACGCGGGTTCATGATCAGCACCGCCCGCTCGGGCCGGGCCGCCCGGACGATCCGCCGCCGACGCCGCGACCGCGCCCGTACGAGCGCCGCACGGGCGCACACCAGCGACGCGGCCCAGCACAGGATCAGCACCAGGGCCGTCCGCCACAGCCCCCGGTGTCCGAAAAGCACCAACACGTCGACGGGTGCCGCAATTCCGAGAACCGCCCCGAACAGCCGCACCACACCACGGTGGGCCACGAACCACCAGATGCCCACGGCGCAGAGCACCAGGCCGAGCAGCCCCGCGCCGACCACCACAAGACCGCCGTCGCCCACGGCCAGTGCGAGTACGACCAGCGAGCCGGTCGCCGCGAGCACGGCAAGCCGGGCCAGCCAGCGGGCGGCGCCACTCGCCCTGCCGCTCACGGGGCCCGTCACGCGCCTCGTGCCCATGGGGTCCTTTCTGTGCGGCCCTCCCCCTTGACGTGCCCGGACGCGAGCCCCGCCCGGGGCACCAGCCTGCACATCTCGTGAGCGATGGGCATCCTCCGCGGGACCGTGCGGATGACAGGTCGACGACCCGTCCCGTGGTGGGCCTCGCGGAACACCCCGGCCGCCTCGGGGTGCACAGCGTGTTCGTGCCTTCTCAGGCGTACGACTCCAGGTACGCGGTGATCAGGCGGCGGGCCTCGTCGATCGTGGTGTCGTCGCCGTCCGGGGAGCGGCGGAAGGCCACGTCGAAGAGGCGGTTGCCCACCTCGAACGAGAGCTGGACGGCGAGCAGCGGGGTGTCGGCGGAGGCGAGACCGCGGTCGACGAGGTGGCGCCAGAGCCGCTCCGCCTGCACCTCGTCGAACGCCTCCACCAGGTCGACGAGGATCTGGTGGCGGCCGGCGAACCACAGCTGGGTGCAGCTCGGGTTGGCGCGGTAGTAGTCGCGGAGGAGGTCGATCACCACGTCGACCGCCTCGCGCAGCGTCTGCGCCTCGGGCTCGTCCAGGGTGGCCGTGATGAGGGCGTCGAGCTCCGCCGTGTGCCGGCGCAGGAGCTCGGCCTCGACCTGGTGCCGGTCGGGGAAGTAGTGGTACATCGACGCGGTCGGAATGCCCGCGCGCTCGCCGATCGCCTTGAGGGTGGCGGCCTCGTAACCCTGCTCGGCGAGCAGCGACTCGGCGGCGTCGATGATCGCCTTTCGGCGCTCCTGGCCACGGCGCTGGACGCCGGATGTGCGCTTCTGCTGCCGGTTTGCCGGAATGTTCTCGAACACGATTCGAGATCGTAGCAGCCCCCCTTCTCGCTTGGCGGGCACGCTGCCCCGCACTGCGGTTCACCGCCGGCGGGCCGGTGCCTGCGGGCCGGTGTCGTCTGCGCGCGGGACGGGCCGGTGCGCGACGAGGACGCAAGACAGACACAGCGCGGAAGTCACCTTCACCAGCCATGGCGTCGCTTGTGCCGCCTGGCATCTTCCGGCCACGAGCGACGCACTCGCGGGCCCGGACGGACAACCGTGTGTGGTCATGGCACACGGCTCAGGCGACACGCGCGACAGCGGTCGCGGCGGCGCGCCTGGCCGGGCACGGGCTGCGCGACGCGGCCCGTCCGGTCAACTCGACGTCGTCGTCGCGCTGTTGGGCTCGCCCGTACGGGGCCGGAACTCTACTCCCGGCACGACCGGTCAGTGAGCCACGATCAACTCCTTGACCGCTCGCCGGCACGTCGTTCGTCGCACGCATTCCCCAGTCAGGCACTTCAGTCAGGTTCTTCAGCCAGGCACTTCAGCCAGGTTCTTCGTTCAAGGGACGGGATGAGCATGTACGACTACGTCATCGTCGGCGCAGGCTCCGCGGGCTGTGTGCTCGCCGCGCGGCTCTCGGAGGACCCCGACGTGCGGGTGGCCCTCGTCGAGGCCGGCGGGCCCGACACCGCTCAGGAGGTCCATGTCCCGGCCGCCTTCCCGCAGTTGCTCAAGTCCGGGCTCGACTGGGACCTGGACTCGGATCCGGAGCCCGGCATCGGCGACCGGCGGACGTACCTGCCCCGCGGCAAGGTGTTCGGCGGCTGCAGCTCGATCAACGCGATGATCTACATCCGGGGCAGCCGCGCCGACTACGACGGCTGGGCCGCGACCGGGGCCACCGGCTGGTCGTACGACGAGGTCCTGCCGTACTTCAAGCGCTCCGAGGACAACGAGCGCGGCGCGGACGAGCACCACGGCGCGGGCGGGCCGCTGACCGTCAGCGAGGGCAGGTCGGAGCACCCGCTCGCCACGGCCTTCGTACGGGCCGCCCAACAGGCCGGGCACAAGGCGAACGACGACTTCAACGGTCCTTCACAACTCGGCGTGGGGCGCTACCAGTTGACGCAGCGCGGCGGTATGCGGTGCAGCTCGGCCGTCGCCTTCCTGCACCCGGCGCTCGAGCGGCCCAACCTCACCGTGCTCCCGTCGGCCCGTGCGCACCGCGTGGTGGTCGAGGGCGGCCGGGCCGTGGGCGTCGAGGTGGAGCGGGGCGGGGCGGTCGAGGTGGTCCGCGCCGAGCGGGAGGTGATCCTGTCCGCGGGCGCGTACGAGTCCCCGAAGCTGCTGATGCTGTCAGGGATCGGACCGGCGGCGCTGCTCTCCGCCCTCGGCCTGGAGGTCCTACGCGACCTGCCCGTGGGCCAGGGACTGCAGGACCACTACATGACGCTGCTGAACTTCCGGACCGACACCGAGTCCCTCGTGTCGGCCGCTTCGCCGGAGAACGCGGCGCTGCTGCAGAGCGAGGGGCGCGGCCCGCTGTCCTCCAACGTCGCCGAGACCGGCGGCTTCTTCCGCAGCAGGCCCGAACTCGCTGCCGCCGACGTGCAGTTCCACGCAGCGCCGGTCCTCTTCCACCAGGAGGGCCTCGGTCCGGTGTCCGAGCACGGATTCTCCTTCGGGCCGTGCGTCCTCGCCCCGACGAGCCGCGGTGCGGTGACGCTGCGCTCGCCGCGCCCGGACGCCGCGCCCCGCATCGTGCACAACTATCTGACGACGGCCGAGGACCGGGACTCCCTCGTCGCCGGCATCCGGATCGCGCTGGAGATCGCGGCTCAGCAGGCCGTCACCGAGCTGGTCACGAGCCCGTACGACGTACCCGCTTCCGACTCCGACGCGGACCTCCTCGCCTGGGCGCAGCGCTCCGGGCAGACGCTGTACCACCCGACCTCGACCTGCGCGATCGGCTCCGTCGTCGACCCCGAGCTGCGGGTGTACGACGTCGAGGGGCTGCGTGTCGTCGACGCGTCCGTGTTCCCGACCGTGCCGCGCGGCAACACCAACGCGCCCACCATCATGGCCGCGGAGAAGGCAGCCGACCTGATCAAGGGCGCCACGACCGGCAAGGGATCCGCCTGACGACCACCTCACCGCCGGCCGAGGAGTCGCGGGAGATCTGCCGCGCCGTGGCCGAGGGTGCGCGCGGCCGCTACACCTCCCGGACGACAGCCCGCTGGTCGGCGAGGAGTGAACCACGGACCGCCCCGGGCGACACGCCCACCGGGGGCCGGCCGTCTCCGTAGGACCACGGAACGCCTGCCTCCGGGTCGCCCGGATCCAGCCGACGGCCCCCTGCGCCCCGACTCGCGCACCCCGCAAGGTGACCGACTACGCAGGGCCATCTGAGTACGCGTGCTCAGGCGGGGCGCGTGACGCCGCTCGTAGCGTCCCCGCATGCATATAGACCACGCTGCTCGCGGAGCGGCGCTCCGTGTCGGGATCACCTCGGTGGGCTCCTGCCTGCCCGACACCGAGGTGACGTCGCGGGACCTCCAGGAGCAGATCACCGCCGCCTCCGGCGTCCGCCTCCCCGAGCGGACCCTCGAACGCGTCACCGGCATCGGCACGCGCCGCGCCGCGGCGGAGGGCGAGTACGCCTCGACGCTCGCCGTGCGGGCGGCCCGCACCGCACTGGAACGCGCCGGACTCACTCCGTGCGACGTGGATCTGCTGCTGTTCGCCTCCGCCACACGCGACATGGTCGAACCGGCCACCGCGCACATCGTTCAGGCCGAACTGGGCTCCCGCGCCCACGCGTTGGACGTGACGAACGCCTGCAACAGCTTCGTCAACGGCATCGACACGGCCCGCTCGATGATCCTCGCCGGCCGCGCCCGCCGCGCCCTCGTCGTCACGGGCGAGACCCCGAGCCGGGCCGTACGGCACGCGCCCTCCGGGCCGGGCCAACTCCGCGACGGCTTCGCGGGATACACCTTCGGGGACGCGGGCGCGGCCGTCGTCCTTGAGCAGGTGGAGCGGGGCGGCATCCTCGACGTGGACACCGAGACCCACTCCGAGCACTGGCCGGTCGGCGGGATCTTCGGCGGCGGTTCACGCCACCCGCGCGGGGACGAGCACACGTACTTCCACGGCGACGGCGGCGAACTCCGCGAGGTCTTCGAGAAGGTCGGCACGTCGGTCCTGGACCGGATGCGGCAGCGCACCGGCCTCGACTGGAACGACTTCCGGCACATCCTGGTGCACCAGGTCACCGTCCCGTACCTGGAGCGGTTCACCGAACTCACCGGCGTACCCCGGGACCGGCTCGTCGTCACCGTGCCGGAACTCGGCAACATGGCCAGCGCCACGCTCGGCGTGCAGCTCGACCTCGTCCACGAGCAACTGCGGCCGGGAGAGCGGGTGTTGTTCGTCGGTCTCGGCGGCGGCGTGAGCCTCATGACCCTCGTCTGGGAGAAGGCGTGAACGCCCTGTGGGTCGTGGTGCCCGCCCACCAGGAGGCCGCGCGCATCGGCGCCACCCTGCGGGCCCTCGCCGCCCAGCGCGACCGCGACTTCACGCTGGTCGTCGTGGACAACGCCTCCACCGACGGCACCGCCGCCATCGCGCACGACTTCGCCCGCTGGGCGCCCTTCCCGGTGCACGTCCTCAGCGAGCCGGAGAAGGGTGTGGGCTGCGCGGTCGACACCGGCTTCCGTTACGCGATCGACCACGGCGCGGCCCTCCTCGCCCGTACCGACGCCGACTGCCTGCCGCGCCCCGGCTGGACCGCCGGCGCCCGCGACGCCCTGCGCCACGGTGCGGGCCTGGTGTGCGGCCGCATCGACGCCCGCCGCGACGAGCACGGCCCCCTCGGGCGTGCCGGGTTCCGCGCCCTGGTCCGGATCGCCGCGTTCTTCGGCCGGATCCGCCCCGCCCACCGGCGCCGCCACGGCTATCTCGCGCCCTACCGGATGCACGCCGGCAACAACATGGCCATCACGGCCGCCCTGTACGACCGCGTCGGCGGCATGCCGCGCCGTCCGTCCCCCACCGACCGGCTGTTCCTGAACCGGGTGCGCCGCCACACCACCGCCATCGTCCACGCCCGCGACATGGCCGTGGAGAACTCCACCCGCAGGCTGCGCGCCTACGGCATCACCGGCACCGCCCGCTGGTACCTCGACAAGGGTCCGGGCCGCCACGGGGAGGACCCACGCTGATGCTCGACACACTCGCCCACGCCCTGCGGGCCCGGCCCGACCGGC
Organism: Streptomyces boluensis; assembly: GCF_009908195.1. Taxonomy (GTDB): domain Bacteria; phylum Actinomycetota; class Actinomycetes; order Streptomycetales; family Streptomycetaceae; genus Streptomyces; species Streptomyces boluensis. The sequence goes on along the minus strand of NZ_JAAAHS010000006.1, from coordinate 25,416 downwards.
CCGCCCTCCTGGGCACAGGCCTTACCGGCGCCGTACGCACCAAGGTCACCAACGGGGACCTGGCCGACCTCGCCGACGCCCTAACCGGCGCGCTCCACCGGCGGGGCGTCACCTGGGGCAGCACCATCGGCGTCGCTGTACGCCCCGGGCCCCGTGCCCTCGCCGTGATGCTCGCCGCGCACCGGCTCGGCGCGCGGGCCGCGGTGCTCGACCCCGGCGCCGGACCGGACGTGCTGCGCGCCCGACTCGCCCTGGCCCGCCCCGAGTTGGTCCTCGCCGACGCCACCGCGCAGGCCGCTGCCGGTTGGGCCCGACCGCTCGCCCGCCGCGCCCGGCTCGCCCTGCCGCAGCTCTCGGACCTCGGCCCGGTCGTCACCGTCGGGCCCCGACTGCCCGGCTGCGCCCCGGCCCTGGACGACGGCGGTCGTACGACGGGACTGCCGCGCCCTGTCGACGCGGACGGCGACGCGGTCGTCGTATTCACCTCGGGCACCACCTCACGGCCCCGCGCCGTGGTGCACAGCCGCTCCTCGCTCGCCGCCGGCATGGCCACGGTCGTCGACCTGGTCCGCCCCGCCGCCGGGCGGCCCGTCCTCGGCGGCACCTTCTTCGTTCTGCTGCCCTCCCTCGCGAGCGGCGCCCCGGTCGCGCTGCCCGCCCGGTCCCCGCGCTCCCTGTCCCGCCAGTTGCGTCAACTCACCCCACAGGCCACGTATTTGACGCCTCCTCAACTGCGGAGCGTGCTGGCGGCCGGCGGGCGGTTCACCGGACGGGTCTGGACCGGTTCGGCGCCCGCGAGCACCGAACTCCTCACCCGCGTCAAACACGCGGGCGCCGCCGAGGCGTGGGGCGTCTACGCCCTGACGGAACTGTTCCCGGCCGCTGCCGTCGAGCAGGCCGACAAGGCCGCCTTCACGGGCGACGGCGACCTCGTCGGCGCACCCCTGCCCGGAGTGACCGCCAAGACCGACGCGCACGGCGAACTGCTGCTGTCCGGCCCGGCCGCACGCGACCGCTATCTCGGCGAGGAGCCGGACCCGTGGGTCGCGACCGGTGACCGGGCGCGCCTCGACTCGGGCCGGATCGTCCTTGAGGGCCGCCACAAGGACATGGTGCTCAGGCATGCGGAGAACATCTATCCCGGTCTGTACGAACCGGCGCTGCACGTCCCGGGAGTCGAACTCGCCCTGATCGTGGGCGTACCGGCAGGTGACGGAGACGAGCACCTCGTCGCCGTCGTACAGCCCGCCCCGGGATCCGACCGCACCGCCCTGCGCGCCGCACTGGCCGGGCCCCTGGACCGTATGGGCGCCGCCCGGCCGGACGCCGTGCTCCTCGCCGACATCCCGCTCTCCGGCCGCTCCCTGAAGCCCGACCGCGCCGCCACCGCCCGCCTCGCCGCCGCGCGCCTCGCCGAACAGAGCGCCCGCCCCGCCCGACGGAGCCGACGATGACGCCACCCGACAACGGTCCGCTGCTCTGGGCCGTGGTGCCCGCCTACAACGAGGAGAAGTCCATCGGGGCCACCCTCGACGCGCTCGCCGCGCAGACCGACACCCGCTACACCCTCGTGGTCGTCGACAACGCCTCCACCGACGGGACCGCCGCGCTCGTGCGCGGCTTCGCCGCCACCGCGCCCATGCCCGTGCACCTGGTCCACGAGAAGGAGCGGGGCACCGGCGCCGCCGTCGACACCGGGTTCCGGCACGCCATCGAGCACGGCGCCCGACTGCTCGTACGCACCGACGCCGACTGCCTGCCGGCGCACGACTGGATCGCCGCGGCACGCGCCGAGTTCGCCCGCGGAACCGAGATGGCCTGCGGCCGGAGTGTCCCGCGCAGCGACGAACACCCCACCCCCGTCGAGCGTTTGCTCCCCGCCGTGATCCGGGCGACCGCGCTGTACGGTCGCTACCGCTCCGCACACCGCCACCCGCGCTACCGCGCCCCCTATGTGCTGTGCCACGGCCACAACCTCGCCATCACCGCCGACCTGTACCTGCGCTGCGGCGGCGCGCCCCGCACCCCGCTGGAAGGGCCGCCCGAGGACGTGGTCCTGCTCAACCGGGCCCGCGAGCACAGCGACCGGATCGCACGCGCGGAGCGGATGGTCGTGCACACCAGTCTCAGGCGGCTGCGGGCGTGGGGCGCCCGCCGCACCCTGCTGTGGTCCTGGGACCGCCGCTACCGTCCGGCCGAGCTCGGGCAGGTGCACGTCCGATGACCGGCCGGACCTCCACCACGGGCCGGGCCCTGCGCCGCGACCGCCGCGTCCACACCCGCTCCCACCCCGTGCTTTTCGCCCTCCTCGCGGCCACGCGCCGCAAGGACGTGACCCGGGTCGGCGGCACGCTCCTCGTGCACGGGACCGAGCCGTACCGGCACGCCCTCACCCGCATCCCGCTGGACCGCACCGCGGCCGGCACCACGGGCGGCGCGGCCCGCCAACTCTCCGCCGGGGGAACGCTGTTCGACCAGCACGGCAGCGACCACCGGAACACCCGGCGCACCCTCGCCGACGACCTCGGCGCGAGCGGCGTGGAGCTCCTGCGCCCCGTCTGGCGTGACGTCCTCGCCCGCCGGCTCGCCCCGCTCGGCACCGGCCGCACGGTCGACCTCGTCCCCCTGGCCCGCGAACTGGCCGGCGCCACCGTCCGCGCACTCCTCGACACCCGGGCCGACCCGGAGGACATCGCCGAAGCCGCGGCACACGCGGCTGCCACCGCCGTACGCGACCATCTGCCCGGACCCCGGCCGCCCGGCACCGCACGCGCCGCCGCCGCAGCGGCCGCACATCTGGAGGCGCTCCTCGCGCCGGGCTGCCCGCGCGACGCGGCCCCGGAGTCCGCGCTGCGCGCCATGCTCGCCGTCGCCGCCGTCAACACCACCGTCGCGGCCCTGCCCCGGGCCGCCGCATGGTGCGCCGACGCCGGGCTCTGGGACCAGGCCGCCGACGACCGGCTGCGCCCGGCGCTCGTACGCGAACTCCTGCGCGTCGTCGCACCGTCCCCGCTGCTGCCCCGCGTGGCGGCCGCCGACGCCGAGCTGGGCGGATGCCCGGTGAGCGCGGGCGACCGCCTGATCCTGGTCGCCCGGCACGCGGCACGCGCCCACTGCGAGCCGCCCGACACCCATGCCCCGGCACCGGCCGACGTGGCCCAACTCGTGTTCGGCGCGGGCCCGCACGCCTGTCCCGGCGCGCGGCTTGCCCGTGCCCAACTCGACGACACGCTCGCCGCACTCGCGCCCCACCAACCGACCGTCCTGCGCGCCCGCGTCGACCGCCGCGCGGCCCTGCCCGGCTGGCGCACACTCACCGTCCGGGCCACGCGGACGGGCCGAACCACCAGCAGCGGCGGGGCCACGGCCCGCCCCGCACCACCGGAGCACCCATGACCACCATCGCCGTCACAGGAGCGAGCGGCTTCTGCGGCTCGCACGTCGCCGTCACGGCCGCCGCCCGCGGCGCCGACGTCCTGTGCGTCGGGCGCCGCCCCGGCCCGGTCGGGCGGCACATCCCCTGGGACGCGGCACGCGACATCCCCGACCTGTCGGGCGCGGACCTCGTCGTCCACTGCGCCGCCGCCGTCGGCGACCCGTGCCCGCGCTCCCCCGCCGAGGCCGCCATGCACGCCGTCAATGTCGACGGCACGGCCCGCCTCCTCCGGGCCGCGGCCGGGCGGCCCGTGGTGTGGGTGAGCAGTGCCAGCGTGTACGAGCGGGGCCCCGGCCGCACGCACATCACCGAGGACCATCCGGTCCGCGGCCACCTCAACGCGTACGGGCGCACCAAGGCCGCCGGTGAGGCCCTCGCCCTCGACGCCGGTGCCGTGGTGCTGCGTCCGCGCGCGGTCTACGGCGCCGGGGACCCCCACTTGGCGCCCCGGCTCCTCTCCCGCGTCCGGCACGGGCTGCTGATGCTCCCCGGGCCGAGCGTCCGGCTCAGCCTGACGGCCGTCGAGAACCTCACCGACGCGTGTCTGGCGGCGGCCGACTGGCCCGAGGGCGCGTACAACATCGCCGATCCGGCCCCGTACGACCGGGACGAGGCCATCCGGACCGTGCTGCGCGCCCACGGTGTCCGCGCCCGCATCGGCCACCTGCCGCGGCCGGTCACCGCCACAGCGGTACGCGCCGCCGCAGCGTTGACCCGGCTGCGTCCGCACACCGAGCAGCCCCTCACCCGCTACGCCGTCGACCAACTCGCCAACTCCGTCGTCCTGGACGTGACCAAGGCGCGGCGCCGGGGTTGGGAGGCCCGGCGCACGCTCAGCGACTACGCCCCGGCGGATGCCGCCTGGCTTTCGGCCCTGCCGGGCTGACGGGCCGTGCCAGGGGTTGTCTGCCGCGGTCCGAGGCAGTGCGTCGAGCACCTGCGTCCCGCCGGTCGTCGTCAAGTGACGTGCGGTCCGGGCCAGTTGGCGGCTCCTGGCCCGGAGCCGCATCCGGTCATCCCCGCCAGACCGAGGCGGGCGGGGCCTCATGGCGGGTGCCGCTGCCGCTCGTCCGCTGGGACGCCGCGCGTCGCGTACCGCGGCCGCTCAGCGCCGGCTGCCTCGTACTGCCCAGCCATCCGAGGAGGAAGGCCGCCGGTACGGAGACCAGGCCCGAGGTGTGGAACGGGTACCAGTCGAAGGACGCCTCCGGCCACAACGCGAAGTCGGTCCCGGAGACGGTGGGCGAGAAGAACGTGAGGGCTGTGCAGAGGAAAAGCCCGCCGTAGACGGACCACAGGAGGCCTCTGCGGTTGAAGCCCGGCCAGAAGAAGGAGTAGATCAGCGCGGGGAAGACACAGGTCGCCGCGGTGCCCAACGAGAAGGTGACCAGGAATTCGACGGGGTAGTCGTGCACGGCGGCGGACAGGGCGAGGCCGCCCACGCACAGGACGGCGACGGTGGTGCGCAGCGCCCTGACCTCTCCGGTGGCGCCTAGGGGGCGCTTGGTCCGGGCGAGGACGTCGTGTGTGAGGGACACCGCGGCGGCGAAGGTCACGCTGGTCACGCCCGTCAGTACGGCGAGGAAGGCGACGCACGCGACGACGGTGATGACCACCACGCGCGCCGTCGACGCGTGCCCGAGGACGCCGGAGGCCAGCAGGATCGGGGCCGCCTGCCCGTTGGCGTCGACCGCGCCGATCTGCCCGCTGCCGACCACCGCCGCGGCCGCGAAGCCCGTCGCGATCAGGAGGAGATAGAAGACTCCCGTCAGCCCCACCGCGATGCTCGTGGACCGACGTGCGGACCGTCCGCTCCCCGAGGCGGCGACGCGGAGGAGCAGGTGCGGCATCATCGCCATTCCGAGGATCACGATGATGTGGTCGCTGATGGTGTTCAACGGGCCGAGCCCCGCCGTGTGCGCCCACAGACCGCGACTCAGATACCCGTCCGGATCCGTGCTCTGCTCGACCGCTGCCGTGAGCAGGTCGCCGGGGCTCCACGAGAACTTCCGCAACGCGAGCAGGGTGATCACCGAGAGCGCAAGGAAGGTGACGGGCACCTTGGCGATCTGTACGAAGCTCGCCCCTCGCAGGTCCGCCACCGCGGCGAAGCAGGCGACGAGCAGGCCCATCAGCACCGTGCAGGCCACCTGGGCCGTGTCGGTCGACATGCCGATCAGGAGCGCGGCGCTGATGCCGGCGGCACGCAGTTGGACCACGAGCAGGGGAACGGTGATGAACAGCGTCACCACGGCCGCCGCCGTGCGCACTCCCGGACCTGACGCTCGCAGGGAGAAGAGACCGCCGAGGGTGAAGCAGCCGCTTTCGCGGACCTTCCGGGCGAGGAGCAGCAGCGCCCCGAGTGCGATGACGCTGTCGACGGCGGAGGCGAACCCGTCGTAGCCGAACAGGGCGATCGCGCCGGTTGCCGTGAACAGCGTGACGACGGTGATGTATTCACCCGCCAGGGCGAAGCCGTTGAAGAGGGGTGTGAGGGACCGGTCGGCGATGTAGAGGCTCTCGGGGCGTTCGTCAGGGCTGGCGAGCGTGAAGACCCACAGCAGGCACAGGCCGATGAAGACGAGGAAGGCAGTGATCACCGGGGCACGAGCCGCCGAGCCGACCGGGTCGAGGGGAGCCGAACTCAAGAGCAGAGGAGTGGTCATCGGCTCACCACCCGGCCTCTCGCATCGGCGGAGCATCTGCTGCACCGGCCGGTCCGAGGGGCGCTGGAGACAGCTCGACGTGGTGGCGCACGCGCGCGCACCGGTCCTCGTACCACCACACACTGGCGAGGAAGACGCCCAGTTGCAGCACGCCCCATACGACGCCGAGCGTGAGTCGCCCGACGACGTCCACGCCGGTGGCCTCGGTGGAGCAGGACAGCACGATGCCGACGGCCAGGGGCGCCCCGTTCACGGCGAGGAACGCTCGCCGTACGCGCCGCGGGGCGCCGTCGGGGCCGTCACCCGTACCCGGCGCAGGTGGACGGCCAGGGGGCGCGGGTGTGGAGCGGAAGTGCACGGAGACCTCCAGAAGCAGGGGGAGAGGCGGGCGCGCGGTGGCCGCATACGCAGGCAGCGCGAGCCGGGCGCGACGGGCGAACCCGCGAACCCGCGAACCCTGAACTCGAAAAAGAATCGAGTTTGAGTTTACGCAGGCTTGATCGCGCCCGTTCACCGGCCCCCGCAGCGGCCGGGCCGCAGCCATCCGGTGGCAGGAGTCCGCTCAGCTCCGGACAATGCCCGTATGCGCACCGATGTCGACGCGTTCCTCCGCCGTCTGGCCCGAGAGCTCAGACCGCGGACGGACGAGTCGGCCGAGGCCCTGCTGCGGCGGATGCGCAGCGAGCTCCCGGAACCGTGGGCCTACGAGGACATCGCCGCCCTCGTCGCCGAGGAGACGGCCGGTCACGTCACCGCGTTCCTGGACCTCCTCGAACGCGGCCTCGACGCGACCGAGATCGCGGCACCGCCCCAGGCCGTCGAACTCGCGCGCGCGTTCGCCCGCAACGGAGTGCCGATCAGCACGCTCCTGCACGCCTACCGGCTCGGCCATGTCGGCCTGCTCCAGCTCATCCAGGCCGAGGTCCCGCGGCTCACCCGCGACCCCGAGCTGATCCACGGCGCGGCCATGCAACTGATGTCGGCGGGTTTCGCGTACGTGGACCGCAGTTCCGCGCGCGTCGTCGCCGCCTATCAGGAGGAGCGCGACCGGCGGCTGCAGCGTCGGCTCCTCCTGGCCAACGAGGCAGGCCGACGGGTCGGGAGCACGCTCGACATCACCCGCACCAGCCAGGAGTTGGCGGATGTCTGCACCGACGACTTCGCCGGTCTCGTCACCGTCGACCTCCTGGTCTCCGTGCTCGACGACGAGGACGCGTACCCACCCTCGGACCCGCCGCTCCTCCGCCGCACCGCCCAGCAATCCCAACTCGGCGCCGATGTCGGGGAGTTGACCGTCGCGCCGGGCCGGACGCACGCCTACCCGGCGGATGCGGCGCCTGCCCGCGCGCTGGCCACGGGGATGCCCGCACGGCACCACCTCGCGGAGTCCGAATCCTGGGCAGGGTGGGCGCCGGAAGCGGACAGCGGCGGCGGCGAGCACGGCCCCGGCGGCTTCCCTTCGGCTCTGCTGCTACCGCTGCTGGCGCGCGGAGAGATCCTGGGCCTCGTCCAGTTCTTCCGCGCGGGGAGCGCGGCGCCCTTCGACGAGGACGACCTCCTCCTGGCCCAGGAGATCGCGGCCCGAGCAGCGGTCTCCATCGACAACGCCCGCCGGTACACACACGAGCGCTCCACCGCTCTCACCCTCCAGCGCAGCCTGCTGCCGCAGCACGCGGTGGAGCAGTCCGCCGTCACCGCCGCCTCCCGCTACCTGCCCAGCGGATCCCGCGCGGGTGTGGGCGGTGACTGGTACGACGTGATCCCGCTGTCCGGCGCCCGGGTCGCGCTCGTCGTCGGTGACGTCGTCGGACGCGGTCTGCGCGCCGCCGCCACCATGGGCCGGCTCCGCCTGGCCGTCCGTGCCTTCGCCGACATCGACCTGATGCCCGACGAGCTGCTCACGCACCTGGACGACGTGGTCATCCGCCTGCAGCACGAGGAAGGGCAGGACGCGGGCGAGACCAGCGCCACCTGCCTGTACGCGGTCTACGACCCGGTCTCCCGCGTGTGCTCCCTGGCCAGCGCCGGCCATGTCCTGCCGGCTGTGGCCACTCCCCCGGACGGCGAGCGCGACGCCGCTGCCGCCCGTTCGGCCGCCTTCCCCGACATGCCGATCGGCCCACCGCTCGGCCTGGGCGGACTCCCTTTCGAAACCGTGGAGTTGGAGCTTCCGGAGGGAAGTCTGCTGACCCTCTACACCGACGGACTCATCCAGAGCCGTAAGCGCGACGTCGACACCGCACGCGACATGCTGCTCCACGTCCTCGACCACGCACCCGACTCGCCGGACGAGGTCTGCGACCAGTTGCTCGCCGCGCTCCTGCCGGACCGCCCGGTCGACGACATCGCCCTGCTCGTATCGCGAACCCAGGCGCTTGACCCGGACCACGTCGCGACGCTCGACCTCCCCTCCGACCCGTCGGCGGTCTCCGGCGCCCGCTCCTTCGCATCCGACAGGCTGGACGCCTGGGGCCTTGACGAGCTGTCCTTCACCACGGAACTCATCGTCAGCGAGCTGGTGACCAACGCGATCCGCTACGGCAAGAGCCCGGTCCAACTGCGGCTGATCAACGAGTCCACGCTGACCTGCGAGGTCTTCGACGCCAACAGCACCGCCCCACACCTGCGCCACGCCCGGAGCAACGACGAGGGCGGGCGCGGACTGCTGCTTGTGGCCCAGCTCTCCGAGCGCTGGGGCACGCGGCACAGCCGTGCGGGCAAGGTGATCTGGGCGGAACAGAGTCTGCCGTCCGACACCACGTTCCCCGGCTGAGCCGGATGACGCCTACGGTCCGGAGATCTCCACGGCCGAGGGAGCTTCGGAACGGGAACGTCGGGCTAACCATCGGGCGAGCGTTCCAGGGCGATGCCGCGCAGGAGGACGCTCAGCAGCACGGCCGCGCAGGTCACGTTGACGGCGAACGCCGCGTCGCCGTGAGCGAGTTGGCCCCGCGATCGCGTCGGCGAGGACCGCGTACGCGGCACCCTTGAATCACTTCAGGCTCGCGAGAACCGCCTTCGCCGCGTTCTCACCCGACGTCGCCGCATCAGCGAGCGAAGGCATGTCGAGCTGGTAGTCGCCTGCCAGATGGATCGGCCCAAGAGGGTTCCGCAAGGTCGGCAACGACGCACGCCCTCCCGGCGCCCAGAACGGCACCACACGGTGGTGCCGTCGCACGATCCCCTCCCCCAGTTTGCCTTCGAGCTGCGGGTAGACCGAGAGCAGATCCTTGGTGAACCGAGCGGCGATCTCTTCGTCGGAGAGCTCAAACAATTGGTCGGCCGTGGCACCGCCGGCGAAACAGGCCAGTGCACCACCCGGCTTCCGCACATCGTCCTTACGAACGGCCGCAGCGTGGTTGAAAATCGCCTGGAAAGAGAGCTGCGGAGTGGAAACGCCGAAGAATTTGTCCCACGGCTGGGGCCCTTCCTCGTCGGTGAAGAAACCGACAACCACATACCGGCCGTATCGAATGTCGTCGAATGCATCGCGGTACGTCTGCGGGAGTTCCGGAACGATCCGCAACGCGATATCGCTGGGAACCGCGACGATGGCGCGCTTCGCGCGCACCCGAAGCGCGCGGTCCGCACGCACATAGTTCACAACGACCCCGTCTCCACTCTGTTCGACAGACAGGACGGTCGACTCGAGCCGGAGGCGTTCGCCCAGATCGGCGGCAAGAATGTCGGTCAACGTCTGATTACCGCCGACCGGCAGGGTGAAATTCGGCACCTTGGCAGGGTCCGTCAGGGCGAGTCCGATCGACGTCACAAGCTGGGTCGCGGCCGTCTCTCCGGGCTCGCACCCCATCCACTGCCCCGACCACGAACGGACCATGGCCTCGGCGACTTCGGAGCGGACTCCGCGCAGGAGGTACGAGGCGAGGCGCCGGTCGAGTTTGGCACGCACCTTCTTCGCTATACGGCTGTCCGACTCCAGGAACGGGGCCGCCGAGAGAATGCGGGCACCGACCATCGCCATGCCGAACCGGTCCATGAAACTCATCGGCGTACGGAACATGAGCGCGATCGGGTCGGACATGTCGACCAGTCGCCCATTGAGGACCAGCGCCATGCTCTTTCCGGCAAGCGATCCCATCTCGATGTCGTGGTAATTGAGAGCGTCGATCAACGGCCCGGTCCCCTCGGTGAACTGGGTGCCGACGTTGATCCAGTAATCGCCCTTCCGAACCGTCTCGACGCGCCCCCCGGGCCGATCCGCCGATTCAAGTACGACGACGTCGGACTCACGGGCAAGGGTGGTGGCCGCCATCAGCCCCGCCATACCTGCGCCGATGACTACCACGTCGCAGGCCTCCTCACGTATGTGCTGTGCTGCGGCCATTCCACCCAACTCTCTGTATCGATCGACCTGACGCCCCGCGCAGAGATCGGCCACCGCTCTACCGCCGCTCGCCGGCTCGCCGTGCGCACACGCCGCCAGACCAGACTCTAAAACTCGATTCGACTTCGAATTTATACCATCGAGCGAGCCGCCGCCACGTTCGACGCGATGAACCTCCAGAGGACTCGCCCACAGCCGTGACCCGCGCCCGAACTCGATCGATACTGAGGGCTCACGAGCCGACCCCAGAGTCACCTGACATCCCGTCACCAAACTCGGCATTAACCCAGCATCAGCCCCGCCGAAGCCCGCCCCGGGCCGCCAGGAACCGCCAGGAACCGCCAAGATCCACAACCCGTCACCCGCATCCTGACCAGCAAAAGCGCACGTCAAAAGCTGCTTGCCAACATCAGTCGGAGGTACCCGTGAGAATGCTGATCAACGTCCCCGAGACCGTAGTAGCCGACGCCCTGCGAGGGATGGCCGCGGCGCACCCCGAGTTGATGGTCGATGTCGAGAACCGGGTGATCGTGCGGCGGGACGCGCCCGTGGCTGACAAGGTGGCGTTGGTTTCCGGGGGTGGGTCCGGGCATGAGCCGTTGCACGGGGGGTTCGTGGGGCCGGGGATGCTGTCCGCGGCGTGCCCCGGTGAAGTGTTCACCTCGCCCGTGCCGGACCAGATGGTGCGGGCCGCGGCGGCCGTGGACAGCGGCAAGGGCGTGCTGTTCGTCGTGAAGAACTACACCGGTGACGTGCTCAACTTCGACATGGCCGCCGAGCTCGCCGAGGACGAGGGCATCCAGGTCGCCAAGGTGCTCGTCGACGACGACGTGGCCGTGACGGACAGCCTGTTCACGGCGGGGCGGCGCGGTACCGGCGCCACCTTGTTCGTGGAGAAGCTGGCGGGCGCGGCCGCCGACGAGGGCGCGCCGTTGGAGCGGGTGGAGGCGATCGCGCGGCGGGTCAACGAGAACTCGCGGAGCTTCGGCGTGGCCCTGAGCGCGGTCACCACACCGGCGAAGGGCAGCCCCACCTTCGAACTGCCGCCCGGCGAGCTGGAGTTGGGCATCGGCATCCACGGCGAGCCGGGCCGTGAGCGGCGCCCCATGATGACCTCCGGGGAGATCGCGGACTTCGCGGTGGACGCCGTCGTCGAGGACCTGCGGCCGCGCAACCCGGTGCTGCTGCTCGTCAACGGCATGGGCGCGACCCCGCTGCTCGAACTGTACGGATTCCACGCCGAGGTGCAGCGCGCGCTGACGGAGCGGAACGTGGCCGTGGCCCGGGTCCTGGTCGGCAACTATGTGACCTCGCTCGACATGGCGGGCGCCTCCGTGACGCTGTGCCAGATCGACGAGGAGCTGCTGCGCCTTTGGGACGCCCCGGTGCGTACGCCCGCCCTGCGCTGGGGCGTATGAGCAGCACGGCTCCGCGCGGCGCCCGCGGCGGGCGCGGCGGACGAAAGGCACCGGAGATACCGGACGCACCGGATACACAGACGCACCGAACATCACCTTGGAGGACCTGTGCTCGACGTGCTCGACGGCGACTTCTTCCGCCGCTGGCTCACCACGGCCGCCGCGACCGTGGACCGGGAGGCGGACCGGCTGACCGAGCTGGACTCGGCCATCGGTGACGCGGACCACGGCGCCAACCTGCGGCGCGGTTTCGCGGCCGTCACGGAGGCCCTCGCCCCGCGCGACGCCGACCACCCCGGTGCCGTACTCGTCCTGGCGGGGCGGCAGTTGATCTCGAAGGTGGGGGGTGCGTCCGGGCCGTTGTACGGAACGTTGCTGCGTACCACCGGCAAGGCGCTCGGCGACGGGGCCGAGGTGTCCCGCGAGGAGCTGGCCCAGGCGCTACGGGCCGGGGTGGACGCCGTGACGAAGCTCGGCGGCGCCACGCCCGGAGACAAGACGATGGTGGACGCGCTCGTCCCGGCTGTCGACGCGCTGTCGACGTCGTTCGACGCGGCGCGTGACGCCGCCGAGCAGGGCGCGGAGGCGACGATTCCGTTGCAGGCGCGCAAGGGCCGGGCCAGCTACCTGGGCGAGCGCAGCATCGGCCACCAGGATCCGGGCGCCACCTCATCGGCCCTGCTGTTCGCCGCACTGGCCGAGACCGCGGAGGCCACGCGATGAGCGACGACACCCAGCGGGTCGGCATCGTCCTGGTCTCGCACAGCGCGGCGGTGGCCACGGCGGTCGCGGACCTCGCGACCGGCCTCGCCGGTGGCGGCGGCACGGCTCCGATCGCCGCTGCGGGCGGTACGGAGGACGGCGGTCTCGGTACGAGTGCGGAGCTGATCTCCGGCGCGGCGCACTCGGTGGACCGGGGCGCAGGCGTCGCCGTACTGGTCGACCTGGGCAGTGCGGTGCTCACCGTGAAGGCGCTGCTCGCCGAGGGCGACGAACTGCCCGACGGGGCACGCCTGGTGGACGCCCCGTTCGTCGAGGGCGCGGTCGCGGCGGTGGTGACAGCCTCGGCGGGCGGCGACCTCGACGCGGTGGCCGCGGCTGCCGGTGAGGCGTACGGCTACCGCAAGGAGTGAGGCGTACCCCTGCTTGAAGACGACAGCGCGCGTGGGCCCGGCCGCGGGAACGGCCGGGCCCACGCACGTCAGCAGGGGCCGCGCAGGGACGAGGGTCAGACGCCCACGGCCTCCTCCATCTCCTCCTCCGACTCCCCCTCCGCCGGGGCGGCGGTTGCGGGAGCGGCCGTTACGGGACCTGCGGTTACGGCAATCGCGTTCCGCCTGCGTTCGGTGAGCCCCGCGACGGCCATCAGGACCAGGCCGGCGGCGAGCCAAGCCGCCAGGATCCAGACGTTGCGGGCCAGGTCGTGGCCGCCGAAGTACACGAGGTCGCGGACGCCCTCGACGAATCCGGAGCCGTTCCAGAAGGCGTGCAGCGCGCCGAAGAAGCCGTTCTGCAGCTCGGGCCGGAAGATCCCGCCGGAACTGGTGAAGTTGAGCATCACGAACAGCACCATCAGGCCGAGCGTGGTCCACCGCTTCAGGAAGGTGTGCAGCCCGACGCCGATGAACAGGATGCCCGCCGAATACAGCCACGACATCGCCCAGACACCCCACATGTGCTGGTCGACCAGATGGAACACCGGGCCCGCGAAGGCCGCGCCGATCAGGCTGACCACGAAGGACGTACCGGCGACGAGCAGTGCGCGTACCCGCATGGGCAGCACGGAACCGGCGGCTCCGAGCACCGCGACGGAGGCGTACGAGCCGATGCTCAGCGCGACAAGCAGGAAGAAGATGCCCTGGCCCGTGGGGTCGCCGGAGGCGGGGCGGGTCACGTCGGTGACCTTCAGCGGTGTGCCCTGCGCGTCGGCGACCTTGGTGAACACCTTCTCCACGGCGGAGGCGCTGGTGTCGGAGCCCGCGGTGGCCACGAGCAGTTCGGGGCTCCGGCCGTCCATGACGTAAGCGCCGCTCACCGCACGGGACTTGAGGTCGTCGACGGCCGCGGCGCGGTTCGCCACGGTGCGTACGTCGAGGCCGTCGCCCGCCTTGTCGTGCAGGGTCTGCGCGAGCACCTTGGCCTCGGGACCGGCGCCGACGACGGCGACCGGCATGTGGTGCGGCTCGGGGGTGGCGAAGGCGCCGAGGTAGGCGAGGCCCATGCCGAGACACATCAGGAGCGGCGTGAGCAGGTGCACCAGGACGTGGCGCAGCGCACCCGGCGGCGTCGGGCCCCAGAGCCTGTCCCCCATGGAGGCGCGCTCCGGGGTGCGCGCACCCGCCGCCGCGTCCTGACGATGTGTTCCGCTCATGGCCCGCTTCCTATAGTTGTGTTTTACAACTCTTGAACTACGTTGTACTGTACAACTAATAATGCGCGAGGACAAACGCGGCCTTTCATGGGCCACGGAGATGCCTCAACGGACCGGACGAGGACCAGGACGATGGCGTACAGCAGGGCCGAGGCACTGACGGTGATCCAGCGGGAGATGACGGCGTTCGCCCGCCGGGCCAGGGCGAGCGCGGCGCGTACCCACCCGGAGCTCTCGCTCGTCTCCTTCACGCTCCTGGCGCACCTGGAGGACCAGCAGGGCTGCCGTGCCACCGACCTGGCGGCGCACTACCTGCTCGACAAGTCGACGGTCAGCCGCCAGATCGCGGGCCTCGAACGGCTCGGTTACGTCGAGCGCCGCACCGACCCGGACGACCACCGCATCCAGGTCCTGCACCTGACCCCGGAGGGCGCCGAGATGCTCGCCCAGGCGGCCGCGAGCAGGCGGAAGGCGTTCGCCGCGCGAGTCGAGGACTGGGACGGGGAGGACCTGGAGCGGTTCGCGGCGTATCTGCTGCGCTACAACGACACGGTGGCGCGGGAGGACGAGACGGCGGACGCGGGGGACTCGGCGGATACGGCGGACGCGGCGGGCTGAGGCCCGAGGAACCGGTCAGGGGGCCGGACCGGGACGGTCCAGCCCCCTGACCGGGACGGTTGTGCGCTCAGGCCGGGGCCGGTGCCGGGGTGAGTACGACGAAGTCCGCGCCGGACGGGTCGACGCAGACCGCGAGCCGGCCGACGCCCTCCGCGTCCTCGGGGCCCATCTGCAGGCTGCCGCCGTTCTGGGTGACCTTGGCGACCGCGGCGTCGCAGTCGGTGACGTTGAAGACCGGGTGCCAGTACGGCCGGCCGTTCGCGAGGGCGAGGTGCTCCGGGGGCAGCTGCATGACGCCGCCCTGCATACGGTCCTCGGGGAGGCCGGTCGGGGTGATCAGCGTGTACGTACCTCCGCCGCCGGGCAGTTCCATGTCGCTGAACTGCCAGCCGAGGAGCGGGCCGTAGAACTCCTTCGCGGCCGCTGCGTCGGTCGTGTAGAGCTCCGTCCAGGACAGCGAGCCCGGCTCGTCGACCTTCTCGACGCCCGAGTCCTTGCCCGGCTGCCAGATGGCGAACTGGCCGCCCAGCGGGTCGCTGAACTGCGCCATGCGACCCCAGTCGCCGAGGTCCATCGGCGCGACCCGGACGGTGCCGCCGGCCTGGGTGACAGCCTTGGCCGCGGCGTCCGCGTCGGGGACGTTGAAGTAGATCATCCAGGCGGGGCGCGCGCCCTCCTCGGTGAGCTTGCCGAGCCCGGCGACCAGCTTTCCGTCGCTGCGGAACATGCCGCCTTCCATCTCCTGCCCATCCGGCCCTTCGCCGGTCATGGCCTCGAACTCCCAGCCGAGCACGGTGCCGTAGAAGGCAGCGGCGGCGGGGACGTCGGGGGCTCCGAGGTCGAGGAAACAGGGGGCGCCGGGGGCGAAGTCGGTGGTGATCACAGCGATGGATCCTTCCGTGCAGAGTGTCCGTGCCGAGTGGGTGGCTTTCAGCGTGACACCCGGCACTGACACTCGCCCGTCGACCGCGCCGGACCACCACCGACCGCCGCCGACGGCCACCGACCGCCTCCGCCCCGACCGGACGCCGTGCCGCCCTACGCGTCCGTCGGCACCCGCAGGCCGAAGAACGACACGTGGCGGCGGAGCCGGAAACCGAGGGCTTCGTAGAGCCGGATGGCGCCCGTGTTGTCGGCGCCGGTGTGCAGGAACGGGACCTCGCCACGCTCCCGGATGCCCGCCGCCACAGCGAGTACGAGTCGGCCGCCGAGCCCCTGGCCCCGGTACGCGGCGTCGGTGCAGACGCCGCTGATCTCGGCGTACCCGGTGGGCCGCAGCCGCTCCCCCGCCATCGCGACGAGCGCGCCGCCGCGCCGGATGCCCACGTACCCGCCGAGCTCGACGGTGCGCTTCATGAACGGTCCGGGGCGGGTGCGGCCGACGAGGTCCAGCATCTCCGGGACGTCGTCGGGGCCGAGCGGTACGGCCTCCTCGTCGGGGCGGGCCCGCACCCCGTCGTCGACGAGCTGGACACCGGGCACGCGGAACGTCTCGGCCCAGCCTTCGGGCCCCGTCACCTCGGTCGTCGCGGCGAGCGCGAACTCACCGCCCGGCCCGACGAGCGCGGCGAGATCCGCCCAGTCCCGCTGCTCCGGCTCCGCGGGCAACGCCAGCCACGGCGCCACGTCCGCGGGAAACCGCGCCACCCGCCCCTGCCACTCGGCGAACCCCGCCTGCGGCCCGGTGAGCGCGGCCATGGCGGGCTGATCGAGGGGATGCGCGGCGGCGGGTGCCGGGGCGTGCGGGGAGGAGGTGAGGTGTGCTGCGGTCATGGTGCGTCCAAGGCCGAGCGGGGCTTGAGTATTCCCCGGCGGCGGGACGCGGGCGGCCGCGCGGCGTCACCCCGTCGGGACTTCGAGGAGCCCGCGCACCGCATCGGCCTCGGCGGACCCGGTGGACCCGGAGGACCCGCGCTGCTCGAAGAGGTCGAGTGCCTCCTGCCAGCACACCCGGGCGCGGTCGGTCTGGCCCAGGGCGGAGAGGGCCCGGCCAAGGACCGTGAGGACCTGGCCGCGCCGCCACGGGCCTATCAGGTCGTCCACCAGACCGAGTGCCTGTTCCGCGTAGGCGGCGGCCTCGGCGGGGTGGTCGTCCGCCAGCTCGACCTGCGCCAGGCGCAGGCAGGTGTGCCCTTCCCAGAACTGCTGTCCGGCGTCCTTGAAGACGGACCGCGCCTCGTTCAGGACGCGACTGGCCTCCTCGTACCGCCCGGCTTCCGTGTGTATGAGTCCCAGCGAGTAGCGGGCGTCGGCGGCACGCATCGAGAGCCCGGCGCCGTCGAAGAGTCCGACGGACGCCTCGGCCAGTTCCAGCGCGCCCTCGATGTCCCCAAGACCGAGCAGGGCGCGCGACTGGACGGACAGCACGCTCCCCTGTCCCGGAACATCGCCGAAGGACCGGAATCCGTTGAGCGCCACCTCGAAGTGCGCCATCGCTTGCTCCTGCCGCTCCTGGTTCACCGCCACCGTGCCGCGCAGGAAGGCCAGTTCGCACACGACCTGCCCGTCGTCGGCCTCCCGGGCTGCCGCCAGCACCTGGCCCGTCCGCTCCTCGACGGCGTCGAACCGGCCGGAGAGGAGCCCCGTCTCGCACAGCACCAGTGCGGCGCGGGCGGTCGCGCGTGCGTCGCCCTGTGCCTCGGCGGCGTCGAGCAGAAGCTGCGCGGTCTCTTCGTACGTGGCGAAGAACGCGCCGGACTCGCCCAGGTCGCGGGCGATCCACAGCAGGTCGACCGCGCGGCGCAGGAAGGCCGGGCGGTGCGACTGGCGCATGCAGGCGAACAGGCACGCCGCCTCGGCGTGGAGCCACCGCCGCGCATCGCGCACGTCGTCGAAGCGCAGACCCCGGCGTTCCGTCGGTTCCAGGTGATCGACCAGTCGCGCGCCCGGTCGTTCCAGCGCGTACACGCCCACGGCGGTCGCCAGGTAGAAGTCCAGGAGCCGCGACAGCGCCGACTCCCGCTCGCTGGGCGGCTGTTCGTCTCGTTCGGCCGCGGCGCGGGCGTAGAGCCGTACGAGAGTGGCGAAGCGGTAGCGGCCGGGTGCGGCGGATTCCAGAAGGGAGGTGTCCACGAGGGCTTCGAGGAGGTCTTCGGTGTCCTCCACCGGCAGGTCGAGCATCGCGGCGGCCGCGGCGAGCGACATGTCGGGCCCGTCGGCGAGCCCGAGCAGCCGGAACGCGCGGGCCTGCGCGGGCTCCAACTGGCCGTACCCCAGCTCGAAGGTGGCCTTGACGGCCAGGTCACCGGCCTGCAGCTCGTCCAGGCGACGGCGCTCGTCGGCAAGCTTCGCGGCGAGCACCGAGACCGTCCACGTACGCCGGGAGGCGAGCCGGGACGCCGCGATGCGGATGGCGAGAGGCAGGAACCCGCAGGCCGCGACCACGTCGAGGGCGGCCTCACGCTCGGACGCGACGCGCTCCTCGCCGACGATCCGGATGAACAGCTGAAGCGCTTCCTCCGGCGACATCACGTCCAGGTCGACGAGGTGCGCACCGGCCAGGTCCACCATCCGCATCCGGGACGTGATCAGCGCCGCGCACCCATCCGTACCCGGAAGCAGGGGCCTGACCTGGGCGGCGTCGCGGGCGTTGTCCAACAGGACGAGGACGCGGCGGCCGTGGAGGAGTTGGCGGTACAGGGCCGCCCGCTCGTCCAGCAAGGGCGGAACAGTGGACGGGGGTGCGCCGAGTGCCCTGAGGAACGAGCCGAGTACGGCCTCCGGTTCGGCGGGGCGCGCGCCCGCGCCCTGAAGGTCGACGTAGAGCTGGCCGTCCGGGAAGTGGACGCCGGTGGCGTGCGCGACATGCACGGCGAGGGTGGTCTTGCCGACACCGCCCATGCCCGCGAGCGCGGAGACCGCCATGACGCGGCCCTCGGCGGAGGACAGGAACTCGCTCAGTTCCGTCACGAAGGAGGCGCGCCCGGTGAAGTCCGGGACCCTTGCGGGAAGTTGCTGAGGGCGAAGCGGTTCCTCGGGCCGCGGGGACTCCTGGGGCAAGGCCGCGTCAAGGGATGCGTCGGCACGGAGAATCTGCTGCTGGAGCTCGGAGAGGCCGGGGCTCGGGTCGACGCCCAGCTCGTCGGAGAGCAGCCTGCGGATGTCCGCGTACACGGCGAGGGCCTCGGCCTGGCGGCCCGAGCGGTACAGCGCGAGCATCAACTGCTCGCGCAGCCGCTCGCGCAGCGGGTGCGCGGCGGTGAGCGCGGTGAGCCTCGATGCCGCTTCGGCGTGTTCGCCCGACTCCAGGTCCATGTCGACATGTGTCTCGGTGAGCTCCAGGTGCCAGTCCGTCAGGCGGGACCACTGCACCTCGGCGTACGGCCCTGGAAGCCCCGTCAACGGCTCGCCGTCCCAGAGGCTCAGCGCCCGTCCGAGCAGTCTGCGGGCCGTCGGCAGGTCGCCGGCTTCCCGTGCCCGCTCCGACGCCGCCGCCAGGTCCTCCACGACGTGCAGGTCGAGCCCCCCTCGCCCGGTCCGCACGGCGTACCCTCCGGCTTCGGAGATCAGTACGTCGGGCCCCAGAGCCTTGCGCAGCCGGGAGGCGTACGTGCGGATCGCCGCGAGGGCCTGCTGAGGCGGTTCGTCACCCCAGATCGCGTCGATCAGCTCGGGGGCCGTGGCGGTCCGGCCGTCGCGCAGGAGCAACGCGGCCAGCAGGGCGCGCTGTTGGGGAGAACCGGTGGCCAAGGGCTCGGTTTCGCGCAGGGCGCGGACGGGGCCGAGCACACAGAAGTACGTGCCTTCGGTGGGGGGCCAGGGTGGTCCGATCTGGTCGGGTTGATCGGGTTGCCGTGTCTGCGCCGGGATGTGACGGCTGGTCAGCAGCGTGTCGGCGGGGGCTGCCTGAAGGATGCGCTGGTGCAGCTCGACCAGTTCGGCGCCCGGGTCGAGGCCGAGTTCGTGGGTGAGCAGGCGCCGCGTGTCCGCGTACACGGCCAGCGCCTCGGCCGGGCGGCCGAGGCGGTAGAGCGCCACCATGAGCCAGGCGCGGATCCGCTCACGGAAGGGATGCTCCCGGGCCAGGGCGGACAGCTCCGGTTCGAGGGCCTCATGTGCGCCGAGTTCCAGGTCGAGTTCGATCCGGGCTTCGAGCAGGGTGAGGCGCCAGTCGTTCAGCCGGGCGCGCTGCGCTTCGGCGTACGGACCCGGCAGTCCGTCGAGTGGTTCGCCGGGCAGCTGTTCCAGTGCCTCGGCCAGGAGTCGGCGCGCGGCTAAGCGGTCCCCGTCGGCCTGCGTGGCCTTGGCCCGCGTGTGCAGCTTCTCGGCGGCGTGCAGGTCCAACGGGAAGGCCGCGTCCGGGAGTTGGGTGTGCAGTCGGTAGCTGCGGGCCGGGCTGTCGATGTCGATGTCGTATCCGGTCGAGCGCAGCAGATCGCGCAGTCGGGACACGTGGTGGCGCAAGGTGTGGTGTGCGGATTCCGGGGCGGAGTCGCCCCACACCCCGTCGAGCAGCTCCTCCCGCGTCACGCTGTGGCCGGCCCGCAGCAGCAACGCCGCGAACACCGCGCGCTGCTGGGGCTTGCCCAGGTCGAACGGGGTGTCGCCGCGCCAGGCCAGTTCCGGTCCGAACACGCTGAACCGCACCGGTCCCGGCGTTGCCTCGGGCGCGGTGGCGGCGGGCGATTCGCCGCGCCCCGCCATGGCGAAGGGGCCGCCGCCGCCCGTGACACCCGCCCCGCCGTAAAGGCGGTCGAGGACAGGGCTGACGAGTTCCGCGAACGGTGTGGTCCCGGCCGGGAGGCGCGCGGTGCCCGCGGGGTCGGCCAGGAGCGCGGCGAAGTCCGGCATGCGGCCCAGGTGGGGTTCGAGGGCGCGGCCGACCGCCGCGACGGTCTGGATGCTCTGCTCGGTGCTGAGGCCGCCCGCGAGGAGGTCGCGGAGGCCGGGCTTGAAGTCGTAGTGGAGGTCTCCGCCGCCGAGGGACGCGGGGAGTCCCAGCTCCGTCGCACGGCCGTCGGCGAGGGGTTCGAGGAGTTCGCCGAGCAGGACTTCGGCGACGGCGCTCGACGTGGACCCGGGCAGGGTGGCGAGCCGCACCAGCTGGATCACCGGGGTGTTCAGCGGGCGGATCGCGGAGAGCCGTACGGCGAGGCGGTACGCCTCCGGGGAGAAGGAGGCCCGGAAGCGGTCGAGGAGTTGCTCCGCCGACCGCGCCCCGTCCGGCACCGGCGCGACGGTCGCGGGCGCGCCCGCCGCCGGGCCCACGCCCGCCGCCGGGCCCGCGCCCACCAGCACCGTGTCCATCAGGTGCGGTACGCCGGGCCTCGTGAGGAGCCGGGACCAGGTGCCGAGTGCGGTGCGGGAGAGCCCGACGACCGGAACCGGGACCGTGTCCGGGAGGTGTTCGGCCCGGCCGAGGTCTAGGGGGTCGAGGATGCCGAGTTCCGCGTCGGTCGCGAACGGCCGCTGTGCGACCAGGAGTTGGGGCTGCGCGTCGAAGGCCGTGCCGCGCCAGAGTCGGCGCGGCAGCGGGGAGAGCACCACCAGCGGGCCGTTGCGCTGCATCGCCCGCAGCCGCCGGTGGCCCACCGCTCCGCGCCAGGCCTCGTCGACCCCGTCGGTCAGCAGGAACGTGACGGGGGACTCCGTACGCGGCACGGCCGCCGCACGCCACCCGGCACGCGGGTCGATCCGCCGCAGGTGCACCGCGCGGAACACGCCGCCCCGTTCGAGGAGTCGGCGCACGTCCCGTACGAGCGGCTGCCACACGCGCATCGACGCGGAGCCGTCGACGAGGAGTACGGCCGTGTGCCGGAGTTCCTGTGCCGGGCGGTCGACCACGTCGTGCACACCTGATTCGGCCGTGAGCCGCACGGTCGCCTCGATGTCGACCACCGTACGGAACCGGTGCGGGCGGAAGTTCCGCAGTGGGCGCAGGGACCGTGCCAGACCGTGCAGTCCGGGCAGCGCGCGTGGCCCCGGTGCGCGGACGGCGCGGGCCTGCGGCCCGGACGCGGTACGGGGAGCGGGAGCGGCGGCGCCGAACAGGCGGTGGCGCAGGACGCTGTCGCCGGCCGGCTCGGGAGCGGCGGGTGAACGCGGCTCCGGCTCGGCGGTGTCCGGCGGGTCGGCCGGGGGCGTGGGCCCGTCGAGGGGCGGGGCCTGAGTGGCCGGCTGCTCCTCCTGAGGTGTCGGGGGTACGTCGGGCGGGGCGGCCACGGGCGGTTCGGCGGCGGCCATCGCCTGGGCCAGCCACAGCACGTCGAGGAGTTCAGGGCCGCCGAGGTCGTACCCCATGCCGTTCAACGCGTCCCGCAGCCGCTCGATCATGCGGGGAACGCTTCGTCCAACCGGTGCATGACCGCGCCCAGGAGTTCGTCGCGGCTCAAGTCGGCGCCGGTGACCCGCAGATGGACCGCCGCGAGCAACTGGTCGGTCGCCTGGCTCTGCACTGCCTGGCGGCTCAGGAACGTCTCGATCAGGTCGTCGGCCTGAGCGAGCGCCTCCTCGCCGAGGTTGTGCCGGACGATGTCGCGCAGCTTCTCCTCGTCGGGGTCGCGCAGGTCGAGCCGTACGCAGCGGCGCAGGAACGCGGGCGGGAACTCCCGTTCGCCGTTGCTCGTCATCACCACGATCGGGAAGTGCGTGCAGGACACCACACCGCGCTGGACGCGGATCCGGTCGCGGCTGCCGGTGACGAGTACATCGGTGGTCTGCTGGTGTTCGGGCAGCCGGGCGAGCTCGGGGATCTCGAACTCGCCCTCCTCAAGGACCACGAGGAGGTCGTTCGGCAGGTCGATGTCGGACTTGTCGAGCTCGTCGATGAGCAGGACGCGCGGCTGAGCGGTGGCGGCGAGCGCGGTGCCGAGTGGGCCGAGGCGGAGATAGTTCCCGATGTCGGAGGTGTTCCCGGTGCGCCGCTTGAGCCGGCGTGCGGAGCCCCGCAGCGGCTCCCGCTCCCGCTGCAGTGAGGCTTCACGGAGCCGCCCCACCGCGTCGTACCGGTAGAGGGCGTCCGCCAGTGTCGAGCGGCTGTTCACCGGCCAGCGCAGTACCTCGCCGAGCCCCAGGTCGTCGGCGACGGCGCGGGCGAGGGAGCTCTTGCCGGTGCCCGGACGGCCCGTCACGAGGAGCGGGCGGCGCAGTTGGAGGGCCGCGTTGACCACGGCGATCTCGTCGGCGTCCATGAGGTAGTGCTGCGGCCGGGTGCGCTGGGTGGAGGGGAAGCGGCGCCAGGGCGGCGGCTCGGGCAGTGCGGCCGGGCCGCGGAACGCCCACCAGTGCTCGGGGGCCGGCCCCGGACTATCGGCTTCTGCGGGATGTGAGTGCGGCACGGGCGGCGTCTCCTCGTCGCTACGGTGGCCGGATGGGGTCATGGCTGGGTGAGGTCCCAGGAGTCGGGCGCGAGCGGCGGCGGGCGGTGCTCGGGTCCGTCGTGCAGCAGCGCGAGGCCGCGGCCGTGGTGGGTGACGCAGTCCGGTTCGGCGCGGGCCTTGGCCCGCTCGGCCCGTACGGCCTCGGGAATGTGAGTGGGGTCCAGGTCGGCGACGAGCGCAAGGAGGTCCGCGGCCTGCCGCGCCTCGGGGTCCTCGCGGTCCTCGCGGTGCCAGAGGACGGTGTGCACCCCGGCCTGCAGGCACTGGCGAAGCAGCCAGCCCTGCCGTTTATGGTCCCCGCGCACGACGACGATCCCGCTGTCCCGGCTGACCTCCAGGCGGGCCATGGCGACGCCGGGGTCGGGGCAGCCCTCGTCGAGCAGCAGCCGTGGGGCGGTCGCGAGGGCCTTGCTGCGCCGCCGCCAGCCCGCGTGCGTCTCCCTGGTCCGCTCCGAACTGCGCAGCATCACATGCAGGCTGACGCCGGGGAAGTACTCGGCGTCGTCGGGCTCCGGCGGGAACCGCCAGGCGTCCACGTCGAGGCGCAGCCAGGCGGGCGCCACGAAGAACTCGAGCCGGGCGTTCTGCGGGTGCGCGTCCACCTCGGTGCGCATCACCTCCCGGATGTCCGCGACGACCTGCCCGCTGGGCACTTCGGAGTCCTGGGTGCGGACGATCTCGTGCCTGCCGTGCGCGTTCCACACCCAGATCTGGTACGTGAACAGCCGCCCGTGGCCGACCGGCAGCAACTCGACCTGGACGCGCGGTGGAGCGGCCTCCTCCGGCCGGTCCGCCGACGCACCGGCGAGTGCCGCGGCGGCGTCGGCCCGGAACTCGTTGACGATCTCCGGCGCCACCCCCAGGCGGCGGGCCGTGCTCCGTATCCAGGAGTCGAGGTCGTCCGCCGCCGCTCCGCCGGTGGCCCGCTCGCGTACCGCGACCTGGACGACGCCCTGCAGCAGCGGAGGCATCGACCGGCCTTGCGGCGGCTCGTAGCCCTCCAGGATGTCCGTGGCGTCCGCGAGATCGACGGGCGCGGGCAGGCCCTCGGCGTACGGCAGTACGGTGCGAAGGAGCCGGCCGGGGTCGGTGGCCGGGCAGTGGGCGAGGAGCGCGTTGAGGTTGCGCCGCCGCTGCACCGTGAGCCGTTCGCGCGGGCTGACGATGCGGGCGATACGCAGTAGCGCGTCCCAGCCGCCGCCCGCGGCGAGGTGGTCGGGCCGGTGCTCGGCGAGGTGGTCGTGCACGATGTCGAGGAGTTCGGGGACGCCGCGCCGTACGCCCATGGCCATCGCGGCCAGCCCTTCGACATCGGCGGCGGCTCCCGCCGATCTGCGGCCGAGCCGTGCGGCGAGTCGTTCCTCGCACTCTCTGATGCCCTGCCGGGTGGACACCAACTCCTCCAGTTTTTCGAGGAGTTGGATCCTGCCGTGTCCGGCCGTGGGCACGGCCACGGGCGGGAGTCCGGGCAGTTCGGCCTCGATGGACGTCAGCCCGATCGCGTAGAGGGTCGCGGACGCGCGCCGCTCGCGCGCCGTGCCGGCCGCGGGTTCCGTCGGGTCCGCCGGTGCCGAGGTGTGGCCCGCCGCGTCGTGCGCGGCGACGATCACGCCGACGACCGCCTGCCGCTCCCGGTCCCACAGCGGCCCGCCGCTGAATCCGTCCGCGACGCTGCCGCCCAGTACGTCAAGCGCGGTCCAGGGGTGGGCGGAGACCCGCGGAACCGCCCGCAGCGTGGTCAGTGCATGCCCGCTGGCCCACTGCGCCACGACCTCGTTGCCGTCCCGCTGGGGGTGGAACGGGGCCGGGTCGGCACCCGGCGGGGCGTCGGAGTCGAGTTCGAGGACGGCCAGATCGCCGTAGTAGGGCAGCGCGCCGGCCCGCGGTGGCGCGGCCTGTGCGGGGTCCGGCCGGGACCGGGGCGGCCGCCACAGGTCCGCCACCACGCGGGCGGTGATGCGTCGTTCGCGGTCGACGTGCGGCAGCCGCAGCTCGACAGTGCGCGCCCAGGCGGGCAGCGCCGGGTCGAAGCGGTCCCGGCCCAGCGCGCTGTTCACGACGTGCGCACAGGTCAGCACCCGGCGTGGGCCGATCAACACCCCGGCGCCCACGGGCCGTTCAGCGCCGAGGACCGACACGAAGGCGCGGTGCAGCGGAACGTCGGCCGACTCCACGCTCACTTCCGGCCGCCCGCCATCAGGAGCCGTTCACCGGGCCGGGGGCCTGGACGGGGGCCTGGGCAGG
>NZ_JAAAHS010000599.1 GCF_009908195.1 Streptomyces boluensis | reverse complement strand
GTCCCCCTCCTCCCGAGGCCAGGGCCACGCCCAGGGCCAAAACCAACGCCACGGCCAAGACGCCCCCACCCCCGACGGCGACGCAGCCGACAGCCCTCAACTCCCCACACCCGCCTGGGAGCTCCGCTTCGCCGAAGCAGGGCGCCGCTGCGGTGCCGCGCACGCCGACAGCGTCCGACAACTGCTCCTCCGGACCGCCCACGCCGACCTGCCCACCGTCACCCGGCTCTACCGACAGGGCACCGCCGACGAACGCCGCGCCGTCCTCCTCTCCTTGCCCCACCTCCTGACCGGCCCGCAGGCCCTCCCGCTCACCGAGGACGCGCTCCGCACCAACGACCCCCGCCTGGTCACGGCCGCCGTCGGCGCCTACGCGGCCCAGCACCTCGACGCCCACGGCTGGCGGCACGCGATCCTCAAGTGCCTGTTCATCGGCGTACCGCTCGAGGCCGTCGCCGCCCTCGAGGCCCGCGCCCGTGGCGACGCCGAACTCGCCCGCATGCTCGGCGACTACGCCGCCGAACGCTCCGCCGCGGGCCGCACGGTGCCCGACGATCTCCACCGCGTCCTCACTCTCGCCCTGGCCGCGGCCGAGCCGTCCCGTAAGGAGTCCTGATGCGCCTCTTCGACCCGCACATCCACATGACCTCCCGGACCACCGACGACTACGAAGCCATGTACGCCGCCGGGGTGCGCGCGGTCGTGGAGCCGGCCTTCTGGCTCGGGCAACCCCGCACCTCCCCGGCCTCCTTCTACGACTACTTCGACGCCCTTCTCGGCTGGGAGCCGTTTCGCGCCGCGCAGTACGGCATCGCCCACCACTGCACGATCGCCCTCAACCCGAAGGAGGCCAACGACCCCCGCTGCACCCCCGTCCTGGACGCGCTGCCGCGTTACCTCGTCAAGGACGGGGTGGTCGCCGTCGGCGAGATCGGCTACGACTCCATGACCCCGGCCGAGGACGCAGCCCTCTCCGCCCAACTGCAGCTCGCCGCCGACCACGAACTGCCCGCGATGGTGCACACCCCGCACCGCGACAAGCTCGCCGGCCTGCGCCGCACCCTCGATGTGGTCACCGAGTCCGCGCTCGACCAGGAGTGGGTCCTGCTCGACCACCTCAACGAGACCACCGTCAAGGAAGCCAAGAACGCGGGCTGTTGGCTCGGTTTCTCCGTCTACCCCGACACCAAGATGGACGAGAACCGGATGGTGGAGATCCTGCGGACCTACGGGCCCGAGAAGGTCCTCGTCAACTCCGCCGCCGACTGGGGCAGGAGTGACCCGCTGAAGACCCGCAAGGTGGCCGACGCGATGCTGGCCGCGGGCTTCGCCGAGGCCGACGTGGACCAGGTGCTGTGGCGGAACCCGGTCGCGTTCTACGGACTCAGCGGCCGCCTCGTCCTCGATCCGCCCGGCACGGAGACGAAGGCCACCCACGAAGGGAACTCCATCCTGCGCGGAGGCGAGTGACCCATGCGCTTCCGGCACCCCGACGGCTCCACCGTCCACCTCGCCTACTGCACCAACGTCCACCCCGCCGAGACCCTCGACGGAGTCCGCGCCCAACTGCGCGACCACTGCGAACCGGTCCGCCGCCGCCTCGGCCGCGACCGGCTCGGCATCGGGCTCTGGCTGGCCAGGGACGCCGCCCGCGCCCTGACCTCCGATCCGGCGGCCCTCAGGGAACTGCGCACCGACCTCGACCGCCGCGGCCTCGAAGTGGTCACCCTCAACGGCTTCCCCTACGAGGGATTCGGCGCCCAGGAGGTCAAGTACCGGGTCTACAAGCCGGACTGGACCGACGCCGAGCGGCTCACCCACACCACCGACCTGGCCCGGCTGCTCACCGCGCTGCTCCCGGACGACGTGCGCGAAGGCAGCATCTCCACCCTGCCGCTCGCCTGGCGCACCCCGTTCACCGACCAGGACGCCGCCACCGCCCGCACCGCCCTGGTCACCCTCGCCGAGCGCCTGGACGCCCTCCAAGAGCTCACCGGCCGCTCCATCCGCGTCGGCCTGGAACCCGAGCCCGGCTGCGTCATCGAGACCACCGCCGACGCCATCGCCCCGCTCACGGCCGTACGCGACCAGATACAGCAGCGCACACCACCGGCGACGCCCCCGCAACAGACCGCCCCGCAACAGGCCCCCACGCCAGCCATGTCCAAAGCGACCGGCACGCCCACGCGGGCCTCCGCCACCCCACAGCCGACGCCACCCGCGTCGTCGAACGGGCTCCGGCGCCCCCTCGGGAGCTCGCAGGCCACCGCAACCACCGGAGCCACCGCAGCCCGAGCCGCCGACCGTATCGGTGTCTGTGTCGACACCTGCCATCTCGCCACCTCCTTCGAAGATCCGCACACCGCACTCGACGCCCTGGACGCGGCAGGCATCGCCATCCCCAAGGTCCAGCTCTCCGCCGCCCTGCACGCCGAGCAGCCCCAACACCCCGATGTCCGCGAGGCGTTGGCCGCCTTCGACGAGCCCCGCTTCCTGCACCAGACCCGCACCCGCCCCGGCGGCACCCTGCACGGAACCGACGACCTCGGCCCCGCCCTGTCCGGCGCGGTACTCCCCGACACCACCCCCTGGCGTGCCCACTTCCACGTGCCGCTGCACGCCGAGCCCGCGCCTCCGCTCACCTCCACCCTGTCCGTGCTCCGCGAGACCCTGGCCCGGCTTGTCGGCGGCGCACACCCGCGCACCCGGCACCTGGAGGTCGAGACCTACACCTGGCAGGCCCTGCCCCCCGCGCTGCGCCCCCGCGCCCGCAGCCGGCTCGCCGACGGCATCGCCGCCGAACTCACCCTCGCCCGCGATCTCCTCGTCGACCTCGGCCTCAAGGAACTGCCATGACCAACGCGCCGGCCC
>NZ_JAAAHS010000598.1 GCF_009908195.1 Streptomyces boluensis | reverse complement strand
GACTTGGGGCTGGTTTGGGGATTGACTTGGGGTGGCCCGGCTCGGGGGAGCGAGGGTGAGCCGGTGGCTCAGGTGGCGCCGCCGGGGCGCTTGGTGCCACTCGCTGCGTCAACCGTCTCCGGCTCCGGCTCCGGCGCGCCCGCGCCCGCGCCCGCGCCTGAGTCCGTGGCCTCGGACTCGGACGAGGCGTCCGCCTCCGGCGCGAGCCGGGTCTGCTTGCGGTGCTCGCGGAAGGAGTGCGCGACGGCGGCCGCCCACAGCACGTAGATGAGCGCGTAGACCGTCCACTGGGTGGCGTCGGAGGCGTCGAGCCAGTCGCTCTTGAGGAGCGTACGGACGTTGGTGAGGACGATGATGCCGCCGACCGCCGAGCCGAGCAGCCGCGGCGGTACGTGCCGGACCAGCCAGGCCGCGACGGGCGCCGCGATCAGGCCGCCGACGAGGAGCGCGCCCGCCCACGCCAGGTCGACGCCCTCCGAGCCGAGCCCGAAGAGGAAGCCGAGGCTGGCGGCGACGGCGACGAGGAACTCGCTGGTGTCGACCGAGCCGATCACCTTGCGCGGTTCGAGGCGCCCGCTGGCCAGGATCGCCGGCGTACCGACCGGACCCCAGCCGCCGCCGCCCGTCGCGTCGAGGAAACCGGCGACCAGACCGAGCGGCGACAGGAACCGCTTGCGCAGCGGCTTGCCGAGGTTGCCGGTCGGCAGGCCGAGGAAGGTGAACCGGGTCAGGACGTACGCGCCGAGGCCGAGCAGGATCAACGCCATGACGGGCTCGGCGAGTTCGGTGGACAGGTTCGAGAGCACGGTGGCTCCGGCGAACGCGCCGACGGCGCCCGGCAGGCCGATCTTCGCGACCACCCGCCAGTCGACGTTCCCGAACCGCCAGTGCGCGACACCGGAGGCCAGCGTGGTGCCGATCTCCGCGAGGTGCACGGTCGCGGAGGCCGCCGCCGGGTTGGTGCCGAACGCGAGCAGCAACGTGGTCGACGTGACGCCGTAGGCCATGCCGAGGCTGCCGTCGACGAGTTGGGCGCCGAGTCCGGCCAAGGCCAAGAGGATGAGCGTTCGCACGACGACACGTACCTTCCCTAGTTTTCCCACTGGATTGATAGGAATAGTGGGCGTGAACTGCCGTACGGACAAGGGTGTGTTCAGTAATTGGACGCGAACGTCTCGCTATCCGGGAACGTGCAGGTCAGGGGTGGCCACGGATGGCCACGGATGGCCGGGGACAGCGAGGGAGGGGTGGTCAGGGATTGGTCCAGGCGGCCGGATCCTCGGTCAAGTCCATGACCTCGGTGGGCAGTCCGGCCGTCGCGACATCCGCGAGTGAGACGCCGTCCAGGATCTGGCGGACGTTCGCGCGCAGCGCGATCCACAGCGGCAGGAGCGACTCGGCCGGTCCCGAGTACGAGAGTTCCGGCGGGCGTACGCCGCGTACGGAGACCAGCGGGCCGTCGACCGTGCGGATCACGTCAGCGATGCTGATGTCGGTGGCGGCGCGGGCCAGTCGGTAACCGCCGTTGCCGCCGCGCTGGCTGGTGACCAGGCCGCCGCGGCGCATGTCGTTGAGGATGCCTTCGAGGAATTTGTGCGGAATCTCCTGCGCCACGGCGATGGTTTCGGCCTTGACCGGGCCGCTGTCGGTGCAGGCCGCGAGCTGAAGGGCCGCACGTACCGCGTAGTCCGCCCTGGCTGAGATGCGCATGCGCGCATTATCACCCACGGGTTGTCGCCCCCTGGTTGTCGTGCTTGACCGCCCACTGGCGCCGCCGGGTTATTTCCTACTACTCTGCTAGGAAACATTGAGGCGGGTCCGTGGGGACTCGCGGTAGGGACGCCATGTCACGCACACAGCAGCCGCTCGTACGCCGTCGGCACGTCGACTTCCGTCGCGTGGCCAGCGCCGTCTGCGCCGTTTGCGCCGTCTGCTGTCGCGCCTGAGCGGACTGCCCGGCCGCCCTTGAGGGCCGCCTGTGCCGCCGTACGCGTTTCCGGGGCCGCCGCGCGATGCTCGCGCCCGGCCGTAGCTGTCCCAACTCCCTTTCCCAGCAGTCGCCTTGTGCGTGCTCCGGCGCTCCGGTGCCCCGGCCGTGCCCGGCACGTACGGTGCCCGCTCCGCGCCGTCGTACAGGGCGACCTCCCACCCGGCGAAGTCGTACCCGGACCCAGCGAAAGAGACCGCGATGACCACCGCTGTACCCACCGCTGTACCCACTGCTGTACCCACCGCTCCGACCACCCCGCACGTTCCGCTCGCCCCGCTCGCCCCGCAAACGCCGCGTCACCTGCGGCTCGTACGCGAGGACGCCCGTGAGTTCGTCGGGTACCTGGTGCTGCTGCCCGCGGGCTCCGACCCCACGGAGCTGTTCGCCCGCAACGGCATCCAGCCCGAAGCCCGCGCCCTCGCGCCCGTCGGCGTCAACCACACCGGCACACCGCCCGCACCGCCTGCCCCGCCTCATGACGACGCGCTACGGATCGACGCCGAGCGGCGCGTCGCCGTGCTCGACGGGCGTGAACTCGACCTGACCTACCTGGAGTTCGAGCTCCTCGCCCAGCTCATCGAGCATCCGCACCGGGTGTACTCGCGCGAGTACCTCGTCGCCCACGTATGGGGCTACGGACACGTCGGCGACGGCCGCACGGTGGACGTGCACATCGCCCGCCTGCGCCGCAAGCTGGGCCCTGGTCGCCGGGGGCGCATCGTCACCGTACGGCGGGTGGGTTACAAGTACGTGCCGGAGTCCGAGGGCGAGGCTCAGGTGGACCACCGTCAGGGCTGAGTTCGCAGCACAAGAAGCGGCCCCAGGCTCCCCCTCCGGAGCCTGGGGCCGCAGTCTGTGGCGAACCCGGCGACCGCTTCCGCGCGCCGCAGGAC
>NZ_JAAAHS010000597.1 GCF_009908195.1 Streptomyces boluensis | reverse complement strand
GTGCGGCTCACGGGGGAGCGGGGGCTCGACGTGACGGCGCGCACCGACGCGGAACTCCTGGTGTGGGAGCTGCCCGCGCCGTGGACGCCGCCTAGCGCTTGAGCTCGGCGAGGACCGCGTCCGTGAACGGCGGCCACGCCTCGACCGCCCACGGTCCGAAGGGCCGGTCGGCGAGCGCGACGCAGGCCGCCCCCGCATCCGGGTCGATCCACAGGAACGTACCGGCCTGACCGAAGTGCCCGAACGTGCGCGGCGAGGACGAACTGCCCGTCCAGTGCGGGGACTTGGAGTCGCGGATCTCGAAGCCGAGGCCCCAGTCGTTGGGCTTCTGGTGGCCGTACCCGGGCAGGATGCCGGAGAGGCCGGGGTGCACGACGGACATCGCCTCGACGACGGTACGGGCGTCGAGCAGTCGCGGCGCCTGCACCTCGGCGGCGAACCGCACCAGGTCGTCGACGGTGGACACGCCGTCCTTCGCGGGCGAACCGTCCAGCGTGGTGCCGGTCATGCCGAGCGGTTCGAGCACCGCCTGCCGGGCGTACTCGGCGAACGGCATGTCGGCGGCCTTCGCGATGTGGTCGCCGAGCGCCTCGAAACCGGCGTTGGAGTACAGCCGCCGGGTGCCGGCGGGGGCCATCACCTTGTGCTCGTCGAAGGCGAGACCGCTGGTGTGCGCGAGCAGATGCCGCACTGTGGACCCCTCGGGCCCGGCGGGCTCGTCCAGCTCGATCGCACCCTCTTCGTACGCGACGAGCGCGGCGTACGCGGCGAGCGGCTTCGTGACGGAGGCCAGCGCGAAACGGTGCGCGGTGGGGCCGTGCGTCCCGACGACGGTCCCGTCGGCGCGGACGACGGCCGCGGCGGCGGTCGGGACGGGCCAGTTCTCGATCTGGGCGAGGGTTCGCATGCGTCTGAGGTTACGGGGTGGGGTTGCCGGGATTGTTCCCGCACCCTCGACGTGGGCCCCGCCCGATCGGCCTCCGGCCTCGTCCTCAGGCGCCGGACGGGCTGAATTTGCGCCGCCCGGCAACTAGCCGTTCTCCCCGCGAGGGTCACCGCCGATCGCCCTCCGGGCTCGTCCTCAAGCGCCGGACGGGCTGAATTTTCCGGGCGGGGACGCGGGTGCCCGGCGCTTCGCCGAACTGCTAGGTGATGGCAGCGAGTTCAGTTTCGGTCGGGGGCCTATATCCAGCCCGCCCGGCGCTTGAGGACGGGGCCGCAGGCCGATGGGGCGGGGTCTGGGGAGGCAGCCCCAGGTGGGGCGCGCGGCTCGACGGTGCGCCGGTGTGGCCGAGGCTCATGGCGCGAGGCTAACGAGAACAACGGGTGATCTCCTCCCGATTTCGCTTGCCTGGAGCGCACTCCAAGGTTCTAGCGTGGGGGACATGACGGTGATGGAGAGCACTCCGGTGACCCCCGCTGCGCAGAACCGGTGCGACCGGGTGGACCCGGCGCATCCGCGGCCCGACGGGGAGGACCGGTACACGATCAGCGAGGTCGCCGCGCACACCGGACTCAGCGCGTACACCCTGCGCTGGTACGAGCGGATCGGCCTGATGCCGCACGTGGACCGCTCGCACACCGGTCAACGCCGGTTCAGCAACCGGGACTTGGACTGGCTCACCTTCGTCGGCAAGCTCCGCCTCACCGGGATGCCGGTCGCGGGCATGGTCCGCTACGCCGAGCTGGTGCGGCAGGGCGAGCACACCTTCGAGGAGCGGCAGGCGCTCCTGGAGCAGACCCGGCGGGACGTCATCGGACGGATCGCCGAACTCCAGGGCACCCTCGCCGTACTCGACTACAAGATCGACTTTTACGCGGGCGTCCACCGGGCGTCGGAGAGGGCTTGAGCCTGATGAGCAGGGAGAGCACGGAGAGCATGGAGAAGATCGCCACCACCCGACTCGGAAGTGCGGGACCCGAGGTGGGCGTCCAGGGGCTCGGCTGTATGGGTATGAGCTTCGCGTACGGCGCCACCACGGACCCCGACGAGGCGCGGGCCACCCTGGAGCGCGCCCTTGAGCTGGGTGTCACCCTGTACGACACCGCGGACATGTACGGCTTCGGCGAGAACGAGAAGTTCATCGCGCCGTTCGTGCAGGCGCACCGGGACGAGATCGTCCTCGCCACCAAGTTCGGCATCGTCCTCGACAAGGACGACCTGGACAATCGCAGCATCAGCAACGACCCCGCGTACATCCGCAGTTGTGTCGAGGGCAGCCTCCAGCGCCTCGGCGTCGACGTCATCGACCTCTACTACATGCACCGGCGCGACGTGAACGTGCCCATCGAGGAGACCGTCGGCGTCATGGCCGAGCTGGTCGCCGAGGGCAAGGTCAAGCACCTGGGCCTCAGCGAGGTGACCGGGCCCGAGCTGGAGGCCGCGCACGCGGTGCACCCGATCGCCGCCGTGCAGTCGGAGTGGTCGCTGTTCAGCCGGGACGTGGAGGCCGCCGTGGTGCCCGCCGCGGCCCGCCTCGGCACCGCGTTCGTGCCGTACTCGCCGCTCGGCCGGGGCTTCCTCACCGGCGCGTTCACGGACGCGAGCACCGAGCTCGGCGCGGACGACTTCCGCCGTACGCTGCCCCGCTTCACCGGCGACAACGCCACCGCGAACGCCGCGCTCCTCGCACCGGTACGGAAGCTCGCCGAGTCCCGGGACGCGAGCCTCGGGCAGATCGCGCTCGCCTGGGCGCAGCAGCAGGCCGATGTGCACGGCCTGCCCGTGATCCCCATTCCGGGCACCCGCAAGCGCAGCCGCGTCGAGGAGAACGCGGCGGCGACCCGACTGGTCCTGACGGAGAGCGAGTTGGAGCTCCTGGAGCCGATCGCCGGGCAGGTCGCCGGCGGCCGGTACGCCAACATGAGCTTCACCTCGGCGGGCCGCGAGTAGGGCGGTACGCACGGACACGAGGGGGCGCCCGGGTATTTCCGGGTGCCCCCCTCCCCGTAGCCC
>NZ_JAAAHS010000596.1 GCF_009908195.1 Streptomyces boluensis | reverse complement strand
GGGCCGACCCGAGTGTGCGGGACGGCGGTGGCCGCTCCGGGGGTCGGTCGCGGGCCGCCCGGCGGGCCGCGCTCGCGGGCGTCCTGGGCGTTTTCGCGTACAACGGCTTCTTCTTCTGGGGGCTCTCGCTCGCCCCTTCGCTGGACGCGGGCATCCTCATCCCGGTCATGAGTCCCGTACTCACCAGCCTCTTCCTGCTGGTCACGGGACGGGAGCGGGCGTCGGGCACGCGCCTCGCCGGTCTCGCGCTCGGCCTGTCCGGTGCCGTGATCTTCTTCCTCGGCGCGGGCGGCGGTACGAGCGGTGGTACCGGCGGTGGCGGGGCGCGGCTCGCGGGCGACGCGCTGTTCCTCCTCAGCGCGGTGTGCTGGGCCGCGTACACGCTCGCCGGTCCACGCGTCCTCGCCGGGATCGATCCGCTGCGCGCCACGACGTACGCCACCTGTGCGGGTGCGGTGCTGCTCGGGGTGATGGCCGCGCCGGACGTGCCGGGAGTGGAGTGGGGCGAACTGCCGCTCGGTGTCTGGCTGAACGTGGCGTACCTGGCACTCGGCGCGGCCGCCGTCGCAAACCTCCTCTACTACAAGGGAGTTGGCGCCGTGGGGCCCGCTTCCGCCTCGTTGATGATGTTCACCGTCCCGGTGGTCAACACGGTCTGCGGCACCCTCTTCCTCGGTGAGTCCTTCGAGCCCGTACAGGCGGTGGGGGCGGCGGTGCTCGTGGTGGGGGCCGTCATCGCCGCTCTGCGGGGACGGTTCACCGGCCGTGGCGCGGGGCTCTCGGCCGCCGGGCGGCGGAGCGCCGTCGGGACCCGGGCGGACTCGGAGACGTGAGCGTGAGCCGGGTGCTTCCCCAGGGTGAGCCGGGTGCTTCCCCAGCGTGAGCCGGGTGCTTCCCCAGGGTGGCGGCGAGCGTACGAAACCCTCGGTCAGGCTGCCCCGTCCGCGCTCCCGGCACGGATCCCCTCGGCGAACTCCGCGAACCAGGACAGCATTTCGGGGTGCGTGACGGCGCCCTCGGCACACACGTCGGCGACGCGAGCGCCCTGCAGGATCCGCTTCACGGGGACCTCCAGTTTCTTGCCGGTCAGGGTGCGTGGCACCGCCGCGACCGGAGCGATGACGTCGGGCACGTGCCGGGGTGAGAGCGCCCGCCTGAGGGCGGCGGCGATGTCGTCGCGAAGGGCGTCGTCGAACCGCTCACCGTCCGCGACGACGACGAACAGCGGCATGAGGTAGCGGCCGTCGGGCAGCTCCGCACCGATGACGAGGCTGTCCGTGACCTGCGGGAGCTGCTCGACCACGGCGTAGATGTCGGCCGATCCCATCCGCACGCCCATCCGGTTGAGCGTCGAGTCGGAGCGCCCGGCCACCACCATCGACAGGTCGGCGGCGAAGGTCACCCAGTCTCCGTGCCGCCACACCCCCGGATGCAGGTCGAAGTAACTCTCCAGGTAGCGGCGGTCGTCGGGGTCGTCGACGAAGCGCAGCGGCATCGAGGGCAGCGGCCGCGTCACCACGAGTTCCCCCTGCTCGCCGAGGACGGGACGGCCCGAGGTGTCCCAGGCGGCGGCGGCCACGCCGAGCGCGGGACCGGGGATCCGGCCCGCGCGCACCGGCAGCAGCGGGGAAGCCCCGGCGAGCACCGAGCAGATGTCCGTCCCGCCACAGATCGACTGCAGCCAGATGTGCGCGGGCAGAGCCTCGTACACCCAGCGCCAGGTGCTGTCGGGAAGGGACGAGCCCGTCTGCAGGACCGACCGCAGGGCGCTCAGGTCCGTGGTGTCGGCGGGACGCGCGCCCGCCTTCTCGGCGGCGACCAGATACGCGGCGCCCACACCCACCGTCGTCGCCCGCGTCCTGGACGCGACCCGCCACACACCGTCGATGTCGGGGTGGCCGGGGCTGCCGTCGTACAGGACGATCGTGCAGCCGTGCAGCAGCCCGCCGACCATGAAGTTCCACACCATCCAGCTGGTGGACGTGTGGAAGAAGAAGCGGTCGTCGGCGCGCAGGTCGACACCGAGCCCGAGGGCCTTGAGCAGTTCGACGACGATGCCGCCGTGGCCCTGCACGATGCCCTTCGGCACTCCGGTGGTGCCCGAGGACCAGAGGATCCACAGGGGATGGTCGAACGGGACGTCGGCAAAGGTGAGTTGGGCCTGCCGGCCGACCACCTCGTGCCAGGCGTGCCGCACCACATCGCGCCGCAGTGACCAAGTCCGGCCGGCCGACGCCGGGTGGAGGTGGTCGACGGTGAGGACGTGCCGCACCGTGGGCAGCCCGGCCACCAACTCGGCGGCCTCGGCGCGCCGTTCGTACTCCTTGCCCCCATGGCGGTAGCCGTCCGCGACCACAAGCACGGCCGGCCGGGCCTGCCGCAGCCGCGCGAGCACACTGGGCGTGCCGAAGTCCGGCGAGCACACGGTCCACACCGCGCCGACAGCGGCACTCGCCAGCAACGCGACGACGGCGTGCGGGGTGTTGGGCAGATACCCCGCGACGCGGTCACCCGGCTCCACGCCCATGTCCCGGAGGGCGGCGGCGACCGCTGCGACCTCCTGCCTGAGCTGTTCCCACGAGGTCTCCACGGGCTCGCCGCCCTCAACCATGCTGATCAGCGCCGGTTGGCCGGTGGGCTCCCGGGTGAGGCACCGCTCGGCGAAGTTCAGCCGCGCGCCGGGGAACCAGGACGCCCCGGGCATCGACGCGTCGGCAAGCACCTCGTCGTAGCGGCTGACCGCGTCGAGGCCGTAGAACTCCCACACCGCCGACCAGAACGCCGGTACGTCGGTGGTGCTCCAGCGCCACAACTCGGCGTAGTCCGGGAAGGTCAGCCCCCGCGCCTCGACGAGCCAGCACAGGAAGCCGGCGACCTGGGAGTTCTCGGCCGTCGCACGGCTGGGCGACCACAGCACGTCGCTGTCGGTACTCATCTGCGTCTCCAGGGACAGGGGTACGTACGGGGGTTGGGGGTACGGG
>NZ_JAAAHS010000595.1 GCF_009908195.1 Streptomyces boluensis | reverse complement strand
GGGGACGGGAGGGGTGGGGATGAGGCAGGGCAGCGTCAGGGGAGACGGCACTGTCCCACGGCAGCGAGGCGGCCGTAGCGCCGACGAGCTGGGCTGGGACGAAAGCCTCTACGAGGGAGGCGAGGACGGCGAAGGCGGCGGGGGCGGCGACGACGACGGCCCTCGCTCACGGCACAAGGAAGGCGACCGCCCGAGGCCGAGGCGGCGCCGGAAACGCCGCGCCCTGCGCTGGTTCGCGATCGTCCTCGCCGTACTGATACTCGGCACGGCCGCTGCCGGATACCTCTGGTACGAGCACCTGAACGGCAACATCCGTACCACGCCGATGCCGGACGGCAAGCGGGCCGCCGAGGCCACGCCCAACGCGGCAGGCCAGACCCCGCTGAACATCCTGCTCATCGGCTCGGACGCGCGGGACAACGCCGAGAACCAGAAGCTCGGCGGCGCCAAGGAGACCTTCAACGGCACGGCGCTCGCGGATGTGCAGATGCTGCTCCACCTCTCCGCGGACCGCAGCAACATGTCGGTGGTCAGCATGCCCCGCGACACCCTGCTGCAGATGCCCGAGTGCACCGACCCGGACAACGGCAAGGTCTACCCGGCGACCACCGACCGCATGATGACCAACGCCAGCCTGGGGCGCGGCGGTCCGGGCTGCACGGTGCTCGCCTGGGAGAAGCTGACGAACATTCACATCAACCACTTCATGATGGTCGACTTCGCCGGGGTGGTGTCCATGGCGGACGCGATCGGCGGCGTACCGGTCTGTGTCGACGCCAACATCAACTCGCGCAACAGCAAGGGCGAGGGCTCCGGCCTCAAGCTGAAGAAGGGCACCACGTACGTGCAGGGCGAGCAGGCCCTGCAGTGGCTGCGCACCCGCTACGGCTTCGAGGACGGCAGCGACATCGGCCGCGCCAAGGCCCAGCACATGTACATGAACTCGATGGTCCGCGAGCTGCGCGAGAACGCCACCCTGACCAGCCCGAACAAGCTCCGCCGGCTCGCCGAGGAGGCCACCTCCGCGCTGGAGGTCGACGAGGGCCTGGACACCGTCAAGAAGCTGTACGACCTCTCGAACGAACTGAAGCGCGTCCCGCCGCAGCGCATCACGATGACGACCATGCCGTACGAATACGTGGGCGTCCGCGTGCAGCCGAAGCCCGGCGACGCGGACCAGCTGTTCCGCCTGGTCCGGGACGATGTGTCGCTCGACGGCAAGGACAGCCCGCAGAAGAAGAAGGACCGGGACAAGGCGCGCGAGGCGAAGGCCTCGGACGACCCGGCCGCGGCCCCCGCGGA
Source organism: Streptomyces boluensis (assembly GCF_009908195.1). Classification (GTDB taxonomy): domain Bacteria; phylum Actinomycetota; class Actinomycetes; order Streptomycetales; family Streptomycetaceae; genus Streptomyces; species Streptomyces boluensis. The sequence continues at coordinate 1,684 of NZ_JAAAHS010000595.1, read as the reverse complement.
GACCGGCGTACGGGTACTCAACGGCACCGCCACCAGCACCACCGCGGCAACGCCCGGGCGGGCCTCGACGGTCGCGGCGCTGCTGCAGAACAAGGGGTACACGCGGGCGGCCGCCGACCAGTCGTCGACGCCGGTCCAGGAGCGTACGGTGATCCGCTTCCCCAGTGCCGACCTGGAGGGTGACGCGCAGGCCCTCGCCAAGTCCCTCGGCCTGCCGCTGAGTTCGGTCGAGGAGTCCAAGGAGGTCACCGGTGTCACGCTCGTCGTGGGCGGCGACTGGCGCATCGGCGACGTACCGCCGAAGCCCAAGCCGGACGAGAAGGACGACAAGGCACCCGACACGGCCGACGCCCTGAACGGCGCGGACTCCAAGGCCTGTATGCGCGTGAACCCGAACTACACCTGGTAGCAGGCGAGTTCGGGCCCGAAGGACGAGCGGTAAGAACAACGGCGGTACCCGGCACGAGCCGGGTACCGCCGTTCTCGTAGAGCGGTGTAGAGCGGTCAGGCCTGCTTCAGGACCGCGGGGCGGCGCGAGGCGATGACCTTCTTGGCGAGCGCGCGCGGGCTGGTCAGGAAGCCCCAGCCCCACGACATGTGCATGGTCGCGAGCGCGACGGGGATCTGCAGCCGCGCCTTGGCCGGAAGGCCCTTGCCCGCGGGCACCGAACCCGCCACGATCGCCGCGAGATAGCCGCCGGGGATCACGAAGCCCCACGGCGTGAGCAGCGCACCCACGACCGCGCCCGCGGCGATGGCGCACACGGCGGTCGGCGGCGCGAGGTAGCGCAGGTTGATGGAGCCCTCGTGGTACCGGGCGACGACGTGCCGCCAACGGCCGTAGTCCTTGTACTGCTTGGCGAGCGCCTTGACGCTCGGCCGGGGGCGGTACGAGACCTTCAGCTCGGGCGAGAACCAGATGAGACCGCCGGCCTCACGGATCCGGAAGTTCAGCTCCCAGTCCTGGGCGCGGATGAACTCCTCGTTGTACCCGCCCTGCTGCTCCAGGGCCTCGCGCCGGAAGACGCCGAGGAAGACCGTCTCGGCGGCCTGGGCGTCTCCCCCGGTGTGGAAGGCGGCGTTGCCGACACCGATCTTCGAGGTCATGGCCGCGGCGACCGCGTGCTCCCAGTCGTTCTCGCCCTCGGCGTGCATGATGCCGCCGACGTTCATCGCGCCGGTCTCCTCCAGGAGCCGGACGGCGGTGGCGATGTAGTTCGCGGAGAGCATGCCGTGGCCGTCGACGCGCACCACGATCGGGTGCTTGGACGCCTTGATCGCGGCGTTCAGCGCGGCCGGGGTGCGACCCGTCGGGTTGGGCACGGTCTTGACCTTGGCGCGCGTGCTGGACGCGGTCTCGGCGACCAGCTCGGCGGCGATCTCGTCGGTACGGTCCGTGGACGGGCCGAGCGCGACGACGACCTCCATCTCGCCGGCGTACTCCTGCTGGAGGATCGCTTCTACCGAGCCCCGCAGGTGCCGCTCCTCGTTGAGGACGGGCATGATCACCGATACCGCCGGGGGCTGCACGGCGGACTCCTGGATTTTCTCGCTCATCAGATGTCACGTTACCGCGAACGGGGGACACGGACGCGCGGCGGCCGGGTCGTTGCCCCGGGCCGCATTTCGTATCGGCTTACGGTTGCCCGCGTCCCTGCGCCCGTCCCGCGGAGGTGTCCCGCGT
>NZ_JAAAHS010000594.1 GCF_009908195.1 Streptomyces boluensis | reverse complement strand
GCGGGGTGGAGCGTGCGTGGGGAAGGGGGCCGCCGGCCGTGGGGCCCGCTGTCCGGCCCGGTCGTACGGGCTGGGGTCTTTCCCGGTGCGTTCCGGTGTGCTCCGGTGCTTCCCGTGGGTTCCGGGGGGTTCCGGTGCTCCTGGTGAAGTCGGTCCGGGGCCTGGTGGTCCCGGTCGCTCCGTCTTCGGTGCTGCTGGACGTGCCGTATGCCTGAAGGGTTCTTGCGGTGGGGCGGTGACAGGTTCGAGGCCTGTGCTGCCCGGGTGCTCCAGCCGTCTGGCGCGGTTCAGAGGGCCAGCTCCTCGGACTCGGCGGGCCGGATGTGGGCCGGGACCGTCTCCGCTTCCGTGGCCGAGTCGACCCGGCTGACGTCGGACAGGGGCGTGGCGAGCGTCAGACCGCGGCTGCTGGGGGACGAACCGTGTGCTTCGGCGCGGATGCGCTGCTTCATCGTGGGCGGCCGGTTGAGTTCGTGCGGCCGTGCCTGTGGTGCCGGTGCCACGTACGGCGCCTTCGCGCTGACGTCGGCGCTCCGGTTGCCGGTGCTGTCCTGCTGGGGTACGGCCGGGGTGGCGGCGGCCGCGGAGGTGACGAGGCCGAGAGAGGCGAAGAACGCCAGGAGTGCTGCGACGACGATGGACCAGATCCGGGTGACCTTGTTGGTAGCCACGGTTCCTCACTTTCGGGTCGGACGATTTGCGTACTTTCCTCATGATGTGTACGAGCCCTGAGAAGTGCGGGAGCCAGGTCCGCGATTCGCGGATCTTCAGATGAACACCACCCGGATGGTCGCAAGCGGTCAGAAGGTGGCAGAAAGGTCACCGTCCGTGGGTGCGGTGAAGCACATGGTGAGGTGCGTCTACTGCTGTACGGGGGGCGGGAGTTGGGTCCCCAGGGAGGTCACCGATCGGTCTCGGTCGGTGTGTATAGTCGGGCGCCAGAGGTCTCCTACGTCAAGGAAAGACGAGGTAGCGCGGTGAAGAAGCTTCTCCTGGTCGCACTGGCCGCCATCGGCGGGCTCCTCGTGTACCGCCAGATCCAGGCGGATCGCGCCGAGCAGGATCTGTGGACGGAGGCGACTGACTCCGTGCCTGCAGGTTCGTGAGTATCGACAGTCTCTTCACAGGCCCCGGTCGCCCATGGCGGCCGGGGCTTTGTGTTGCGGTGGCGCGGTCCGGCTCTCTGCTGTACGTGAATTTCCGCCGCGTACGACAGGTCTCTGATTTGCCTGAGTGAACAATCACCTTGCATCGGCAAAGGGTGTGGCTGATTGTCGACGGTCCGGCGGACGCCGTGTCCCGGCCCTGGTGTCCGGCTCTCCCGGCGCGGGCAGGAGCGGACGATTCACGTCCAGGCGCAGACAGTGCGGGGACGCGCGGGGCAGGATGGTGCGCGGCCGGGCGACGACGGAGGGGGCGGGATGGGACGGCGCGGCACCGGGCGCTGGGTGGCACTCTTGGTGGCGGTGTGCGCGGGGGCGCTGCTGCCCGTGCAGCAGGCCGCAGTCGCCCGCGCGGCGGAGGATCCGAGTCCGTATGTCTTCGCCCGCGGCGCGCAACGGGTGGCGGGCGCCGAGGAGTTGGCCTCCGCGTCCCGGCTTGACGCCGGTTCCGTGTACCGCAGCTCCATCGAGGGCGGCCGGACGCTGTACTACGCCGTCGAGCTCGACGAGTCCTCCAGTGCGTATGTCTCCGCCGTCGCGGTTCCCCGGTCCGGTACGCAAGTGGCGTACGGCGACGGCCTGTTGGTGACCCTGCGGAACGCGGAGGGGCAGACCTGCGGTTCCGGGCAGGCGTCCTTCGGCTCGGCGGACTACCCGGCTCCGCTCGCCGTCACCGCCTCCCGGCTGGTCGAGGGCGGCGGTACGCGGTGCCGGCAGAGCGGCACGTACTACGTGGTGGTCCAGAGGGAGAGCGCCGACGGTTCGGCGTCGGCGGGCTGGGACCTGGAGCTGAGCCATGTCGACGAGCCGCCGCTCGAGGGCGGGACGGCCTCGGAGCCGCCCGCGGAGGCGCGTAATCCGGTCGTCCCGCCGCCGCCCACGGGGACGGCGAAGGGCACGGAGGGCGGGACCGGGTTCAACGACGCGCGGCTGCTCGGGCACGGCGTGTGGCAGGACCGGATCCGGCCGGGGCAGGCCCTCTTCTACCGGGTGCCGCTGGACTGGGGACAGCAACTGGCCGCGCGGATCGAGCTGGAGGGCGCGCGGAGCGACGGTGGAGGCGCGCTCGGCGGGCTGCCCAAGGCGCTGCACCTGAGCCTGCACAATCCGGCCAGGACGCCGGTGACCTCGGCCGGTGAGAGCTATCGCGGCGAGCCCGTCACGGCGGCGCTGGACGCGCTGGCGCCGGTGGCCCACGAGAACCGGCTCGCCGCGCAGCCCGAGGCCAAGGAGATGCGGTTCCCCGGCTCGTACTACCTGAAGGTCACCCTCGATCCGAAGGTCGCGGAGCGGTACGGCGACAAGGCGCTGGGGCTGACGCTGCGCGTCGGGGTCACGGGGAAGCCGCGGACGGGGGTCGCGTACGACGGTGACGCGGGGATCTTCCGCGTGGCCGGGGACGGCACCGACGCCCCGGTGAGCGGTGCGGGTCCGGCCGGCGGTGACGTCGGCGACCCGAGCATGAAGGTGGTCGCGGCGGCCGGGATCGGTACGGGGACGCTGCTTGTTCTCTTCCTGGCGCTGTGGACGCTGCTCGCCCGGCGGCTCGCGGCGCGGCGGTCGGCGGCGGAGGAGACCGTTCCGCGGGCGGCTGTGGACGAGGGTGCGGAGGCGGTGGCGTACGGGCCGCCGCGGTCCTGGTAGGTCCCCGATCCCCGGTCCCCGGTACGCCTTGGTGGGTCCTGTGCTTGACGGTGCGTCAGGTGTGTTGACGGTGTGTCAGGTGTTCTGCCGGTGCGTCAGATGTGGGCCAGGGCCCAGAAACCCACCGCGTAGCTGAGCAGCGCCAACAGCAGGACCGGCACGGCCACCTTCGCGGGCGGGCCGGGGCGACGCC
>NZ_JAAAHS010000593.1 GCF_009908195.1 Streptomyces boluensis | reverse complement strand
CCGACCCCACCGGCGCCGTGCCCGTCGGCGCCGAGTCCACCGGCGCCGGCGACCGCGTCCCAGTCGTCGCGAGGGGAGAGCGCGGGGCCGGGCGACATCCGGGGCGCGGGCGGCGCGGGCGGCGCCACCGGCGGGGCGGGCGGCCTGGCCTGCGCCTTTCCGTTGCTGCGGCTCGGGGAACCGGAGGTCCTGACCGGCGGGCGGCCACCCCTGCGGCTCTCGATCAGAGCGACGGCCCGCTCCGGCAGCCACGCGGACGCGGTACCGCTGTCGTCGGAACCGGAGGAGAACAGATGCGGGGCGAGCTGTGCCTGCAGGTCGGCGGGCGAGGGCCGCATCGCGGCCTCCATGTGCATGCAGGTGTCGATCAGCGGCCGCAGCTCCTCGGGCAGCCCGTCCAGGTCGGGGCCCTCGCGCAGCAGCATGAAGACCGTCTCGACCGGGTTGGCGCCGTGGAACGGGGCGTGCCCGGTGGCGGCGAAGACCAGGGTGGAGCCGAGCGAGAAGATGTCGCTGGCGCCGGTGACGCTGCGGGAGTCCTTGGCCTGCTCGGGCGACATGTACGCGGGGGTGCCGACGGCGACGTTCGTCATGGTCAGCCGGGTGTTGGAGACACCCGACGCGATCCCGAAGTCGATCACCCGCGGGCCGTCCTCGACGACGAGGACGTTGGACGGCTTCAGGTCCCGGTGGACCAGGCCCGCGCCGTGGATGGACTGCAGCGCCTCGGCCACACCGGCGGCGAGCCAGCGCACCGCCTGGGCCGGGAGCGGCCCGCACTCGTTCACTATCTCTTCGAGGGAGGGCGCGGGGACGTACGCGGTGGCGAGCCACGGCACGGCCGCGCGCGGGTCGGCGTCGACGACGGCCGCGGTGTAGAAACCGGACACGGCGCGGGCCGCCTCCACCTCACGCGTGAAGCGGACGCGGAACAGCTGGTCCTCGGCGAGCTCCGTCCTGACCGTCTTGATCGCCACCCGGCGGCCCGAGGCCGAGCGCGCGAGATAGACGAGCCCCATGCCGCCGGCACCCAGCCGGCCAAGCACCTCGAACGGGCCGATCCGCCTCGGATCGTGCTGCGTCAGCTGCTCCACCACTTGCCACCTCCCCGTACGAGACCGCGTCTACCGCGTACGTGCCGCGTGCGTCCGCGTCCGTACCGACCAAGTTGTGCACACCGCTTCCGGCCAGGTTCTCACCAAGAAGCCGCAGCGGCGGCACGCACCCTGATTGTTCCTGTTACCGGGTGATGGTTGCGAACCCAAGGTCAAACCGGGATGTCTGCGCACATACAAGGCGAAATCAGGTCACATCTGGGGCCCAGGAAGCCTCCGGAAGCCGCGGAAACCCGTCAGGACGCCTCAGGACGGCGGCTCAGGATCCTGCAGTACGGCGAAGCCCGCCCCCTGATTGTCGACGAGGACGGCCATCCGCCCGTACGGAATGTCGAAGGGCTCGGCACGTACCCGGCCGCCGAGGGCGCGGGTCCTGGCGGCGGCGGCGTCGCAGTCGGCGACGTTGAAGTAGACGAGGAAGTGGGCGGGCATCTCGGCCGGGAAGGCGCCGGAGACCAGCGAGCGGCCGCCGATCGCGGTCTCCGGGCCCGGCGGGGTGCCGGCCGGCGACCACAGGCGGTAGGCGGTGCCGTCGATCTCGGGCATATCGGTGCCGCCGTACCCGAAGACGGACTCGTAGAACGGGTCGACGACGCCCCCGTCGCGGGAGTACACCTCGGTCCAGCAGAAGGAGTCCGGTTCGCCCGACTTCTCGAAGCCGGGGTACGTGCCGGCCTGCCAGAGGCCGAAGACGGCGCCCTCGGGGTCGGTGACGAGCGCGACCGTGCCGTACGCGCCGACCGGCACCGGCGCCGTCACCACCTGCCCGCCCGCATCCCTGACCGTCCTGGCCAGGGCGTACGCGTCCGGGGTCGCGAAGTAGACGTTCCACACAGTCGGCATGCGGCCGTCCCGCTTCGGCGCGAGCGCGGCCACGGCCCGGCCCTCGCTGTACGCCCGCGCGGGCGTACGTGCGGGTGCGGTCGCTCCGGGCGTCTCGCCAGTCTCGAAGGCCTCGAAGGTCCAGCCGAAGAGTGCGCCGTAGAACCGTTTGCCTGCCTCCACGTCGGGCAGGAGCGCGTCGATCCAGCAGGGGACGCCCTGCGCGTATCCGGCAACCGGGATGTCTGCCATGGCTTCAAAGTAAGGCTCCCGCGCACTACCCGCCCCATTTGCAGTCGGCCGAATCGCGCTCAGATCACCCCTCGGTAAGCTGACGGCATGACAGGACAAGTACGCACGGTCGACGGCCGTGTTGCCGGGCGACGCGGCCAGGCGACGCGGCAGAAGTTGCTCGACTGCCTCAGCGAGATGCTCAGTTCTTCGCCGTACCGGGACGTCAAGGTCATCGATGTCGCCCGGAAGGCCGGGACTTCGCCCGCGACCTTCTATCAGTACTTCCCCGATGTCGAGGGCGCGGTCCTGGAGATCGCCGACCAAATGGCCACCGAGGGCGCCGGGTTGACGGATGTGCTCGCCGAGCGCTCCTGGGTCGGCAAGGCCGGCTGGCAGGCCGCGCAGGAACTGGTCGACGGCTTCCTCGACTTCTGGCGCAAGAACGAGGCGATCCTGCGGGTGGTCGATCTCGGCGCGGCCGAGGGCGACAAACGCTTCTACAAACTCCGCATGAAGATCCTGAACTCCGTCACCAACTCCCTTACGGACACGGTGAAGGAGCTCCAGTCCAAGGGCAAGGTCGACAAGGACGTGAGCGCCGCGGCGATGGCGGGTTCCCTGGTCGCGATGCTGGCGGCGGTGGCCTCGCACCAGAAGGGGTTCCAGACGTGGGGCGTCAAGCAGGCTGAACTCAAGCCGAATCTGGCGTTGTTGGTGCACTTGGGTATCACCGGGAAGAAGCCCACGAAGTAGGACCACTTCGATCTCGTCCTGTCACACAGGCGGTGGACCGTACCAACGGTCCACCGCCTGTGGCGTTTTACTCCCCGCCCCGCCCC
>NZ_JAAAHS010000592.1 GCF_009908195.1 Streptomyces boluensis | reverse complement strand
GTTGTGCCTCGGCCGCGACCGGCCGGACTGTGCCGAATCGCCACTGAATCCGGCCCGCTATTGGTCTTGGACACCACCTAATGGCGCGGTGCACAGTGATCCACGTCGCGCAACGGAGTGTGCGTCCACGGATCGGAGGCGGGTGCGGACCGGTGGGGGCTGGTCGCGCAGTTCCCCGCGCCCCTGGGGCGTGCGGCTTCGCCGCTGCCCCGTCGCCAACTCCCGTGCAACACAAGCCGCCTGACCCGGAGTCACCAGTGCCCCCAGTGCCGCCCCCTACGACGCCCATGAACTACGCCGACCGCGACCCCGCCCTGCGCCCGCTCCTCGACCGTGTCCTGTCCGCCGATGACCGCACCCGCATCGAGCCCCACCTCGCCGAACTCGGCGCCCTCGCCGCGGGCGAACTCGACGAGCAGGCCGCCCTCGCCGACGCCAACCCGCCCTGCCTCGTCCCGTACGCCCCGCAGGGGGAGCGCATCGACGCGATCACCTTCCACCCGGCCCACGACAAGGCCGCCGCCCTCGCCTACGAACGCTTCGGCCTCGCCGCGATGTCCCACAGGGCGGGCGTGCTCGGCTGGCCCACCAAGGTTCCGCACACCGTCAAGTACGCCCTGTCCTACCTCTACGTACAGTCCGAGTTCGGCATGGCCTGCCCGCTGTCCATGACCGACTCGGCCGCCCGCGTCCTGCGCCTCTTCGACCCCGAGCGGTACGCGGCCGAGATCGCCGCCCTGTCCTCCACGGACCCCCAACTCCGGGCCACCGGCGCAATGTTCATGACCGAGAAGCAGGGCGGCACCGACGTGGGCCTGACCGCGACCGTCGCCACCGACCAGGGCACCCACTGGACGCTCACCGGCAAGAAGTGGTTCGCCTCCAACCCGGGCGCCGACGTGATCCTCACCCTCGCCCGCGTCCCCGGACAGGGCGAAGGCACCCGTGGCCTCGGCATGTTCCTCGTACCGCGGCTGCGCCCCGACGGCACCCGCAACGCCGTCCGCATCGACCGCCTCAAGGACAAGCTGGGGTCGCGTTCCATCGCCAGCGGCGAGGTCACGCTCGACGAGGCGTACGCCACGCCGGTCGGCCAACTCGCCGACGGATTCCGGCAGATGGCCGAGATGCTCAACGTCTCCCGGCTCTCCAACGCCATGCGCGCCACCGCCCTGATGCGCCGCGCCGTCCGCGAGTCCATCGACCACACCCGCGTACGCCACGTCTTCGGCAAGCCCCTCTTCGACCAGCCCCTCATGCGCGCCACGCTGCTCCCGATGGTCCTCGACACGGAAGCCGCCCTGCACCTGGTCGTCGAGGCCGCGCAACGCCTCACCGCCGCCGACAGCGGGGACGAGGACGCCCGCGCGATCGTCCGCGTCCTCACCCCGCTCGCCAAGCACACCCTGTGCAAACGCGCCCGCACCGTCACCGGTGAGGCCATGGAGATCCGCGGCGGCAACGGCTACATCGAGGACTGGGTCAACCCCCGCCTCGTCCGCGACGCCCACCTCGGCTCCATCTGGGAAGGCTCCTCGAACGTCATCGCCCTCGACGTCCTGCGCTGCCTGCGCCGCCGGCACGCCCACCACACCCTCCACGACACCTACGGCCACCACGCGGCGACGGAGACACGCTGGCAGGCACTCCGGGCCGAGGGTGACGCACTCCTCCAACTCCCGCCGGACGAACAGGAGATGAGGGCCGGCCGGTACGCCGACGCCCTCACCCATGCCGTCATGGAGACCCTCCTGCACAACCAGGCCGACCACGAAGCCCACACCACGGGGAACGGCCGCGCCCTCCTCGTCGCCCGCTGCTACAGCGCCCTGCTAGACGAGGGCGACCCGGCCGCACTGCCCCGCCCCGCCCTCCGGGACCACTTCGCCGCACTCGCGGACGGCGGACACATCCCGCTCGACCACCTTCAGGAGTACGAACGTGCCTGAGCAGACACCCGCCCCGCTGAAGGGCATGAAGGTCGTCGACCTCTCCAAGATCCTCGCCGGCCCCTACGTCACCATGTCCCTCGCGGACCTCGGCGCCGACGTCATCAAGGTCGAACACCCCGACGGCGGCGACCCCACCCGCGCCTGGGGCCCGCCCTTCAACGGCCCCGACGCCACGTACTACCTGGCCACCAACCGCAGCAAACGCTCGGTCACCCTCGACCTCAAGTCGGCCGCCGGGCAGGAGGCCGTGCACCGCATGCTCGCCGACGCGGACGTGATGGTGGAGAACTTCCGGCCGGGATCGTCCCTGGCCCGCCTCTTCAACTACCAAGAGCTGAGCGCCCGTTACCCCCAGCTGGTCATCCTGCACATCTCCGCCTTCGGCGACACCGGACCGCTGCGCGACGAACCCGGCTACGACATGGTCGCCCAGGCCAGTGCCGGCCTGATGTCCCTCACGGGCGAACCCGACGGCCCACCCGTCAAGGCCGGCTACGCCATGGGCGACCTCGGCGCCGCCCTCTTCGGCCTCATCGGCGTCACCTCGGCCCTCGTCGAACGCGAACGCACCGGCCACGGCCAGTACGTCAGCACGTCCCTGTACGAGTCCCAACTCGCCCTGCACGTCAACTGGGCCACCGGCTACTTCGCGACCGGCGAGCGCCCGACCCGCCTCGGCTCCGGCCACCCCAGCCTCGTCCCGTACCAGGCCTACCCGGCCGCCGACGGCCACTTCGTGATCGCGGTCGGCAACGACGGCCTCTTCCGCACCCTGAGCACGGCACTCGGCCACCCCGAGTGGGCCGACGACCCGCGCTTCGCGACCAACCGCGCGCGCGTGACGCACCGCACGGCCCTCAACGCCAAACTTCAGGCGGTCCTCGTCGACGCGCCGGTCGCGCACTGGGTGGACCTGCTCAAACCTCTCGGCGTACCCGCCGCCGCCATCCGCACCCTCGACGAGGTGTACGACTGCCCGCAGACCGCCGCCCTCGACATGGTCCAGAAGGTCGACCACCCCGACGTGGGCCCGCTCGAACAGGTCGCGTTCCCCGTCACGTTCCGCGGCGCCCGCC
>NZ_JAAAHS010000591.1 GCF_009908195.1 Streptomyces boluensis | reverse complement strand
CCCCCGAGCGCACCTCCTCCACCAACTGCTCGTCGGAAGCCCGGGGTTCAGGCACCCGCACCTCGGCGACCTCCGCCACCTCCGCCACCGCGACCTCCGCGTCGAGCAGCCGTACCGCGTGCCGTCCGAGGCGGGCGATGAGGGCGCCTGGCAGCCAGGGTTCGCGGGCGTGGCCGTCGGCGACCGTGTCCTCGGCCCCGGTGCGGCGCAGCAGTTCGTCGAGGGACGGGCGGTCCTCCGGCTCCTTCGCCAGGCAGTCGCGGACGAGGTCGCGCAGTGTCCTGGGCAGCGCCGCCAGGTCGGGTTCCTCCTGGGCGATCCGGAACATCAGCGCGTGCGCCCCGCTGTTCTCCGCTCCGAAGGGCAGTGCGCCGGTGGCCGCGTACGCGAGGACCGAGCCGAGGCAGAACACGTCGCAGGCCGGGGTGACCCGGTCGCCGCGCACCTGCTCGGGCGCCATGAAGCCGGGCGAGCCGACCAGCGCGCCGGTCCGGGTGAGGCCGCCGTCGGTCACCGTCTCCAGGGCGCGGGCGATGCCGAAGTCGATGACGCGGGGCCCGTCGATCGTGAGCAGGACGTTGGACGGCTTCAGGTCGCGGTGCACGACCCCGGCGGCGTGGATGTCCCGCAGCGCGTGGGCGAGCCCGGCGGCCAGGATGCGTACGGAACGCTCGGGCAGCGGCCCGTGGTCCCGCGCCACCACGGTCGCCAGGGCGGGCCCCGCGACGTACCCGGTGGCGAGCCAGGGCAGCTCCGCCTCGGTGTCGGCGTCCAGGACGGGCGCGGTCCACGGCCCGCCCACCCGCCTCGCGGTGCGCACCTCCTGCCGGAACCGGCGCCGGAACTCCTCCTGTTCGGCCAACTCCGGGCGGACCAGCTTCACGGCGACGGTGCGTCCGGTGACCGCCCTGGCGAGGAAGACCTGTCCCATGCCGCCCGCGCCGAGCCGCCCGAGCAGCCGGTACGGGCCGATCGTCGTCGGGTCAGAAGCGCCCAGCATCTCCATGGCTCGTGCCCTCCCCGTACCGGATGTCCCGGTCGCGATCCCGGTCGCGCCGGTCCGCGGTGGACTGCTGCGGACCGAACTGTGCGCCGGGGCCCGGCTGTTCGAGGATAAATCGGGCCGGGGGCCGGGTGGGCTACCGTTCCGAAACGGTTTCCAGGCTGTGCATGATCTCGGACAGTCGCTCCAACACCCTTACGGTCTCGGTGAGTTCGGCCTCCCCGAGGCGTTCGGCGAGCTGCGCGGCGAGGTCGGCGTGGCCGGGGGTGATCCGGTCGACGGCCGCGCGGCCCTTCGCGGTGGGCGCGACGAGCTTGGCCCTGCGGTGGGCGGGGTTGGGGGCGTACTCCGCGAGCCCCTCGGCCACCAGACGGTCGGCGACGCGCTGCACGCTCTGCCGGGTGATGCCCATACGGCGGGCGATCCCGGCGACGGGCAGCGGCTCGTGCAGCACGGCGCCGAGCACCTGCCACCAGGCGGCGGTCAGGCCCGCGGGCCGCGCGAGGCGTTCGGAGGCGGCGAGGAACTGGCCGTTGAGCTGGAAGACGCCGAGCGCCGTCCGGCTGAGCGCCTCGGTGTCCTTCACGCGCCCTCGTTCCCTTCCTCGGCCGCGGCGAGCACCTCGTACGCCGCCGGGTCGGAGTGCCGGAACAGCCGGTACCAGGCGGCGAGTTGCTCGCCCTCGTACACCCCGAGCCGGCCGAGGATCTCGCGGGCGAAGGCCTCCGGGTCGGTGCTGTTGGCGGTGATCAGGTCGCCGTCGGTGACGGCGGTCGCGTCGACGTAGTGCGCGGCGCCCTTGTACCCGGTGGCCTGGAGGTAGAAGGAGACGTTGCTGGTGTGCGGCCGGTCGTCGAGCAGGCCCTCGCGGGCGAGCCCCGCGGTGGCGCCGCAGATCGCGGCGACCGGCACCCCGGCGTCGAGGAACGCGCGCGCCGCACGGGCGAACGGCGCCAGCTCGTCACCCGAGTCCCACAGGTCCCCGCCGGTCAGGATCAGCAGCGCGGCGTCCTCTGGCCGTACGTCGGCGAGCGCGAGGTCGGGCGTGACGCGCAGCCCGCCGAGGGTGGTGACCGGGTCGAGGCTCGCCCCGACGTACCGGATCTCGAAGCCGCCCCGGGCCAGCCAGGCGGTGGCGTGCCCTGACTCCCAGTCGGCGTAGGTGTCGTAGACGGCGACGTACACGGGCTTGCGGGTCATCGGATGCTCCCGGGGTGCGCGGATTCCTGGACGGCGGACTTTGACGCGTTCCGTTCCCTCGTACTCACTGTGACAACATTCTGTCAATACGACAGCATACTGTCAATGAGGCCAGGGGTGCGCGGCTACTGGACCCCCTTAACCACCGAAGGGGGAGCGCTTAACCCGGCCGCACCTACCTTCCCGGCCATGGAGAACCCGCAGAGCATCGCGAGCCTGTCCACCCTGTTCGCGCACCTCGCCCTCGACCTCGTCGCCGTGGCCGTGCTGACCTTCGGCGTCTTCTGCCCGAGGCACCGCAGACGCGAGCTCATACCCGCGTATCTCGCCCTGAACGTCGGCCTGTTCGTGGTCGTCGCGGCACTCGCACGCGCCGGTACGGGAGCGGGCGGCGGGCTCGCGCTCGGGTTCGGCCTCTTCGGGGTGCTCTCGATCGTCCGGCTCCGCTCCGACACGGTGCAGCACCAGGAGGTCGCCTACTACTTCGCGACCCTCGTCCTCGGCCTGCTCTGCGGGCTCCCCGGCCTCGGCCTCGGCACGGCCACCGCGCTCGCCGCCGTGCTGCTCCTGGTGGTCTACGCGGCCGACCACCCGCGCCTGTACCGGCGCGACCGGCGCGCGGTCGTCACCCTCGACGCCGTGCACCGCGAACCGGCCGCCCTGCGCGCGGACCTCGCCGAGCGTCTGGGGGAACCGCTCGGCTGGACCGTCCAGGAGGTCGATTACGTACGTGACCTGATGGTTGTGGAAGTCCGTTTCCGGGAACCGGAATCCCGGGAACCTTCGCCGGGCGCCACACGTCCGTCCGGTACGCCCCGGTCCCGCC
>NZ_JAAAHS010000590.1 GCF_009908195.1 Streptomyces boluensis | reverse complement strand
GCGGGTGGATGACCTTCGTCCAGATCAGCGCGAGGACCACACCGACACCGCCGACCACCGTGAAGACGTGCTCCCAGCCGAGCGAGACGACCAGCCAGCCCATCAGCGGGGCGAAGGCGACGGTGGCGAAGTACTGGGCGGAGTTGAACAGCGCGGCGGCGAAACCGCGTTCCTTCGTGGGGAACCAGGCCGCGACGATCCGGGAGTTGCCGGGGAAGGACGGGGCCTCCGCGAGGCCGACCACGAACCGCAGCACGAACAGCAGGACGACGGCCGCGCCGGAGAAGAAGCCGATGGCGCCCTGCATCATCGTGAACACGGACCACAGGAAGATGGCGGCGCCGTAGACCTTCTTGGAGCCGTACCGGTCGAGCAGCCAGCCGCCGGGTATCTGGGCGATCAGATACGACCAGGAGAACGCGGAGAAGAGCAGGCCCAGCTCGCCGGAGCTGATGTGCAGGTCCCGCTGCATCGCGTCACCGGCGATGGAGAGGGTGGCCCGGTCCGCGTAGTTGATCGTGGTGACGGCGAAGAGCATGGCCAGGATCAGATATCTGAGGCGGCCCGCTGTCGCGGGACGGACTGCGGTCACCGGCTCGTCCTGCCGGTCGAGAGCTGTCATGAGGGGCGATCTCCAGGATGCGAGGGAGGCGGCGGCTCAGCCGCGTGTGGCCCAAGCCACAGGGGCCGCGGCTGAGTTGACCGTAGGTTCGCGCTCCATTCGCGTCCAGGTTGATTTTTGTAGGCTGCGATACCTTCCCGGCATGACCGCGTGACGGTACGACCCGCGCCGCCCGCACGACCCGTACGACCCGTACGCCCCCCCGGTCAGAGATGGCGGAGCAACGCGTGCAATGCCGGGTTGTCGTTGTTCCGGCGCCACACCAGGTGCAGTTCGACAGGCTCCGGGTCGTCGAGTTCCAGGGGCCGGAACGTGATCCCGGGGAACCGCATCTGTGCCGCCGCCTCCGGGACGAGTGCGATGCCCCAGCCCGCGTTGGCCATCGCGAGCAGGCTGTGGACCTGGCTGAGGTACTGCGTGAACACCGGGGTGACCCGCGCGGCGCGGAAGACGCTGACCAGGAGCTCGTGGAAGTAGCGGGCCTCGACCGGCGAGTACATCAGCATCTCCTGGCCGTCGAAGTCCGCCACCTGGAGCGGCCCTTCGCCCCCGGCGAGCGGATGGTCGTGCGGTACGGCGGCGAGCAGCCCCTCGCGCAGCGCGGGCCGGGTGTCCAGGTCGGGTCCCGTACTCGATGGGCGGATCATGCCCAGGTCGAGGGAGCCTTCGGTGATCGCCTCCAGTTGGTCACGGGTGACCAGCTCACGCAGGACGAGTTCCGCGCCGGGCGTGGCCGTACGCGCCACGTCG
The DNA here is from genome assembly GCF_009908195.1 of Streptomyces boluensis. Taxonomy (GTDB): domain Bacteria; phylum Actinomycetota; class Actinomycetes; order Streptomycetales; family Streptomycetaceae; genus Streptomyces; species Streptomyces boluensis. The sequence continues at coordinate 1,693 of NZ_JAAAHS010000590.1, read as the reverse complement.
AGGAGGGTGCCCAGGGTGCGGTACGCGCTGGCGGCGGTGAAACCGATGGCGATGGCCCCGGCCTCCCCCGCCGAGACCTGGCGCGCGGCGAGGGCGGCGGACTCGGCCTGACGCAGGATGCGCCGCGCCTCGTTGAGGAAGGAACGCCCGGCCGGGGTGAGGCGCACCGAGCGGTTGGTGCGGTCCAGGAGCTGGACGCCCAACTCGTGCTCCAGGAGCTGGATCTGCCGGCTCAGCGGCGGCTGGGTCATGCGCAGGCGCTCCGCGGCCCGGGTGAAGTGCAGTTCCTCCGCGACGGCCACGAAGCTCACCAGCTGTGTGAGCGTGAACATTGATGCCCCTCCAGTATCGGACGATCCAAAAACAATGTTGGACGTGGATCAATCGCCGACCTTAGCTTCAGGGCACAAGCAGGTGACAAGCAACGGTCACAGAGACACGGCGCGGAGACACGGCGCAAAGACAGGGCGCAGTGACACGGCGCAGAGACAGGGACTCGAAGTGGTGACGATGACGCAGGCAACCACGGGCACCGCGCGGAGTGCGGGCGGGGCGACGCTCGACACGATCACGTGGATCAAGCTCTCCTCGGTCACACTGCCGCTGGCCACACCGGTCAGCGACGCCAAGGTGCTCACCGGCCGGCAGAAGCCGATGACGGAGGTGGCGTTCCTGTTCGTCGAGGTGGAGACCGCGCAGGGGCACCAGGGCATCGGCTTCAGCTACTCGAAACGGGCGGGCGGCCCCGGCCAGTTCGCGCACGCCAGGGAGATCGCCGAGAACCTGCTCGGGGAGGACCCCAGCGACATCGGCAAGCTCTGGACCAAGCTGGTCTGGGCGGGCGCCTCGGTCGGCCGCAGCGGTCTCGCCACCCAGGCCATAGCCGCGTACGACGTGGCCCTGTGGGACCTCAAGGCGAAGCGGGCGGGGCTGCCGCTGGCCAAGCTGCTCGGCGCGCACCGTGACTCGGTGCGCTGTTACAACACGTCCGGCGGCTTTCTGCACACGCCGACCGAACAGGTCCTGGAGAACGCCACGGCCTCCCTGGAGAGCGGCATCGGCGGCCTCAAGATCAAGGTCGGGCACCCGGACGGCAAGCAGGACCTGCGGCGGCTGACCGCGGTGCGCGAGCACATCGGCGACGACGTACCGCTGATGGTGGACGCCAACCAGCAGTGGGACCGGCCGACCGCGCAGCGCATGGGGCGGGCCCTGGAGGAGTTCGGCCTCGTATGGATCGAGGAGCCCCTCGACGCGTACGACGCGCAGGGCCACGCCGCGCTCGCGGCCTCCCTGGACACGCCGGTCGCGACCGGCGAGATGCTGGCGAGCGTCGCCGAGCACTGGGAGCTGATCCGGCAGGGCGCCGCCGATGTGATCCAGCCGGACGCCCCGCGGATCGGCGGCATCACCCAGTTCCTGAAGCTCGCGGCGCTTGCCGAGCACCAACAGCTGCAGCTGGCCCCGCACTTCGCGATGGAGATCCATCTGCACCTCGCGGCGGCGTACCCGATCGAGCCGTGGGTGGAGCACTTCGACTGGCTGGAGCCGCTGTTCAACGAGCGGCTCGCCATCAGCGACGGCCGGATGCACGTGTCCGCGCGCCCCGGTCTCGGCATCACCCTCAGCGAGCAGGCCCGCGCCTGGACGCGGGCCACGCACGAGGTCGGCAAGCGCGCCTGACCTCCCGCCC